>JANPBJ010000260.1:0-9331 GCA_031430375.1 Acidimicrobiia bacterium
CAGAGCGCCTCGTCGACGTCTTGCTGCTCGCCGATGCGATTCCCGTGCGGCGATCTCGCGGACCATTGGCGTTTCCGCGGGTCACTTCATGACCCGCCGATCGCTCCCGGAGAAGATCGTTGCGCTCCATAGCGCGCTGGGCGGGGCATTGGACAAAGACCCGCATCGAGTGGCGCATGCCTTTGGGGGAGCGATCGCGCTTGCGTACTACGCAGAGCCGCGATCGACGATCGACATCGACCTCAACGTCTTCGTACCCGAGATGCGTGCGAACGAGGTCGTGGCATTGATTGCGCCGCTCGGTGTCACCGGTTCGTTGGAACACGTGGATCGCGATGGCCAGGTGCGCCTCTGGTGGGACGACACGCCCGTCGATCTTTTCTTCAGCTACGACCGCTTTCACGACGCCGCGGCCGAGGCAGTGCGCGTAGTCCCCTTCGCGGAGGCCACGATCCCGGTGCTGAGCGCGAACCATCTTGTCGTGTGCAAGACGATCTTTGATCGTGCCAAGGATTGGGTCGACATCGACGCGATCCGTGACGCGGGAACCCCGCTCGACACCGCGGAGATCCTTCGCTGGGTCGGACGTATCGCGGGTGACGACGACCCCCGCTACGAACGCATCGCCGCGCTCCTCACTTCCTGAGCGTGCAGGTGGTACGACGTATTCTCGTTGCAACCATGGGCTGGAACCCGCCCAAACCCCCGAGCGGGCGGGTGCGGGCGGTCCGTGGTAGGTTGCCTGCTTCCGCAATCGAAGGATTCTTGTTCTCGCATGCCCGATACCACTGCAACGATCGCCGAGCACCGCCTCCACGAGACCGACACCGGCTCGCCGGAGGTGCAGGTTGCGCTCCTCACGGGACGCATCAACCATCTCACGGAGCACCTGAAGATCCACAAAAAGGATCATCACAGCCGTCGAGGTCTCCTGATGCTCGTCGGTCAACGCCGCCGTTTGCTGGATTACCTCCGGCGCAACAACGTCGAGCGGTATCGGTCGCTGATCGCGAAACTCGGTCTCCGCCGATAACACGGAGGGAAGGGTCGGCATGTGCCGTCTCTTCTTCGCGTACGGATCCATATCCGGGCGCGTGAACCAACCGTGAGGTGGGGGTGCTCAGTCGCCACCGCTTGAACGTCGTCTGGCAGCGATGGGCTCGAGCGTTGACCACTGAGAACCGCCCCTCACCCCAACACCGTCGCGCGAGCGACGGAGAGTGAGAGGAGCGCACCCATGGGTGACGCGATTCGCGTTTCCGGCCCTATCAACGCGGCCGGACTGACCATGTCCATTGAAACCGGCAAGCTTGCCGCCCTCGCCGATGGCGCCGTGGTGGTGCAGGTCGGTGAGACGGTGATCTTGTCCACCGTTGCCACCTCCAAGCCCCGCGAGGGCATCGACTTCTTCCCCTTGACTGTCGACGTCGAGGAGCGCATGTACGCCGCGGGCAAGATCCCCGGCTCGTTCTTCCGGCGTGAAGGTCGTCCGGGCGAAGAGGCGATCCTGACCTGTCGGCTGACCGACCGCCCACTGCGGCCGAGCTTCCCCGAAGGGTTCCGCAACGAGGTACAGGTTATTGCGACCATCCTCGGCTCGGACCAGGAGAACCCGCACGATGTGATCTCGATCAACGGCGCGTCCGCCGCGCTCATGATCTCGGGGATCCCGTTCAATGGTCCCATCGGCGCGGTGCGTATGGCGCACAAGGACGGCGAGTGGATCGCGCATCCCACGTACATCGAGGGGGACGAGTCCACGTTCGAGCTGATCGTTGCCGGTCGGCGTACCGATGCCGGCGAGATCGCCATCATGATGGTGGAGGCCGGTGGTACCGAAGCCAGCTGGGAGCTGTACCAGCAGGGTGCCCCGAAGGTGACCGAAGAGACCATCGCCTTGGGCATCGAAGCGTCCAAAGAGTGGATCGGCGTTTCGATCGACCTTCAGGACGAGCTCCGCGCCAAGGTCATCGCGGCGAACGGCCCGATCGAGCCGATCGCGTACGACGTCCACGTCGACTACTCGAACGAGATTTTCGAGGCCGTTGCCGGCGAAGCCCGCACCACCACGAACGACGCGATGGCCGTCGCCGACAAGCACGACCGCAACACCCGCCTTGACGAGATCCAGGCGGCCTTGATCGCAACGTTGGCCGGCACTCCCGACGCGCCGGGCGCGTTCGTGGGACGCGGTGGCGAAGTCAAGAAGGCGTTCCGGTCGCTCCAGAAGCAAGTAGTGCGCAAGCGCATCGCGAGTGAGGGTCGTCGTATCGACGGTCGGGGCACGGCAGACCTTCGTCCGATCTCGGCCGAGATCGGCATCGTCGGCACCGTCCACGGTTCCGCGCTCTTCCAGCGCGGTGAGACCCAGGTGCTCTCGGTCACCACGCTTGGCATGCTGCGTATGGAGCAGATCGTGGACACGCTCGGCCTCGACGACCGCAAGCGTTACATGCACCACTACAACTTCCCGCCGTTCTCCACCGGTGAGACCGGCCGCGTCGGTTCGCCGAAGCGCCGGGAAATCGGCCACGGCGCGCTGGCGGCGCGGGCGCTCGTTCCGGTGGTTCCGACCAAAGAGGAGTGGCCCTACGCGCTGCGCGTCGTCTCCGACGTGCTCGCATCGAACGGGTCCACCTCGATGGCGTCGGTCTGTGGCTCGAGCCTGTCGTTGATGGATGCGGGGGTTCCGCTGAAGGCGGCCGTCGCCGGTATTGCGATGGGTCTCGTCTACGCCGAGGGCACGTACACCACGTTGACCGACATCCTCGGCGCCGAAGACGCGTTCGGCGACATGGACTTCAAGGTTGCCGGTACCGCCGACTTTGTGACCGCGCTCCAGCTCGACACCAAGATCGACGGGCTCCCGACTGATGTGCTCGCCGCGGCGTTGCAGCAGGCGAAGGACGCACGGTTGAAGATCCTCGAGGTGATGGAAGGCGCGATCGACGGACCCCGCGAGGACGTCCGCCCGACCGCACCGAAGATCATCAGCTTTGAGATTCCGATCGACAAGATCGGTGAGGTCATCGGCCCCAAGGGCAAGGTCATCAACACCATTCAGCAGGAAACCGGTGCCGACATTGCAGTGTCCGACGACGGTGTCGTCGGCACGGTGAGTGTGGGCTCGAAGGACAGTACGAAGGTCGATGAGGCTCGCCGCCGCATCGAGCTGATCCTTGACCCACCCACGGCCGACATCGGCGCGGAGTACACCGGCAAGGTCGTGAACATCACCAAGTTCGGTGCGTTCGTGAACATCCTGCCGGGCCGAGATGGTCTGCTCCACATCTCCAAGATCGGGCGCGGCAAGCGCATCGACAAGGTTGAGGACGTCTTTAGCCTCGGCGACGAGGTCCTGGTGCGGGTGGACGACATTGACAACCAGGGCAAGCTCTCACTCTCGCTCGCGGGTGACGCACCCGAGGGCGGCGACGGCTCTGGTGGCTCTGGCGAAGGTGACGGATCATCGAACGACGGTGGCGGCTCCGATGGTGGCGGGTCCGACGGTGGCGATGGCGGGCGTGGACGCGTTTCACGCAGCCGTGACCGGGGCGACAGCGACCGCGGTTCTCGCGACCGGGGTTCTCGGGACGGCGGTTCTGGGGACGGCGTCGACCGTGCCGACGCCCCGAAGGTTGCGTCGTTCGAGGCGTCGTGGGACGAGCAGGCCAAGGCCGAGTTCGGTGACCTCGGCCCGGCCGAGGCCGGGCGCCCTGATGGTGGCGGCGACCGTGGTCGCGGCGGTCGTCGGAGCAGCGGTGGTGGATCGCGTCGCCGCTAATACGAGCAGCCGCTAATACGAGCAGCCGCTCATACGAGCAGCCGCTCATTCGGGTAACACCCTGTTTGGGTTACCCGACGCTCGACAGTACGACCCGCTTTGGCGGTGTTCACGGGGTATCACCCGTTGGGCACCGCCAAAGTTGTGTCTGGCTCGCGGGTTGTTCGCGCTGGGAGTGACGAAACGCCTCCAGGTGGCCACGGGGAGCGTCGATATGCCTCCTGTGAATGGCTTGGGTGGATCAACTCGGGGGACTCGTACCTCACAAATAACCGTCAAAACCTCCCAAATAGGGTTGTTCGATGAACGCGGAGCGCGCGAGGCCGGTGATCTGGTCGAGGCCAGCGTGATCGGCGACGCAAGGGTCGTGACCGAGTCCATGCCGGAGTTGCGCTCCGTAGCCGTTGGCTTCTGGGTCGGTACCGGCGCGGTCGACGAAAACGACACGCAGTTCGGCGCGAGTCACTTCCTCGAGCACCTGCTCTTCAAGGGATCGGAGCAACGCAGCGCGGCAGAGATCGCCAGCGCCATCGAGTCGGTGGGCGGCGATATGAACGCCTTCACCACCCAGGAGTACACGGCCTTCTACGTGCGAGTTCCTGAAGATCATCTTGGGCTTGCACTCGACATCCTGGCGGATGTGGTCTGGACTCCGGCGTTTCGTCCCGACGATGTTGAGTCCGAACGGCGGGTGATCCTCGAAGAGATCGGGATGCGTGACGATGCACCCGACGACGTGGTCCACGAGCTCGCGAACGAGGCGCTGTTCACGGGCCATCCGCTCGGACGGTCGGTGCTCGGGACGCGTGAATCGATTGCGGCGATGAGTCGCGACACCATCGCGGCGTATCACCGGGCGCATTACTGCCCGAGCAACGTGGTCATCGCGGCTGCCGGGAATCTCGACCACCAGACCGTGCTCGACCACGTGGCGGCGCGACTCCCCGACGCACGGGGCACGCGTCCGGCGCGCATCGCGGTCCCGCAACGGACTCCGCTGAGTGTGACCGGCGAGCATCGTGCGCTGGAACAGGCTCACCTGGTGGTGTCGATGCGGTCGATCGCGCGCGACGACCCGGATCGCTACGCGCTGTCGGTTCTCAATCAACTGCTCGGCGGCGGGATGTCGTCTCGGCTGTTCCAAGAGATTCGCGAACGACGTGGCCTCGCGTACTCCGTCTACTCATACCGTGCGGCCTACGAATCGGTTGGTTCGATGTCGGTGTACGCAGGGACGGCACCGGAACGGATCGCCGAGACGCTGCACGTCGTACGCAACGAGCTGCAACGCCTCGTCGCCGATGGAGTCTCTGATGCCGAGGTCTCCGCGGCCAAGGGTCATCTGAAGGGTTCGACCGCGCTCGCGCTCGAGACGAGTTCGAGCCGAATGCATCGGCTCGGCCGCGGGATGCTCACACTGGGAGAAGTGCCGAGTGTGGACTCGTTGGTCGAGGCCGTGGAAGCAGTGACGCCCGAGGATCTGCGGCGGATCATCGACCGCGTCTTCAAGACCGACGAGCACGTGCTCTCCGTGGTGGGTCCGCTGCATGCGGCCGACCTGGTCGGCGACGTCGCAGCCTGAGCCGGGCGGCGTGCCGACGGTTGAGGGCGAGAGTTGAGAACGCGGTTGAGAACGAGGGCCGGTCTTCCGGCGTCGGTAGTGTGGCGAGATGAAACGGGTCGGAGTATTCGGAGCCGGTGGTCGCATGGGTGCCACGATCTGCGCGGCGGTGCGTGAGACCGACGACCTCGAGTTGGTTGCGGCAGTGGATCCGTTCCGAGCCGGCGAAACCGTCGACGGTACTGATCTGGTGATCACAGCCGACGCGTCGGCGTTGCTCGACGCGGGCGCGCAGGTGGCGATCGACTTCACCGTGCTCGACGCCGCCCGCGAGAATCTGCGGTGGTGCGCTGCGCACGATGTGCACGCGGTGGTGGGAACGACGGGATTCTCCACCGACGACCTCGACGAGTACGCCGAGCTGTTCACCCATTCGCCCGCCAACGCGATCATCGCGGCGAACTTCGCAATCGGCGCAGTGTTGATGATGCGGTTCGCCGAGCTCGCGGCGCCGTGGTTCGAGACCGCCGAGATCATCGAGTTCCATCACGACCAGAAGGTCGACGCGCCTTCGGGTACGGCGATGACGACTGCCCGCCGTATGAGTGCGGCATCCAAAGATTGGGCGGTTGATCCCACTACGACCGTCGTCGCCGAAGGCGCTCGGGGCGGCTTGGCCGACGGCGCGATTCGGGTTCACTCGGTGCGCATGCGCGGGATGATTGCTAGCCAAGAAGTGATTCTCGGAACGACCGGGCAGTCGCTCACGATCCGCCACGACACCTTCGATCGGTCGTCGTTCATGCCGGGCGTCATGCTCGGAGTACGTCGGGTGGCTGAGTTCCCCGGACTCACGATCGGCCTCGAAACATTGCTCGACGGGTGAGTGTCGGCGACGTCGCCTTACGCGAGCGAGTGCTCGAAGGTGCATACGTTTGTGTGGCGCGTTTCGGCATGGCCAAGACAACGATCGAAGATGTTGTCAAGGAATCTGGCGTGTCTCGCGCCTCGGTCTATCGCGCATTCCCCGGCGGGAAAGAAGAGTTGTTGCGGGCCGCCGTCGGGTGGGAGATGGGAAGGTTCTTTGGTCGGCTCGCGGAGGCGGTGGCTGGTGCGCCGGACTTCGCGTCGCTGGTGGAGAGCGGCCTGATCTATGCGCACGCGGCGGTGCACGGACACCAGGTGTTACAGACCATCCTGATCACTGAACCAGAAAAGCTGTTGCCGTTGCTCACCACAGAGCAGGACCGGCCGTTGCAGTTCATCACCGAGTTTCTGCTGCCCTACCTGGAGCGCGACCGAGCGGCAGGACGGGTGCTCGCCGAGGTGGACCTTCAAGAATCCGCCGACTTCGTGGCTCGCATGATCCTGTCGCTGATCGCCTCTCACGGCGACTGGAACCTCGACGACCCGTCCGAAGTCGCCACCCTGGTCCGCACCCAACTCCTGGCCGGGATCCTTATTTGATTGCCCGTCGGGCTGATTGCTCGTCCGGTCGCCAGTCAAGGGACTTGGGGAGTTCGTGGGCTCCCTACCTCGCTGCTCACTCCGCTGCGCTCCGTTCGGTCGCGACCCGTTCCCGAGCCGGAGCTTGCGGAGGCGAGCAGACACGGAGCGAGCAGATCTGACGCACACCACCAGAGGTGCGAGCGGAGGGTCAGACAAGGCAGTGACCTAAGACACATTGACGATGAGACGCTTATCGTAATATTGTCTCAAGACCATGTCCGGTGCTCCCACTGCCGTCGAAACGCTTGATTCGCGCGTGGACGATGTCGAGGTCCGGATCCTGGATGCGGCGATGGTGTGCCTCGGCCGCCACGGAGTGGCGAAGACCACCCTCGATGACATCGCCCGCGAGGCCTCCTGTTCCCGAGCGACGGTGTACCGCTACTTCCCCAACCGGGCAGCGGTCGTCGACGCCGCGGTTCATTCCGAGATCGACAGCGTGACCGACGAGATCATCGCAAGCGCGGACGGTGCGGCCGACCTCGAAGATGCGGTCACCGCGATGTTCGTCGCGGCGGCTCGGGCGATCGTGACGCACTCGGCGCTCCAGCGGGCACTCGACCTCGAACCCGAGGTGGTGCTTCCATCGCTGTCCTTCGAAGGCGGCGACCGAATGTTTGCCGAGTCGGTCCGCCGATTCACTCCGGTGTTCGCACGGTTCCTCCCGCCGGACCGTGCGCCGCGCGCGGCGGAGTGGAGCACGCGAGTGTTGCTCGCGTACCTCCACCCCGACCGCGCGCCTTTTGTGATGACCGACCCTGCCGCGGCGCGCGCGCTGGTCCGTCGTCATGTGATCCCTGCGTTCCCTCCCCACCGACTGAAGAGGTAGTGCCATGACGACGAACTACGAGATGATCGGTCGCGAGGACGTCAACGACCTCGAAGCGATTCTGTCCATTAGTAACTCCGATGTCGACGCGATTGTTCACACGGTGCGCGCCGAAGCGGATTCGTTGTTCACCTGGGACTACTCCCGCTCCCGTCCCGCACTGATCAAGCTCTACGAGAAGGCGAAGACCTCCCAGTGGAACGCCGAGACCGACCTCGACTGGTCAATCGAAGTGGACCAGGCCGCGGTCGCGGTGGCGAATCAGGAAAAGATGAACGGAGGCGCGGTCTTCGGTGAGAATGTAGAACTCAAGGGCACCGTCTTCTCCACCTGGACCGAAGACCAGTGGATCCAGCTTGGCATCGAGATGCAGAACTGGAGCCTCTCCCAGTTCATGCACGGTGAGCAGGGTGCGCTGATCTGTACCGCGCAGATCGTGGAGACGGTCCCGTGGATCGACGCGAAGTACTACGCGGCCACACAGGTGATGGACGAAGCGCGTCACGTGGAGGTGTTCGCGAAGTACCTCGACACCAAGCTCTCGGGTCACTACCCCGTCAACGCCCATCTGCGGATGCTCCTCGACGACATCATCGCGGATTCCCGTTGGGACATGACCTATCTCGGAATGCAGATCATGGTGGAAGGTCTCGCGCTCGCTGCGTTCGGATTCATGCATCAGATGACCACCGAGCCGCTCCTGAAGAAGCTGCTCCGCTACGTGATGAGCGACGAAGCCCGGCATGTGGCGTTCGGAGTGCTCTCGCTCCAGGAGTTCTACAAGGAGCTCGACTCGAAGGAGATTCGCGAGCGCCAAGAGTTTGCGTTCGAGGCCGCGGTGCGCATGCGCGATCGTTTTCTCCAGCAGGAGGTGTGGGAGCGAATGGGGGTCGACGTGAAAGAAGCACTCACCCTCGTGCTCCAGGACCCCAACCGCAAAGAGTTCCAGAACATCTTGTTCTCGAAGATTGTCCCGAACTGCAAGAAGCTGGGTCTGCTCGACGCGGGCGATGGATGGTTGCGTGACCGCTTTACCGATCTCGGTGTGATTCAGTTCGAGGACTGGGCCGATACCGAAACGGAATACGCGGACCTCGACGAGGTTGCACGCGACCGCGCGACTGCGTAAACCGTCCCGCATGATGCAATCGCAACAGTTCCGGTGTCTGGTCCTCGGCGCGGCGGTCGCGATCGGGTTGGTCAGTGTGGTTGGGGGAGCGACCGCGAGCTCGAGTTCGGCGCTCGCGGGCGCGACTCCGGAGGTGGCGCCATGGCTTGCGCGTCGGCCGTTGAACATCGCGCATGCGGGCGGTGACCTCGAGGCACCACACGAGACGATGTACGCGTATGAGCAAGCCGTCGCCGCGGGCGCCGACATGCTGGAGCTGGACCTGCGGCTCAGCAAGGACCGTCAACTCGTCGTGGTGCACGATGACACCGTCGATCGCACCACGGGAGCGACTGGCCTCGTGCGAGACCGGACCGCGGCTGAGTTGCGGGCGCTCGACAGCGCCTACTGGTTCGTCCCGAACTGTTGGAGTTGTCACGACCGTCCGGCGGCCGAGTATTCGTTGCGCGGTATCCGCTCGGGCGAGCGCGCCGCGCCCGCGGGTCACACCGCGGATGACTTCTCGATCCCGACCTTCCG
>JANPBJ010000261.1:0-1686 GCA_031430375.1 Acidimicrobiia bacterium
GGCGCCGGCGGCGCGCGGTCTCGGCGGATCATCGCGTCGCTCGCGGCGGTGGCTCTGCTTGCGACGATCCTCGCGGCCTGGGGTTGGCTCCGCTCCGAACCCGAGCCGCGGCCGGCCCGCCTCGATCTCGCGCTCGGCGCGATCCTGCCCTTCATCAGTGACGTCGCCATCTCGCCCGACGGGTCGATGCTCGCCGTGGCCGGGACGCTCGGCGCCGAGCAGGCGATCTACCTGCGACGCATCGGGGAGAGCGACTTCCAGAAGATCCTCGGCACCGATGGAGGCATCCGCCCGAGCTTCTCCCCCGACAATGAGTGGATCGTGTTCCGCAAGGTTGCCGATAACTCGTTGATCAAGGTGGCGGTCACCGGCGGGCAAGCGTTCACGCTCGTAAAGAGCGCGGCACCGGGCGCGCTCGAGGCCCACTGGGGAACTGAGGACCAGATCGTCTTCTCGAGCCCCCAGGGCGTCCATACCGTGCCGGCCGGCGGCGGTCCAGCCCAGCCGTGGGCGAAGGCCGGCGGACGACAGCCGTTCCTCCTGCCCGACGGCTCGGGGATCCTTCACAGTTTGGGGGGCAACGTCTCGGTGCTGGACTTCGCGACCGACTCGTCAACGCTCCTGATCCCCCAGGCGCGGCACGCCAGCTATGTCGCAACCGGACACCTGCTCTACATCGCGGAGGACGGTGGGCTCTTCGCCGTTCCCTTCGACCTCGGCCGTCACCGCGTCACTGGATCGGCAGTTCGGGTGCTCGACCGGGTCGCCGCGACCAATGTGCTCCGGGGATACTCGGTCTCGCGTGATGGGGTTCTGGTCCACCACGAGGGAACCAGCAATCTCGCTGCTGGAGGAGGCGGCGAGACCGTTCTCCTGATGATGGACTTCGCCGGTCGAGCCGACACCCTGCGGTTGCCCGCCGGCCGGCGGGTGCTGCCGCGCTTTGCGCCGAACGGTCGCGCCATCGTCTTCGAGTACGTGGACCCATCCAGGAGCGGGGCGTCGGACATCTACACCTTCGACCTCGTGACCGGGACGAGCACCCAGCTCACCTTCGACAAGGAGAACGACCACGACCAGCCGACCTGGTCGCCCGACGGAAAGCGGATCCTCTTCAACAAGGACAGCGTCGGGGAGGACCTCTACATCAAGCCCGCCGACAACAGTGCCGCCGAGGAGCTCGTGTTGACGCTGCCCGGGAATCAGCGCGCCACCGCCTGGCTCGACGACGGGACCATCGTCTTCGAGTCATTCGAAGCGAACGACGCCGATCTGCTCACCTATTCGCTCACAGACAAGGGAAAGCCGCGCCCCTACCTCGAGGCTCCATGGAATGAGTTCGGCCTCGCCGTGTCGCCGGACAGGAAGCTTGTCGCGTTCCTCTCCAACGAGACGGGGTCTCAAGAGGTCTGGCTCCGGACCTGGCCGGTGGCCGAGGGGAAGTGGCGGCTGTCGTTCGGCGGTGGCGGTGGCAGTGGCGGGGTCGCGGGAGCGCCCCGCTGGTCGCGCGACGGTCGGTACGTCTACTACTGGCGGAGTGGCGCGCCGATCGACACACTCTTCCGCGCCCGGGTGGACCGCGCACCCGGCGTCGTGGTCAGGTCCGCCGAACGTGTCCTGACGCTCAACACGATTGACATCACCAGTTGGGATCTCCACCCCGACGGCAATCGATTCGTTGTTGCG
>JANPBJ010000262.1:0-1840 GCA_031430375.1 Acidimicrobiia bacterium
CCATCTCGTGCTGTTCGCCGGTTTCGGGATCGAAGCGATGCATGGAACTTTTCGTGGGCGTCATTGGGAATCCGTAGAGGCCCGCGAGTGCGGGGTCCACGGGTCGGCCCCACGCGTCGGTATCTCCGACCCGTGCCGCCAACGCGATGTCGGCGTTCTCGGTGTGCTCGAACATCACCACCACACCGTCGGAGTCGTCGTAGGCCGCGTAGTAGTGGTTCATCTCGGGCGCGAGGTGATATCTGCGACACGACACCTCGGCGCCCGGCGCCGCAGCTTCGAGATCGCTCTTGCGAATGAGATAGATCGGTTCGTCGGGGTTGGCCGGTTCGGTCCGATCGCCACCGAACATCACCTGGGGCTCCACCTTGAACGCGCAGTCGCCCACCACGATCCAGTCGCGCGTTTGGGTAATTGTGTGCACCGACTGGGGAATCACCGCGCCGGCGATGGGCCACCGCTGGATCGGTCCTTCGCCGTCCCAGCGCACGATGTACAGCTGTCCGAAGTAGGTGTTGACGGTCCACAGGCAGTTGCGCTCCGGGTCGATCACCGGATGCGCCGTGCTGGTGATCATCGGGAGGGCGGGGCCGGGCATGAGGTCGAAGACCTGCCACTCGTCCGCGCGTCCGACCTCACCCAAGAACTGCAGCGAACTCGCGTCAACTTCCACGGGGCGCCCGACATCCCAGGTCATGAAGAGACGGTTACCCCAGGGGAGTGGCGCGGTGTTGGCGGCATTGACCAATCCGAACGGCGACTGCACGCCCAGCATCGTGGCTTCGAAGACGTCCGGGCGTTTGTGTTGTAGCCGCGCGCTGGGTGAATCGATCCAAGCTTGGCGCCACGCGTAACTGCCCGGCGCGGCACCGAAGGTTTCACGCTCCAACGAGAGTCGGTAGGTCATGCCGGCACCGAAGAACGCGTGCGGAGGGCCCACGGTGGTCGCGTGCGGCGCACTGATGATGATCTCGCCCGCGATGCCCGTGGGCATCGAACCCTGGACAACTCGGAGGTCGCGATCCTCGGGAACGACCGGGGCGAGGATCGAGCGGGGGAGCGGCATGATGTGACCTTTCGGAGTGCTCAGTCGAGGGGTGCGGCGAGGCCCCGTAGCAAGTTGTCGATGACGGTCGCAATGACCCGTGACTCGTACTCGACACCCAGATTGAGGCCGGCCAGGAGCACGTTGGCGGTGCCGTGGGCCGCAGCCCAAATGGTGATGGCCACCAGGAGTGGATCATCGACGCGGAGCGTGCCGTCGTTCATCGCATCTTCAATCGCGGCGGCGCCGAGCGCGAACGTCTTGGAGGCGGCGGGCAACTCGTCGGCCGCTGGTTGCTGTGCCCAATCGGGTCGGAACAGGAACATCACGTGGAACAGCGCCGGGTCTTCCTGCGCGTGCTGAACGTACGCGATGGCCTGTTCACGAATCCGGGTGATGGCGTCCGGCGCCTTGATGGCGTCGAATCGTGCGGCCAAGCGCTCGAACTCGAGTTCGGCGACGCCGCGGAGCAGGTCGAGTTTGTCATCCACGTGGGCGTACAGCGCGGGGGCGGTCACGCCGAGTTTGGCACCGATGCGCCGCAACGAGAGTCCATCGAGACCGTCGGCGGCCACGATCTCGCGCGCGACTGCCACGATTGCTTCACGACTCAACGCTGATCGTTCGGTCCCCATCGCCGAGCACCGTAAACTGAACAGCGTTCAGTTGTCCAAGAAGAGGACGCCATGACCGCCGTTGTGAATACCCGAAACGAGCCGTTCCTCGCCGGCGTGTATGCGCCTGCCGGGTCCGAGCGTGACGACGCAGACCTCGCGGTCGTTGGTCGACTCCCCC
>JANPBJ010000263.1:0-12845 GCA_031430375.1 Acidimicrobiia bacterium
GCGCCGTGGCGGTCGGGGGCGCCATCGTCTCCGCGGGCGCGACCGGCACGTACGACCTCAACACCGCGGCCACCGAGATCCAAGCCGGCTCGTATGCGCTCATGGACACCACGTTTGCGCCCATGATTCCCGCCTTCACCCCGGCACTGTGGATCGAGGCCACCGTCATCAGTGTTTCGGCCAAGTTCGCGGTGGCAGACTGCGGATTGAAATCTCTCGCAATGGATCACGGCAATCCCTCGATCTCCGGCGCCAAGACCCTGTTCGTCTCCGACGAGCACGTGACGTTCCAACCCAACATCCCCGTTCGCGTTGGTGACCACATCCGGGTGTGGCCCGCGCATGTGGACCCGACCGTCGCGTATCACGAGCGGATGTATGTGGTGAACGCCGAGATGGATGAGGCCGAGGTCGTTGAGGTCTGGGACGTCGACCTGCGCGGCTGGTGATCTCGGCCGGAACACGCAGCTCGGGCGCGCGTCACCAGCGTCGCCTAGCTTGGCCCGATGGCCGCTGCATTCACTGATGCCGTCGCGCTCGCAGACATCGTCCGGCGCGGCGACGCATCACCCCTCGAGCTGGTCGACGCCTCGATCGCACGGATCGAGGCCCTGAATCCATCGCTCAATGCCGTGATCCGGCAACGCTTCGATCAGGCCCGCGCCGAAGCCACCGAAGCGATCCCCGACGGGCCGTTCCGTGGCGTTCCCATCCTCTTCAAGGACCTCGGCTGCGAGGTCGCCGGAGAGCCGTTGCACGAGGGCATGCAATACCTCAAGGACGCCGATTACCGCCCCGCCCGCACCGACGTCCTGGCGCAACGGTTTATCGACGCGGGCTTCATCTGCGTCGGTCGCACCAACACCCCGGAGATCGGCCTGCTGCCCACCAGCGAGCCCGATGCCTACGGCGCCACCCACAACCCTTGGCGGTCCGGGCACACCTCCGGCGGATCGAGCGGTGGATCAGCTGCCGCGGTGGCGAGCGGGATGGTCGCGGTCGCGCACGCCAACGACGGTGGCGGATCAATCCGCATTCCGGCATCCGCCTGTGGAATCGTCGGGCTGAAGCCCACACGGGGTCGGGTGCCGATCAGTGGAATCGGCAACGAGATCTCAAACTTCTTGATCGTCGAAGGCGTCGTCTCTCGGACCGTGCGCGACACCGCGGCGATCCTCGATGTTCTCAGCGCGGCGCGGCGGGGCGCACCCACACAGCCGGCCCCGCCGATTCGCCCCTACTGCGATGAGGTGGGCCGCGATCCAGGATCGCTGCGGATCGGGATGTTGGACCATGATCCGATCGACGTCGCCAACACACACCCGGAATGCGTCGCTGCGGTGGAAACCACCGGCCGACTCCTCGTTGGACTGGGCCATGAGGTTGAACGTTCGTTCCCCGCCGAATGGTCCCGGTCGGAAGCAATGCGACGATTCACCTCGGCGTGGGCGGCCGACTGCGCGTACAGCGTCGATCATTGGGCCGCCGAAGTCGGCCGACCCGTCACGGAGGACGACGTTGAACCGCTCACGTGGGCGTTGGCGCAGATGGGGCGTCAGGTGACCGGTCCCCGGTTCATCGCGACGCTCGCCGAAGCGCTCGCGGGATCGGCGCGGGCGGCCGCCTGGTGGCGCAGTCCTGGCCAACCACAGTCCGGATTCGATCTCCTGTTGACTCCCACGCTGGGTGAGCCACCGGTCGCCCACGGAACATTCCGCTCCACGAGCGAACGACCCCTCGACGGGTTCAGGCGAGCGGGCACGTTCGTGCCGTTCACCACCCAAGCCAACGTGTCCGGCCAACCGGCAATCTCGCTCCCGATGTATTGGACTCCTGACGGCCTGCCGGTCGGGATCCAACTCGTCGCGGCATTCGGTCGAGAAGACCTTCTCATCCAGGTGGCCGCGCAACTCGAAAGTGCCGCACCATGGATCGACCGGATCCCACCGATCCACGCTGAACTCGCATCCAACCGTCGTTCGAACCCGGAGGCCTTGTGACCGACCAATCTCTCGCTGCGCTGGATGCCACCGCGCAGGCCGCGCTCGTTGCCCGCGGCGATGCCACCGCAACCGAGCTGGTCGACGCCGCGATTGCGCGCGTCGAGCAGGTCAACCCGGAGCTCAACGCGGTCATCCACCCGCTCTTCGACCGAGCCCGGGCCCGCGCTGCGACGCCCTTGGCCGGTCCCTTCGCCGGGGTTCCAATGGTCGTGAAGGATCTGGACGGCGAGCTCGCAGGCGCGCCGCTCCACCTCGGCAACAAGTTGTTGAAAGCGATGGGCTACGTCGCGACCGAGTCGTCACACCTGTTCGACAAGCTCGAACAAGCGGGCTTCGTGATCATCGGAAAAACCAACACACCCGAGTTCGGGCTCCAGATCACGACGGAGCCCCACGCGTACGGCGCGACGCACAACCCGTGGAATGTGGCCCGCAGCACCGGCGGATCAAGCGGGGGATCGGCGGCCGCCGTCGCGAGCGGCATGGTCGCAGTCGGCCATGCCGGTGATGGTGGCGGATCGATTCGAGTCCCGGCATCGGAATGTGGGCTCGTTGGACTCAAGCCCTCGCGTGCGCGGGTTTCCGTCGGACCCCAGCACGGTGAAGTGTGGAACGGGCTCGTCGCCCGCGGTGCACTCACCCGGACGGTCCGCGACACCGCGGCGGTCCTCGATGCCATTTCCGGGGCGATGCCGGGCGACCCCTACACCGCGCCGCCTCCGGCCCGGCCGTTCCTGGCCGAGGTCGGAACCGACCCCGGACGGTTGCGCATTGGAATCCGGACCACCGCTCCCGCCGCGTTGTGCGAGGTGGATCCCCAATGCATCGCCGCGGCCACCGAAGCCGCCCGTGCGCTCGAGGCGCTCGGCCACATCGTGGAAGAGGCCTCACCGTCCGCCCTCGACGATGCGGAACTGATCGGCATGTTCCTCAACGTGGTGGCCGCCAACACCACGGCCATCGTCGACGAACTCGCCGAGATGGCAGGACGCCCCATCACGCCCGACGATGTGGAACCGGGCACGTGGGCACTCGCCGAGGCGGGGCGGGCAGTCACCGGCGCGCAGGTGCTCCACGTGATGAACGCCGCGCACGCCTGGACTCGGGCGATGTTGTCGTGGTGGCACGACGACGGGTTCGACCTCCTGCTCACGCCGACCCTCGCCGCGCCACCGCCGTTGCTCGGCGTACTCAACGACCCCAATGGCGATCCCGCGATGGGACCCATTCTCCAAACCCCGTACGCGGCGTTCGTGGCGATGTACAACGTCACCGGCCAGCCGGCGATCTCGATTCCGTTCGCCATGAGCACCGACGCCACCCCGATCGGCGTCCAGCTCGTGGGGCGCGCCTACGAGGAATCGACCTTGTTGCGCGTCGCCAGCCAAATGGAATCGGCCCACCCATGGGGCAACCGGCGTCCCGCAATCTTCGCAAGCTGAGGAGACACGCTGATGACCGATCAGTTCGCCGCATTAGACGCCACCGGGCAGGCCGACCTCGTGCGCGCCGGTGAGGTCTCGCCGGGCGAACTCGTCGACGCCGCCATCGCGCGCATCGAAACCATCGACCCCACGATCAACGCGTTTACCACCACCCGTTTCGATCGTGCGCGTGCCGAGGCGGCCGGCGTTCTTCCCGACGGACCATTTCACGGTGTGCCCTTCGCACTCAAAGACCTCTCGTGCACGCTGGTGGGCGAACCGTCGTACGACGGGGTGCGGGTGCTGAAGGAGACCGACTTCCGCGCACCGATCACCACCACCCTCGCGCAACGTTTTCAGGCGGCCGGTCTCGTGATCATGGGGCGCACGAGTTCCCCGGAACTCGGCATAATGCCCACCACCGAACCGCTCTGCTTCCCGCCCACCCGCAACCCGTGGGACATCACGCGCACTCCTGGCGGATCGAGCGGTGGCTCCGCGGCCGCGGTCGCCGCGGGCCTGGTGCCGTTCGCCCACGCATCCGACGGCGGCGGGTCAATCCGGATTCCCGCGGCCTGCTGCGGTCTCGTAGGACTGAAGACATCCCGCGGGCGCACTTCAGTTGGACCCACGAGTGACGACATCGCCCGACCCTTGTCGGTGCAGTTCGCGGTGACGCGCTCGATCCGGGACGCGGCTGCATTGCTCGACGCCGTCGCCGGACCCGCGGTGGGTGACCCCGTCACGCCCTCCGCACCCGCGCAGTCGTACCTCAGTGCGCTGACGGCCCCGCTTCCGGCGCTGCGTATCGGGATCATGACCACGATGCCCGGCACCACGGATCTCGCCGACCCCGATTGTGTCGCCGCCGCCGAAGCCGTTGCACATACGCTCGAAGCCGCAGGCCACTCTGTGGAAGTTGCCCATCCAGCCGCGTTCGACGAGACCGAGCGGATGACCGCGTTCATCCCCATCTGGTCGGCGATGGCCACGGCAAACCTCATCGCGATCGGCCGCAAGATTGGGCGCGACGTCACCGAAGCCGATGTGGAACCGCTCACGTGGATGCTCG
The DNA here is from genome assembly GCA_031430375.1 of Acidimicrobiia bacterium. GTDB lineage: Bacteria > Actinomycetota > Acidimicrobiia > IMCC26256 > JAENVU01 > JAENVU01. The sequence goes on from JANPBJ010000263.1 coordinate 4,500, forward strand.
CCGAGCACGGACGCACCACGAACGGAGGAGAGTTGATGGACACGTTCAGCGCGATGGGTGCGTTCACTCGACGGTTCACCCAATGGTGGGCCGACGGTTGGGACCTCTTGCTCACACCCACGTTGGGCGAACTTCCACCTGAACTCGGGGTGTTACAGACACCGGAGAAGCCCTTCGTGGGCTTCGGGCGTGGCGGAACCTTCACGCCGTTCACGCCGGTCACGAACCAGACCGGCCAACCCGCGATCTCCTTGCCCGTGGCCCAGAGCGCTTCCGGTCTCCCGGTCGGCGCCCATCTCATCGCCGCCACCGGTCGCGAGGACCTGCTGCTTCAGATCGGCGCATTGATCGAGACCGCACTGCCCTGGGCGGATCGTCGGGCGGGGGTCCATGCCTGACGCGTCACGCTCGGTTGAGGGCCGCTCGGTTGAAGGCCGCTCGGTTCGCCTCGGTGGCGGCCAAGGGTTCTACGGCGACACGCCGCGCGCGGTCGAGGGTCTGATCAACGCGGGCGTCGACTACCTCTGTCTCGAAGCGCTCGCCGAACTCACACTCGCCATCCTGGCCAAGGACCGGGCCAAGGACGAATCGCTGGGCTACACGCGCGACCTCCCGCGCTATCTCAGCGCGGCGATGCCGGCGATTCTCGACGGGCAGACCAAGGTCATCACCAACGCGGGTGGCATCAACCCGCGCGCCGCCGCGCATGCTGCCGTGGCGACCGCGAAGCAACTCGGCGTCTCCGGCCTCAAGATTGCAACCGTGCTCGGCGACGATCTCATGGCCCGGCTCCCCGAGGTCCAGAACGCGACCACATCCGGGCTCGCGAACGTCGAGACCGGCGCGGGCTTCCACACCATGGACGGCGAAGCGTTGTTTTTCTCGGCGTACATCGGCGCGTTCCCGATAGCCCAAGCACTCGCCCAAGGTGCCGACATCGTGATCACGGGTCGGGTAGCCGACGCCGCGTTGTTTCTCGGGCCGTTGATCTACGAGTTCGGTTGGACCCGCGACGATTGGGATCACCTCGCGGCGGGCATCCTCGTCGGCCATCTCTTGGAGTGTTCGGGTCAAGTGGCCGGCGGGAACTTCAGTGGCGAATGGTGGACGGTTCCCGAGCCGTGGAAGTTGCCGTACCCCATCGCCGATGTCACCGCGGATGGCACCGCGGTCATCACCAAGCCAAGTGACTCCGGTGGCCGCGTCGACGTGGACACCGTGCGCCACCAACTCCTCTACGAGGTCCATGATCCCGCGGCATACCTCTCACCGGACGTGGTGGCCGACTTCACCTCGGCCACCATCACCGACCTCGGCCACGACCGCGTGGAAATCCGAAACGTGCGTGGCCTCCCGGCCACCGAGAGTTACAAGGCGCTGCTCGCCTACCCCGCGGGCTGGGCCGGTGAGACGCGTATCGCGTTCGCATGGCCCGATGCGGCCGAGAAGGCGAAGGCGCTCACCGCGATCTTCATGCAGCGCGTGGAGTCTGCGGGCCTCGCGGTCGACGACTGGGAGGTGGAGCTCTGGGGCGTCAACGCGCTCGGTGGCGCCACCGTGCCACCAACCGACGCCGAGCCGCCCGAGGTCGTGGCGCGCGTGGCGTGGCGTTGTGCCGATCAGAAGACCGCCGCACTCGTAGGTCGGGAACTCGTGCCGCTTGCGCTCGGCGCACCCCCCGCAGGGATGACCGGGATGGGCCGCGGGATGGGTGGCGGTGCCAGCGAACTGCTCGGCATCTGGCCCACCCTCGTGGACAGAACGCTCGTTGATCCAGGTGTGACTGTGACGATCGAGGAGGTCTGACCATGGCCCGTCTCCAACTCCGCGAGTTCTGTGGCTATCGCGCCGGCGATAAGGGAGACACCTCCGATGTCGCGCTCTTCGCATACGACGATCCGGGATACGCGCTCATCGTGGCCGAGATCACCGCGGCGCGAGTGAAGACACACTTCGGTTCGTTGGTACTCGGCGAGGTCATCCGCTACGAAGCCGCGAACGTGCGTGCCCTCAACTTCGTCTTGCGAGCCGCGCTCGGCGGTGGCGGACCGAAGTCGTTGCGCTCCGACAATCTCGGCAAGACCATGGGCGGCGCGTTAGTACGCATGGAGATCGACGTTCCGGACGAGATCGCGGCTGCGCTCACCCGTCGACCTCGCCCCGACGTGAGCTGGGCCGACACCGTCATCGCCACCCACACGTCTCGCTGAGACTCGAACGTGTCAACCCGTCGGTGAGATGACTTCGATGTCGTACGCGCCGAACGATCGGTCTCCGGTCACGATCGGGATCGCTTCGATCTGCGCCTGCGCGATCAACAGCCGGTCGAACGGGTCGCGATGATGCATCGGCAGAGTTGCGACCCTGAGCGCGTGTTGAACGGCGATTGGAAGCAGGTCGGTGTTGGTCTTCTGAACCCGATCGGGCAGCCACGTCGCGAGGTCATCCGCAACTTCAAGTTTGCCAATCGCAGACTTGATCGCGATCTCCCAGGCGCTTGCCACCGAGAGCAGCACCCGCTCTGCCGGGTCGGACACGCGGGCCATGACTGCGTCATCGAGACGATCAGGTTCGAAGAGCAACCACACAAAGACGTGCGTATCGAGGAGCACCGTCATGAATAGAAGAGATCCAAGATTTCGTCGGGCAGTGGGTCGTTGAAGTCGTCTGCCATCCAGATACGGCCCACGTCTTGCCCGAAGACTCGCCGGGGTTTGACCTCCGGCTCGGTGGGGACCAACCGGGCGACCGGCTTGCCAGAGCGACAGATCACCACTTCCTCACCTGCCTCCACCGCCACCAGCAATTTGGACAGGTGGGTCTTCGCCTCATGTACTCCAACTGACACCATGTGATACAGACTAAGTCATCTAGCTAAGTCCGTCAACCAACTAGCCCCAGCCAGGTATTCGTCAGGCGACACGGGCGGCCAGAGCGTTACCGTCACGCGATGGCTGCGGACCCCCTCGTTCCCTTCTCCCCGCCGGTACAGGAGTGGTTCACCACCACGTTCGGCGCAGCCACCGATGCCCAAGCTCAGGGTTGGCCCGCGATCGCGGCAGGCGGCCACACCCTCATCCTCGCCCCCACCGGTTCGGGCAAGACGCTCGCCGCGTTCCTCTGGGCGATCGACCGCCTCGCCACCGAACCGGTGCCGTCGAAACTTGAACGCACCCGCGTCCTCTACCTCTCCCCCATCAAAGCGTTGGCCGTGGACGTGGAGAAGAACCTGCGAGCACCGATCACGGGCGCAACGCTCGCCGCCGAACGCCTCGGTATCCCGTTGCACACCCCGACCGTGGGGGTGCGCAGCGGTGACACACCCGCCAAGGAACGCGCCGCACTGCGCCGCAATCCACCCGACATCCTGATCACCACGCCCGAGTCGCTCTACCTCATGCTCACCTCGGGCGCGCGCGAGACGCTGCGCGACGTGCAGTGGGTGATCGTCGATGAGATCCACGCGGTGGCGGGAACCAAGCGCGGCGCTCACCTTGCCGTATCGCTCGAACGACTCGACGCAATCTCGCGCACACCCCCGCAACGCATCGGACTCTCGGCCACGCAACGTCCACTCGACGAGATCGCGCGGTTCCTCGGTGGTCGCGTTGACGGAGAACTCCGGCCGGTCACGGTGGTCGACGCGGGCATGCGAAAGGTGCTCGACCTCGAAGTGATCGTGCCCATCGAAGACATGGGCGCGCCCGGAACGAAGCTTCCCGATCCACCGAGTGGCCCGCTCGACGGCGAGACAAGGTCAAGCATCTGGCCCCACGTTCATCCGCGCATTCTCGACCTCATCCGCGCTCATCACACCACGCTCATCTTCTGCAACGCGCGGCGCCTCGCCGAGCGGCTCGCCGCGCGCCTGAACGAACTCGCGGGCGAAGAGTTAGTGAAGGCGCACCACGGTTCGCTCGCCCGCGAACAGCGACTCATCGTGGAAGATGAGCTCAAGACCGGTCGGCTGCGTGCCCTAGTGGCCACAAGCAGCTTGGAACTCGGGATCGACATGGGAACGGTCGATCTGGTGATTCAGGTCGAGTCACCCGGATCGGTCAGCCGCGGCTTGCAGCGCATCGGGCGCGCCGGGCACCAGGTGGGTGAGCCGAGCACCGGCAAGATCTTCCCGAAGTACCGCGGCGACTTGCTGGAGGTGGCGGTCGTCGTCCAACGAATGCGCGCCGGCGCGATCGAGTCCACCCGGGTCGTGCGCAACCCGCTCGACGTGCTCGCCCAGCAGATCGTGGCGATGTGCGCAGTCGACGAGTGGAACGTGGACGAACTGCTCACGCTGGTACGACGAAGCGCGAACTTCAGCGAACTCGGCGACGACTCATTCACCGCAGTACTCGATTTGTTGTCCGGGCGTTACCCGTCGGATGAGTTCGCCGGGCTCCGGCCTCGCCTCGTGTGGGATCGCATCGCCGGAACCGTTCGTGCGCGCGATGGCGCGGGACGGATCGCGATCACCAACGGCGGCACGATCCCCGACCGCGGCCTCTTCGGCGTGTTCCTGCCCGAAGGCACTCGCGTGGGCGAACTCGACGAAGAGATGGTCTACGAAAGTCGGCCCGGCGAGACGTTCGTGCTCGGCGCCAGCACCTGGCGCATCGATCAGATCACTCACGACCGAGTGGTGGTGATCCCGGCTCCCGGCGAGCCCGGCCGCCTCCCGTTCTGGCACGGCGATCAACCCGGCCGTCCCATCGAGCTCGGGCGGGCCATCGGGACGTTCACTCGGGAGTTACGCGCTCAGACCGATGATGACGCCGTTGCGCACCTCCGTGCGGTTTCCGCGATGGATCAACTCGCGGCCCAGAACCTCGTTGCGTATCTCGCCGAACAAACCGAAGCCACCGGTGCCGTCCCGGACGACCGCACGATCGTGGTCGAGCGCTTCCCCGACGAACTCGGCGACTGGCGCGTGTGCATCCTGAGTCCCTTCGGAGCGCGTGTGCATGCACCGTGGGGGATGGCGCTGCGCGCGTTACTCACTGACCGCCTCGGCACCGATGTACAGGTCCTCTGGAGCGACGACGGCATCGTGCTGCGCCTTCCTGATGCGGTAGAGCATTTCCCCATCGAGGACCTCGCGCTCGATCCCGACGCGATCGAAGACCTCGTCATCAACGCGCTGCCCGGTTCCTCGCTGTTCGGCGCTCGCTTTCGCGAGGCCGCCGCTCGCGCGCTCCTTCTCCCCAAACGTCGGCCCGGCGAGCGGACGCCCCTGTGGCAGCAGCGTCAACGCGCGGCGGGGCTCTTGGAGGTGGCTGCCGGTCATCCGAGCTTTCCGATCATTCTCGAAACCACGCGCGAGTGCCTTCAGGAGGTGTTCGATCTTCCCGCGCTCGTCGAGGTCTTGCGTGATCTGCGGGCACGGCGAATTCGCATGGTCACGGTCGACACCACCCGAGCGTCGCCGTTCGCGCAGTCTCTCCTCTACTCGTGGATTGCCACGTTCATGTACGAAGGAGATGCCCCGCTCGCCGAACGGCGCGCGGCTGCACTCTCACTCGACCGGAACCTGCTCCGCGAACTTCTCGGGACCGACGAACTCCGGGAACTGCTCGATGCCGAAGCACTCGGGGAGCTCGAACTCGAACTCCAACGGCTCACAACGTCGATGCGCGAACGCATCCGTACCCTCGACGATGTCCACGACCTCCTTCGCGATCTCGGAGACTTGTCCGAGATCGAACTCGTGGCCCGGTGCGATCACGATCCCGCCCCCATGCTGAGCGAGTTGCGGACCGTGCGCCGGGTGATCGACATCACAATCGCCGGAGAAACCCGGATGATCGCGGCCGAGGACGCGGCGCGCTACCGAGACGCGTTTGGCTGCGCGCTCCCGCCCGGACTCCCGGTGGCCTTCACCGACCCGGTGGCGGACCCGCTCGCAGATCTCGTCGCACGATTCCTCCGCACCCACGGCCCATTCACTACTGCCGAGGCGGCCCAACGGTTCGGCGTGGCAGCCGACCGTCTGGTCGACCCGCTCCGGGTCCTCGAAACGGCGGATCGGATCGTGCGCGGCGAGTTCCGGCCCGACGGTCACGAGCGGGAGTGGTGCGACACCACCGTGCTACGCCGCTTGCGGCGGCGCAGCCTGGCGAAGCTGCGCCACGAGGTGGAGCCGGTGGAACCCGAGGTGCTGGCACGATTCCTGCCGGCGTGGCACGGCATGGACGCACCGCGCCACGGCGTCGACGCACTCCTCGACGCGCTCACCTTGATCCAAGGTGCACCCGTCCCCGCATCCACGTTGGAACACGACGTTCTCCCCGCACGAGTCGGTGGTTACGGACCCGGGCTGCTCGACACAGTCCTGAGCAGCGGTGAGATCGTATGGGTGGGTGCGGGCGCGATCGGGCCGCGCGACGGTCGGATCGTGCTCGCCTTCCGCGATCGGGCGCACCTGCTGCTTCCTCCTGCGCTGGAGCGTCCCGGCGGCACGGTCCACGACGCCATCGTCCACCAGTTGGAGAGCGCCGGCGCATCGTTTTGGCCCGAGTTGCTCGGAGCGGCCGGCAACGCGCCCGAAGCGGAGGTCCTCGCGGCATTATGGGATCTCGTATGGGCGGGGTACGTCACCAACGACAGCTTCGCTCCGCTGCGCGCCCAACTCGGGCGAGGAAAGCGGCAGGCCAAGACCACTGCACGACCGCGGCCGGGCAGCCTGCGGCGCATCGGTCCGCCCGCAGGCGCGGGACGCTGGTCTCTGCTGCGAACGGAGTCGGCCGAACCCGCATTCACACCCACCGAACGCGCGCATGCGCTCACCACCCAACTGCTGGATCGCCATGGAGTGGTCACGCGAGAGGCCGTACGGGCGGAAGGAATCTTCGGCGGCTACGCGGCCGTGTACCCAGTGTTGCGAGCGCTGGAAGAGACGGGACGAGTCCGCCGGGGGTACTTCGTGGCTGGGCTCGGTGCCGCGCAGTTCGCGCTCCCGGGCGCGGTCGATCGGCTGCGCGCGTTTCGGACCGACGTTGCCGATGCGGAACCGCGTGTCCTCGCCGCCACCGACCCGGCCCAGCCCTACGGCGCCGCGCTGGCGTGGCCGGAGAATCCCGGCCGACCCAGCCGCGCTGCGGGTGCATACGTGGTGATCGGCGACGGTCAGCTCCTCGCCTACCTGGAGCGAGGCGCCAAGACACTCACCACCTTCACCGACTCAGATGATTGGGCGACGGCGCTCGTACGCCTCGTGAAGGACGGCCGCCTCCGCAAGATCGAACTCACCCATGTGGACAGTCAACCCGTTCGCGAACATCCGAGCGCCGAAGCCCTCCGCGCCGCGGGAGCGCGTGACACTCCGCGTGGACTCGTCATCCGCGACTAACCACCGGGCACCGTTTGTCGGATTGTGCGCACTCAGCGCCACCTACTCGACAAGCGCTCCGCCGTCGACCGACCAGCCCGCCGGCGTTTGTCGGATTGTGCGCGCTCACCGCCACCTACTCGACAAGCGCTACGAGAATGAGCGTCAGAGGGTCGCGAGGGCCGAGGCGCAGCCCAGGAGCGTGCGCCCAGTTCCTGGTCGCCGCGGATGCGAACGCCTCCGGCAATCCCCGGCCCGACGGTACGTCCCGAACGCCGCTCAGGAGTGGGCGCTGAACATCGTGCTCCAGCCGGTTGCCCAGGTCGCGTCCCAATCTCATCTGGCGGTACGCTGCGCCTCCCAGGTCGCGGCGGTCACCGTTCGGGAGCCCAATGTTCCGTAAGAAAATGGTCCTGCGTCGTCTGCTCACCACGGTGACCCTCGCCGCCACCAGCACTGTTGGTCTCGCCGGTGTGACCACGCACGCTGCGAGCGCGGGTTCGCTGCGCACGTGTGCAACAAGTTGTGTCGCCATCGGCGACGCGACCATCGTGGAAGGTGACAACGGCACCCGGACCGCGACGTTCCCGGTCACGCTGTCGCGCCCCGCGTCGAGCACGGTCACGATGAAGTATCGAATCCAGAATCTCACGGCGACGGGTGGAACAGTCGCCGCGGGTGGCGTTGACTTCATCGACTACGGCTCCGTGCTGAAGACCCTGACCTTCACCCGCTCCACCGTGACCGGCCTCACGCCGGTCGTGAAGATCGTGAGCGTCAAGGTTCTCGGCGACACCCTGGTTGAAGGCACCGAGACGCTGCGGGTCACATTGTCGGGCCTGAGTGGACCCGCACGGTTCCGCCGGCCCGCGGCCTTGGGAACGATTCTCGACGACGACGCCGGTTCGGGAACTCGGGCGACGATCGGCGACGCGTCGGTCACCGAGGGCGACTTGGGCAAGACCCGGAATCTGGTGTTCCCCGTGACACTGTCGGCACCCTCCACGAGCGCAATCACGATC
>JANPBJ010000264.1:0-22231 GCA_031430375.1 Acidimicrobiia bacterium
GCTCTTCGCCGAGGTTTTCTCCATGTTGTCGCCAGGTGGCGTCTTCGCAAATCTCGAAGTCGTCGCGTCGGCCACCCCCGCACACCATGCGACCTTTCTCGCCGCCATCGGCCGCACCGAGGACGACCCGGAAGATCGGCTCGTCACGGTAGAGACCCAGCTGCAATGGATGCGCGACGTCGGGATGGTCGAGGTGGATTGCCTGTGGCGCTGGCGCGGATTCGCCCTCTTGGTCGGCGAACGGGCGCGTTAGCCTGTCTGCGGCGACGCGCTTGCGTGAGCACCGATCTGCTGAGCACCGAGCCCCACGAGCCCGAGGAACAGCGGGTGCACGGGACGGGTCACCTGCACCACCACCCGATCATTCACGACATCGACGCTCACCCGCGTGTCAGCAGGAAGCGACGATTGCGAGAGCACGTCGTCGACCGCGCGTCGAGCCTCGACTGCGTTGAGCCGAACGTCGAGCCCACCGCTGGATCGAAACACACCCTCGTCAAGCGATGACGCGCCTGCGAGCGCCGCGCTGTCGGCCACGTTCTGAAGGTCCCGGCGCGCGGTGAACATACGGGCACCGTCCACTGCGAGCCCCACGAACATCAATCCGATAAGCAATACGCCAACGAGAAACACCGACGCCTGTCCCGACTGATCCCGATTCAACTCCCACTCCGATACCGGTCGAGGCGAACCGCGTGCGTGGCTTCCACGGGAACCCGCAGACTCGGCAACATCGCACCGAGGAATGGGATGCGCGCCACCGGCACATCGGTGTGCACCCGAATCACAAGTACCTCGCCCCGGCGGCGCAGACCCACCACGGCTGCATGCAGCGACCCCGGATCCAGCCCGTGATTCTGGCCCGCCAACTCGACCGCGAGATCACCTCGGCGCACCGCGTCTGCCTCGGAATCCGCCACGACGACTGCGCGCCCGTACTCGCGGGCGGCGGCACTCGTCGCCAACGTGGCGCGATGCAACGAACCGAAGACCACGAGCACATGCAGCAGCACTCCGAAGATCAACGACCCGAGAATCGCCATCTCCACAATCGCATTTCCCTGCTCACGCTGCCGTCGGCTACCCACCGGGCAACGCCTCGTCCTCATCGAAAGCACGCGCTTCGGCCGACACATCGAGCGGCGGAAGGAACGGGACAATCTGGGGCGCCCGACCCCGCGTGCGCACCACCACGGTGTCACCATCCTGGGCTGCTTCAACGACGAATTCCGCGCCACGTGCACCCAACCCGTCATGCAACACCGACCGAACCCGCGCCACGCCATCACCCAGCGGCCGACCGCTCTCCGCCGCGATCCGCGCACCTTCATCGGCCGCGTTCACCGTCACGTTGCGCGCCCAAATCCACAGTGCCGCTTGCATCAACACCATCAACGCGACCGTCGCGAGCAGCATCACACCGAGGAACTCCACAACGGTCGCGCCTCGCTCCCGTTGGGGCCCGCGGGGTTCAGCCGCGGAGCTGGTTGAGCGCATCACTCACAATCGATGTCAGATCCGGCTGCACGATCGCCCACAAGGCCATCACGATGCCGATCCCCATCACAAGAAGCATCACCCACTCGGGGATCGACCCCCGCTCATCCCGAACCACTGCTCGCATCCGTGCTCCTTTCATCGGGCCAACGTCCTGATGGCCACTACACCGGGATAGAAGGCAAACACGTTCCGCTAAAAAGGGCAGGATGGGTTGTCCGTCGTCGTTCGCTGAAGTTCGGACGACAACGGCAGGCCGGCGCGCTCCGTGTATGCCGACGAGCGCCGGGACCCTGAGGTCCGTCCGCGACTACCTCGGCAGCCCCAGCTTGGTGTCCGTCAAACCGGGGGAAGCTCAGATCATCCAGACTCCGCCGGCGCTCCGGTGGCAGGGTCGCACCCTTCCTCTACGGTTGCGCGGTATGAAACTAGGAATCGCTGCGATCGTCGCCGGTCTCGCCGGGCTCCTCGCCATGGCGTCGGATCCGGGATCGCTCTACACGTTCTCTGTCGCGGTGTCGCGCCTAGTGATCGGGTAGCGCAGTCTCGGCCGGAGCTGCCGGTCCTCGAAGCTGGATCCGATCGGCCATGTCAGCGGCGAGCGCCTCCCACGCAGAACCGGCCTCTACGTCAGACCTGACGCCGCCGTACTCGTCGGTTTCGAGTTCTCGAAGACGGATCATCGTCGGTTCAAACAGTTCCCAGTACGCGACGGCTGCCGGCCCGAGGTACACCTCGATGAAGTCTGATCTTCCCCCGGTTTCACGGAGTCGGTTTGGTGGGGTGTCATGCCACGGGTTGGGCTTCGAGGTGCAGTCTTTCGTATTCGATCGGTGTGCGCATCCCGATCGAGTATGAGAACCTCCACCTCGACGGACTGACCGTCGCGTGAAAATCAAGACCACCGACTCCACGAAACCCGGGGCACATCAGAGCCTCCACAAATCCCGGGGGCGATTCAGGCGGGAATACGCGGCTCCCACCCGAATCAGCGCAACAGCACATCCCCCAAGTGCCATATAGGATCATTGGATGGACGGACGCGTAAGGACATTCTGGCATGAAATTCGCAGCGCTGAGGCGGCGGGCGCTTCGCCTCAGATCAAGACGGCGGCCAAGGCTGCCTTTATTTTTCTGGCGAACCTTGTCGTGGTTATCTTCGTAGCCTCGGTACAACGATGGGGGTACGTCGAAGGAAAAAAGGCAAACCTCGCTCCATTCATGTGGCTTGAGGCTGTCAACGTTGTCCTGATCCTCTTCCCACTCCTTCTGCTACAGCTTGGTCAGAACCTGTCGTCGTGGCTGAACCAGATGGGTCTTAGTCTCAGTCCGTCGCCGGAACCTGGAGCAAAGACCAGCATCGTGAGCCGCTTCCTGGACGATGCGTGGCCCAACTGGAGTCTCGGGTATCGTGCGGCAATTACAGCGCTTATGTATGCGGCCGTAACAATTCTTGTGCGAAGCACCGGAGGCTCGATAGCCGGGCCATTTGGTCAATTTCCGGTTGCCGTTGTGATCCTTGCTCCCATCATCATGACGTCCATAAGGACAAAACTCTGGAACATCGGGCTCGGAGCCGTTTATGTGGGCGTGCTGTTCTGGGTGACTACGGATGCCGGCCGCGACCGGTTAGGCGTCCGGTATGAACCGTGGGTCTGGGCACTCGGTGCCGTCATCGTCCTCGCGATTAGTCTGATGCTGGGGTTGCTCCAAGACATCGGAAAGGTTCGACGTTGGCGAGCAGATCTGAAACCCGCCACCCTTACCGTGCCACAGACGGGGCCCGAAGGCCAATGAAAGCCTACGACGCGCGGCGCGCGACTCAAGCCGATCGCTGCGTCCTTGGTATGGTCGTTACCATCCTTGGGATCCAGGTCTGGTTGGCCCTTATCGACGCTTCTTGGTGGTTGTTGATCCCAATGATCGTCGCGTTGCGTTGGCAACACCTCGCAGAGCACACACACGTTCATCGACCGCTAGTTCACAAACCACTCGGGCGGCGCATAGTTGACTTTGGCCTGGTCATGAGCACAGCAGTTCCCGTCGATATCTACTACACACATCACGTCGCTACGCACCACCGATACAATAACTCTGCGGACGATTGGACTAGCCCATTCGCCTACGCAAGTGCCTCTTTCCCAGACCAGCCAGTGCCTCTGCTTCGCTATGTTGCGTCGTTTCCCTATCGTTCCTGGATATTTTCGATTCGCGACCTTAGAGCGACGAGCGGGCGCGGAGATTTATGTGGATCTGTTTTGGTACTCCTCGCCGGGTCGGCCACCATCTTTATGGCTAGTCCGACCGGTTTCTTGAAGTTCTTCCTCGTCCCTTGGTTGGCGCTATACTTTTTGGCACCCGTCGCTAACTGGCTCCATCATTACAACTGCCTGTACGAAGATTGGCAGTCCTCGGCGAATAGCAAGTTGAGCCTCCTTAATCGCTCGATCGGTCTCAACATTGGCTATCACGCGGCCCATCACGTCTATCCAGACGCACATTGGTCAGAGCTTCCGCTTCTTCATGCTGGCCTCTCGGCCTCCGATCGAACGTGAGCCTGTAGGTGCCGGGGCACTGTTGCGTTGGCGCAAGGTCGGGCCGGTCGGTGAGGGTGGCGGGATGAGGCTTCGTCGTTCCCGTCCGGTACCCGTCGTTCCGAGTTCGGCGTTCAAGGGGTTCCGGTTCCCGCCCGAGATCATCGTCCTCGCCGTGCGGTGGTATCTGAGGTACGGGCTCTCGTATCGCGATGTCGAAGAGCTGCTGGGTGAGCGGGGCATCGAGGTCGACCACGTCACCATCTACCGTTGGGTACAACGCTTCACCCCACTCCTCTCGGACGCGGCCGGACCATGCCGGCACCTGGTCGGTGACGGCTGGTATGTCGACGAGACCTACGTCAAGGTCGCCGGCCGATGGCGTTACGTCTACCGGGCGGTCGATCAGTACGGTCAGATCATCGACGTGTTGGTCTCCCTGCGCCGCGATCTTCGGGCAGCACGACGATTCTTCAGCGCCGCGCTCCGCGCGCATGGTGAGCCGACCGAGGTCGTGACCGACCGGGCCCCGGCGTTGCGGGCTGCGATCGAAGGACTCATCCCTGCCGGGTTTCACAACACGGAGCAGTATGCGAACAACCGGGTCGAGTGTGACCATGGGCGGCTCAAAGCCCGCCTGCGTCCGATGCGTGGACTCAAACGTGACCATTCGGCACGTGTGATCATCCGTGGTCATGCGCTGATGCAGAACATCCGTCGCGGGCACTACGAACTCGGTATCGACGCGCGCCACCATCGGCGTGTCGAGACTGCGTTCACCGAACTCGCCCAAACGATCTGAACCCGAAACGGGACAGGAATCGGTTCACCGCGGCCCAACCCGAATCAACGCAACAGTGCCCCGCCACAAGCGGTTGCGCAACAGCAGAAGCAGGTCCTCGGCCGGGCGGCAGCGGGCTAACGGCCAAACGCGGCGAAACCGACGAACGCGGCGGGGTCGTGGGTGCCGCTCGACAAGAGTTCCCGCTGGGCGTGGCAGATCGCCAGCGGAGGCAGCTCACCGGCGAGCCGATTGGCGTGGAAACGCTGAATCAGGTCCGCAGCGGCCTCGTCGAAGGCTGGCGAGATGCTTGCGATCACCATCGACGCGCCTGCCTGAAGGACGGACGCGACGAGGCCGAGGGCGGTGTCGGCCAGCAGATCGACGTCGGCGACTGCGGCGGGCCGCCAGCCGGTCGAACAGGCACTGAGAACGACCTCTGCGAACAGCAGACGCTGGCGCCGTAGATCGTCGGCGGAGACGACACCATCGGCGACTACCAGGGCGGCGGAGAGCGGATCATCGGGGCCGTCGAGGAACGGGCGGCCCTGCACCGTTCCGTCGGTCCCCGTCGTGGCATGGCAGGCGATGTGGAGCACCGTCCCCGGAGCCGTGGCGGCGGTCATCGCTCCAGCGAAGGCCTGCTTGGTTGCGTCCGGTCCGATCGCCGACCGCGTCGGGAGGCGGTGGCCTTCGAAGAGCGCCAGGGTGGATCGAAGCTCGTTCTCCGCGCTTTCAAGTCGTTCAAGGCGGTTCGCCACGGCACCGGTCGGCGCCCCGAACGCCACGACTCCGGCGGGAACCGCAGAGTTCGGCGGGAGCAGGGATCGCGCCCAGAGGCTCGGGGTTACCGAGACCGCCGCGCTCTCGAACAGCCGGACGCCCCGCCGCTTCATGGCCGGCCACGACAGCAGGTGCAGGAGGCCGTGCGGGCTGATGACGACGTCGCTCGCGCCGTCGACCAGGTCTAGCACCGGGCCGGGCACGACGTCCTCGAGGGCGATCGCCGGACGGGTCGAGGGGTCGAACAGGAGCGTGTCCGGGGACGAGGATCGGAGGTTGCCCGCTCGCCGCTCGATGGCGCCCAAGACCTCCGGCGTGATCTCAAGGCTCGAGACGACGACGGTGCCGGCGCGGAGACCCACGGCGGCGATCATCCGGCTGGGCCGGTCGAACGAGAGGTCGATCGCGGCCTGACCGTCGGCATACGAACCGACGATGTCGTCGACCGGCGGGTCGGACGCGGGCGACAGGCCGGTGGCCGCCGATCGCTGCCACTCCTCCTGTTCCAGCAGCAGGACCCGTTCGGCCCGCAGCACCAGGAGCTCCTGCTCGGAGAAGGCGAAGTCCATCGCCGTGGGCGGGCCGAACTCGAGCGCGTCGATCCGGCGCTCGACGACCTCGAGCCGGCTCGTCGGCGACCCCACGCCGCTCTTCCGGTCGGCCAGGATCACCCGCAGCTCGCGGGCTTTGAACGTCTCGATGATCTCGAGGGCCACCCGCCAGTCGCCGAGCTGCGCGGCGAGGTGGATGGCGGCGGACAGGTGCGGCCGCTTGTCGAGAAGCGCGGTGTTGTCGAGGCGGTAGCCGAGGGAGAGCCGCCTGGCGTCGGCGACCACCGCGGCCATCCGGCGGTACGCTCGGAGCGCCTCCGGCGGATCGCCGGCGGCTTCGTGGCCGGCGAACGCGGCCCACGTCCGCCATTCGAGGCCAGTGCCCTTGGTCAGGTTCGTGGCGAAGTCGAGTGACTTCCGGGCGTCGTCGCGGCCGAGGGCGACCGCGATGCGGGCTCGCAGATACGCCACGAGAGGCCAACCGAGAGGACCTGGGCCACCGGCGGCGGCCTCCGCCGCATCGAGATCATGCTCCGCGCCGGCCGCGTCGCCGCTCTCCAACCGAGCGATGGCCCGGTTGCACTGGGCGAGTGTCCTCAGCTCAGGATGCCCGCCTTGGATCACCTCGTCCAGGGCTCGGTGGGCCTCGTCTATCCGGCCGAGGTCGAGCAGGCTCATCGCCCGGTCGATGAGCGTGGCCTTGCGCTGGTACTCCAGGTCGGGAGCGTCGGTCGGTGTGCCCGGGGCGGCCACGAGACCTGCACGCACCCGATCGAGGAGTTCGATCGCCCGCGTAGCATCGCCGAGGCTGGCGAACACCCGGGCCATCGATCGGGTCGCCTCGGCGAGGGGCCCGATCCAGGTTGAGCCCTCCAACGCCTCGATCGAGCCGTCGAGCACGACCAGCGCGTCGGCGATTGATCGTCCGGCGGCCAGGCCGAGGGGAAGGGCACGCACCCGCCGCGCGGCCGCCAGCTCGGGCGGCAGCAGGGCGCAGTACGCGTCGACCGCCTCGACAATGGCCGGTAAATCGGGCCCGATCGCCCAGGGAGCCCAGGTGCAGGCATCGAGCACGAGATCAGCCGCGAAGCAGGCCATCGCGACTCGATCCGTATGGTTCGGCGGGCAGGTCGCGACGGCCCGCTGGCTCAAGTCGATCGCTCGCTTGACGGCCTCGAGCCAGAGGTCGATCAGCTCGTGGTTCCTGATGGCGACCTGCTCGACGGCCATCGCCTGGGCCCACCACCACCGCGATTCCGCGACCGGGTCACCGAGCAGCGCCCGCGGCGGTGGGATCGGCGGGCTCCAGGTGATCCGCACGTCGAGCATGAGCGCGACGGCATCGAACGAAGGAACGCCGGCGGTGCCGAGAGTAGCTGCGAAGTCAACCGGGGCGGGCAACGTATTCCCGGAGAAACTCGTCCCAGCGGGTTTCCTTAGACAGCCGGATGCCGTCGTAGGTAGGCGCGTACGGGTCCGTCGACGCCGGCATGTAGATGGTCACGCCCTGCACGTAATCCAACCCCGGGCCGTCATGTCGCTCGGCGAGGACGCAACTGCCGCCCGGTGCGAGCAGCGCTTGGACCGCCTGCGCCGCACTCGCCAGGGGGTCGTTCTCAGCCGGTCGCGCCGCGACGATGTTCTTGCACAGATGGCCGAGGTCGACGAGGTGGCCGTCGAACCGCGTCGAATCGCCGATGAGCTGGGTCACGAGGCCGCGCCCGTCCGGCAGGATCCCGAAAAGGGCAGCGCCGAGACCGTCGACCGCCTGCACCAGGGCCGAGATGTTCGCGGTCCCGACGGCGCACATCGTGACCGGCTCGCCGGAGCCCTCGTAGCCGTCGATGTAACTGTCGACGGCCAACCTGCCGAACCCGGCGGCATCGAGGCCGGGACCGGCGGCGCGCAGCTTCCCGAGGAGGTCGGTGTAATGCCAGCCGGTCCCCGGCTCGAGCTCCTCGGACCCGATGACGACCTCGACCTCGTCGCGGACCTGCGACACCACCTCGAGGTTGCTCATGAGGCACGCGTCCATCGCCAGTACGTCGAGCTTCTTGCCGAGGATGGGCACGACGGCCTTGGTGATCCCCTCGAGTTCTATCGTGTCGACGGCGTGGCTGGTGCCATCGTCGGTGAGGATGGCCCGCTGGCGTTCGTGCCTGTCCTCGACCTTCTCGACGAGGGCCCGCGGGAAGATGCTGCTGTTGACCTTCAGGACATTGCCCGCCGCGGTGAAGGCGGGCCGGACCGCTACCGGGGCGTCGATGTCGTAGGTCCACGGTTCCCAGCCCGAGCCGTGGTTCCACAGCACGAGGGCGTAGTGCTCCGCTGGTGCCACCTCGGCGGCCCACCGGACGAAGTCCACCACCGTGTTGGGGTCACCGGAGTCGAGGTGATCGCCGAGATCCTCGACCTCGCCGAGGGCGCGGAAGCGGCGCGAGCCGGTTGGCTGCTTCACGAACACGACCACCTCGATGTCGCCGCCGGGTTCACCGGCGAGGATCTCGGCGATGTCGGTGTCGGCTTCGGCCGCCAGGTTGTTCATGCCGGCCATGAAGACCATGAGCGTCCATCTCGCCGGCTCGGGGTTCTTGGGACGGATGGGGGGCAGCGGTGCGGCGATGGCATCGAACGGCGGCCGCATCGGGTCAGCCGGCGTCGCCCCGGCGGGGCCGGCCACCGTGGACATCGAGCCCGCACTTGCGATATCGACGTTCCCGGATGGCAGTGGCAGGTGGGTCGTCCGCGTTGCCGCGTGCGTCGTCGCCATCGTGACGGCACCACCCGGCGCGAGGAGAAGGGCCGAGACGTTGGTCGCCCCGACGTAGGTAATCTTCGGGGCCCGAAACAACTGGCGGCGGGTGATCGCGTCCGAGCCGATCTCGTCGACGCTCAGCGCTAGCACGTGGACCGGTGTCCTGCGATCGTGGATCAGGTCCCGAAGCGCCGCTTGGCCGAGGGGCGGGAGCGTCGCGCCCGTGGCCACGGTCGTGAGCGTGTTCGACAGTGTGTCGATCAGCTCCTCGACTTTGGCGGCGGCGTCGATCACGCCCTGCACATGCGCGACCTGGTCCTGGGCGTCGGTCAGCGCAGCACGGGCCTTCGCGACCGCCTCCGCGTCCTCCGGCTTCGCCGTCTTGTTCTCATCGAGGAGCGCCTGGGCCTTGGTCACCTCCTCCTTCGAACGAGCGAGGGTCACTTGCGACGCGCGGAGGCGGCTGTCGAGCAGGTCCCAGCGCGCATCCATCAGCTTCGAGAAGGCGGCCAGCGTCCCGACCTGGTCGTGGAACAGAGCGAGCGCGTCGACGTAGCAGGTGATGCCCTCGCCGATGAGCTTGGCGGCAACGGCCGCGATCAGGGGTGTCGTCGTCTTCGTGACGTCGACCTTGTCGACCTTGTAGTTGCTCCGGAAGTACCCGGCGACATCCGCGGCGGCACCGACCAGCGAGGGGATGACGGTAGCGGCGGCCCCCAGCGCGGCGACGCTGCGAGTACTCGATCCGCTGCGGCCCTCCAGCGGCGCGGCCGCGTCGAGGCTCGTCCTGACCTTGCGGGCGACGACTGCGAGTCGCTCGACCTGGCTGTTGACGAGCGCGTGGGCCCAGTCGCCAGCTGCCAGGTCGAGCTCGTCGACGATGAGGACCCGCTTAGGCTTGGCGTCCACCACGCCCTTCGCGATGTGGTCGGCGGCACCCCCCAACAGCGACATCGCCGCCACCCGTCCGATGGCACCGGTGCCGGCGCCGACCTCGACAGTGCCCTCGAGCGGCGAACTCTTCGGCTCCGGGAGCCACGCCTTCAACGCCGTGGACTTCGCTTCGGCGATGGCCTTCTCGTTCTCGGCCTTGGCCTTGTCGTCGGCCAGGGCGGCGTCGCGGTCGGCGTTCGCGGCCGTCCGCTTCGCCGTCGCCACCGCTGCTTCCGCCTCGGTCGCCGCCTGCTCGGCGTTGGCGACCGCCTTCTTCGCGTCGGCGATCGCCTTCGCCTTCTCGGCGGCGACGATCTCTGGATCCTTCGAGCCCGGGTCAGGCTTGGCTTCCTGCTCGTCGACTGGGACCGAGTTCGGGTCCACCTGCTGCTCTGCCATGCCCCACACCTCGCCCCAACGGACTATAACGCTCACAACCTACGACACTTCGGGCCGGGTGGGCATTGTTGGCGTCGAGCTTTCGCCTTATCGATGTCGACCCAACCGACCCGCGACGGGTCCGATCGATGACGGCTGGAGACAGCGCGCGACGCTGAGTGTGGAGGACACCGCGGCCGTGTTGTGATTGAGTCGCAACACTGTGTACTCGGCGATCCGGTCCGGTGAGATACCGTGCGTGCGCGTCGGTCGCCGGTTCCTCGTGCCGACCGCGCTCCTCGCCGAAATGCTCGGCCTCGCGTCCGACTGTTCGCCGACGGCTTCGGACTCGCATGTCCCGCCGGACCCGCAGCGTTCCGATCGGACGCTGCCTCTCTGAGAGATCTGCTCGGGAGCACGTCATGCGCGGACACATTGCGAAGAAGGGAAAGCGGTACTACGTCGTCATCGAGAACGGCGTCGCAACCGATACGGGCAAGCGAACCCAGAAGCGGCATTCGGGGGGCGCGTCGAAACGCGGAGCTGAGGTATTCCTCGCCGAACTGTTGGAAAGCAAACGGACCGACACTTACGTCGAACCGCCGCGGTTGACCGTCGCTCAGTATCTGCGAGACGAATGGCTGCTGGCCGCGCAGCATCGACTACGGCACAGCACCTATGACTCGTACCGACACAACATCGAGCGGCACGTGATCCCACGGATCGGTCGCGTGAGCCTGCAGAAGCTACGGCCGGCGGATCTGACGCGTCTCTACAGTGCGCTCGTCACGAGGCAAGGGTCGACACAAGTACGTCGCCTCGCTTCTCGATCTGGGCGACGTTTCGCTGAGTCACGTCGAGTCGCTTGGCGAGATCCCACCTGAGTCAGCCCGAGCGCGTGACGCAGCGCGGCGAGACCACCGCGTACTCGCGATCTCTATCCGCGAGTGCTTCGCGAGCCGCGGCGAGTGACGGAGCAGGCTTCGGGTCGGCCAGGAGCGCGTCGACCTCGGCGGTGATGTCGCTGAATTCTCGATTCGTCTTGTCTGCTCCTCTTGATGTTCTCGTTGCCATTGGTCGACGGCTGCTTCGGCTCGTGGCGAGCGGTGTGCTTCCAGACCGCGAGGAGGGTCCGGAGTCGGCCTGAGCAATGCGAGCCTTCATCGGAACGACGAACCGAGCTCTCCCTCTGGGAAATCAAACGCCGAATCGAAGTCGAATCTCGGTGGAAGGTCCAGCGCGGTCCGCAGCTTCGCTCTGGCTCGCTTTTCAACTCCCGAGACTGACGCAACCGGACGATCCATGACTTCGGCAACCTCATCGCGCGAGAAGTGCTCCACATAGCGAAGGACAAACACCAATCGCTCCGCTTCCGGCAGTACCTGCAGTTCGGTGACTAGCCGAGACTGCAGGCTCTCGAGATTCGCCTGTTGAGCACGCAGTCGCTGAATGGCTAGCTCGCCCAACGCCTGTCGATAGAGCTTCCTCGATGCATCAGCCGTCGGGACCCACTCCGCATTCGTGCCCTTGCCTTCGCTGCGCAACTTCATTTCCTCCAGAACCTCGACCGTGTACTTCTCGGGTTCGAGCTCATCGATTTCGACATGGTGATTGGGGCAGAGCAAGATCAGGTTCTCGTAGCGGTGTGGAGACTCGTAGTCCGGGTCGTGCCGGGCAGAGCCAGGAAGCCATCCTCGGATGTGAGCGATCTGGCCCTTCACCCTTCCCCATGCAGGATCGGTGAGCCGCTCCTCGCATCCGCGTCTGGAGTCCACATCGGTAAAGGCGCAGATATTGCGTGAGAGAGCGAACAGCGTCTTGATGTCGGTCCCGCTGTAGGAACGCTGGCTCATCGTGAACCGTGTTCAAGTCTTGTCAGTCGCCATAGGCGCTGTCGCGAAACACCCAGCTCGGCGGCAAGAGCCGTCTGCGAGATGCCGAGCCGGCTCGTTTCCTCGATCGACTCGACGGCGACTCCGCACAACGCCTCCAGCTCGGCGTTTGACTCCTCGACGACCGCTTTGCGTTCCGCCATCGCTGCTTTCAAGCGCGTTACCGGATCGTTGATATCAAAGACGGCCTTCACACGGACACTCACTCGGCGCGCCATGCGGAGGAAGCGTAGGGGCGGAAGCGACGATCTCGTTGAGATCCCGCGTCGAGGGCCAGTGCTGCGCGTCCCGGACCGGGAGCTACCAGTCGAGTCCGCCGCGCGTGCGCTGCGGCCGATTAGTGACCCTCGTAGAGGTCCAGCAGGTACAGGAACTCTCGCACCTACTGGAGCGTCTGGCAGAGCGGCATCTACGGCGTGGCGCCCTTGTGTATGACGAGGTTCCGATCTTGTACCGCGTCTTCGAGCACCTTGAACAGCGCACTTGCCATACCGTTCTTCTCATGAACTCCGGAGACCAATGGTCGAGATCCCAGGAAGGGGACCCGACGGCTCTGACGCCTTGCACGGCACCAGACCAAACAAGCGAAGGATCGTTCGCTATCGATGATTTCGCAGCTTTCGCGAGGCGCGAGAAGCTCCATCGAGTGATCGTCGTAGCGCCGGCAAATGAACATCAGGTCTCGTACCTCGAGACGCTCTTCGCTCAGGCTGGGCGCGATGTGCCCGGGCCGTTTGCGGGTTGGGAAGAGTCGATCGACGACTGGTGCGACGATTACCGAGCACAGTTCTCAGACGGCTCGCTCCTTGAGATCAACCTCAACCACGGGCGTTCTTGGGTCTCGCCGGTGTCGCCGTCGACGGTCTGGAAGTAGCGGTCGAGCAGCCCCACGCAGCGGATCGCCTCCCCGAGCTTGCCCGCCTTGCCCACGGCGGCCTCGGTCAGGTAGATCGCGGTCTCGATCGCTTCGAGCTGACAGAAGAAGAGGCGACGTTCTTGTTCGGGATCGTGCCAATGGTCGAGCAGCGACCTGGTGGTCGGTGTGATGCCGGGGTAGCCGAACTCGCGCCAGCGGTCGACGCGGCCGCGAATTCGGTTGATGAGCTCGTTGGGTTCGACGCGCTCGGTGCTCACATCGAGGAAGTCGATCTCCTGCTGCTTGCCGGACTTCTTCTTCGGCGCCGGGACCGCGACGAAGAACTCGCTCTTGCGGCGCTCGTCGAGGATCTCGTCGGTGATGCCGTCCGCGTCGAACTTGAAGCAACGCGTCGGCGCCTCGTAGGGCGAGTTGAGGATAGCGTTTTCAACCCTCGGTCGCGTGTCGCCCACTCGCATGCCCCCGTTGTTCCGCCTTCGGCAGTCTGCCCCATCAGCCGCTCAGGCCGCTCCATTGGCGCACTCGCCTTGTATGTCCGGTCGGTGGCAAGACCGTGAATGTCAAGGCGCGGCAGCCACAAGCCATTCCTCTACTGGGGCGCGACCCGCGGCGAGATCCGCGATTGGCTGGATCAGGAGTTCTGCCCGAGCACGAAGGAAGGTGTCGTAATCAGATTGGATCGTCGCAGCGCGGACTGTCGGATCGTCAATCCCCTCCCATCCGGCAGCCGACAGTTCGTCGTAGGGAATGAAGTGCGACCGGAGCCGTTCCCGAACCACGGGTTCACCCAGGGTGCTTCCGTCCACGCGCTCACGCAGATATTTCAATGGCAGCTTGGCGCTGATTTTGCGGTTGGTGCGCCAGGTGATGAGCGCACAGTTGAGAGCGCGGAAGCTATCCGAGGCGACGAGCTGCCCGCCCGCGTCACC
Source organism: Acidimicrobiia bacterium (assembly GCA_031430375.1). Classification (GTDB taxonomy): domain Bacteria; phylum Actinomycetota; class Acidimicrobiia; order IMCC26256; family JAENVU01; genus JAENVU01. The sequence continues at coordinate 13,911 of JANPBJ010000264.1, forward strand.
CGTGAGAATGGAGTCAGGGAACAGGTGGTGGTACTCGCGGTTCGAGATGTTTGCTCGGTCCACGGTGGCATCGTCGGCAAGGTCTCGGGCCCCGGCCCGAAGTGACAATGCGAGGATGCCGCGGGCGAGGATCTCCTTGTTCTTCGGCCAACCGGCCGATAGAAGTTCATCGACACCGGGCAGCGGGTGCTGCTTGTCGTCGAATATCGGTGGCGACGTTTCGTCGGACTCGCCTGTGAGAATCCCGCGCAGCCCTCGGAAGTCCTGTAGCGAGCGTGTGCCCGCTGTCGTTTCGTAGCGAGTGGTGAGAAAGGCCCGCCAGATGAACTTGCGGACGAGTGTTCGAGCGTTGCCGAGTTGATCGGGGTCGGTCGGAATGAACTGGTGGAGAGCGGCCAGGATCGGTAGGACTGTCACGGTGGGAAGTCGGTCTGCGTCGAAGACTTTCTCGTCTTCGAGTACTTGGACCGCCCACGCGATGCCATCGACGACTTCGTCCCAATCGATGCTTAGCCTTTCGAGATCCAGACGTTGATAACTGGCCTGCGTAGGTGTTCGGTTCTCCCGTAGCGCAGCGACGTCGAGAACCCAGACCCCAGGATCGCGGTACGCGTGAGCGTTCGGGACTCTGTTGCGAAGGCCATCGACAAGGTCGTGGAGGGATTCGCCCGTCGCCTCTTCTAGCTGTGCCACCACGATGTCGAACGCACTCAGACGTACGGAGCTGGTGTTCATCTTGATGAAGACGTCGAGCGCGACATCCTTGGGCGTGGTGACCGGCAGGGAGAGATACGGAATGTTGTATGTCGCGATCCGCGAACGAAGTTCGTGAAGCTGCGATTCCAAGTCACGGCTAGCTGCAAGGTCACCCGTCGCCGCGTCGGCCCACTCGCGTATCTCTTGGCTGATGTCTCCGGGACGTAGGAGCTTCATCGGCAGTAGGTCTCGCGTGTGAATGCCTTTGGGGTCATCGGCCCACGCGGGATAGCGGCGCCGTTGCCGGTTGGTGTCCGTGCGGAACCACCGTGCCACGCCGCGAACGGTCCAGACGTTCTCGCCTTCATGGTCTTCGTCTCGGTGAGTCCGACGAAGTACGTCCGGTCGTCGTAGTTGTCCTGTAGCGCACGCCAGAGTGCGGTTATGCGTTGTTGGCCATCCAAGAGGTGTTCCGAGACGCGCTCACTTGGCGCGGGGCGCCGACGACAGGCCGACTGTTGAACGGCTCCCGGTCGCCGACCTCCAATACCAGGGTGGCGCCTGCTGGGAGGCCGCGAAGAACGGCGTCGAGCAGGCTCGCGATCTCGTTGTGGCTCCACGCCTCGTGCCTCTGAAAACGAGGTAGGAGCACCTGCCCGGTCCGAACACGATCGAACCAGTCCGGAACAGAGCGATTCCTAGCGTCCATCAACTCTCCTATGTAGTCGAACCCGCGACGGCGAACCGTGTGTGTTCGCGAGGCGGCGTGCAGCGTACGGCCATCGCCATCGCCCCGACGGTTGAGACGCTCACCCTGCTCTGGAGCTTCCTCCGGCCTGGCATTCCATGTCACCGGAGTGTGTGTACGCCCAGTCGAGAGAAACCGCAGTAGAGCGGACTACTGGGTGTCGGTCTCCGCGACCCGTAGTTCGCGCACTTGGCGGACATGGAACCCGAGCCGGATTGCATCATCGACGACTTCGGCAATCGGGACCGGCCTTCGCGAGTGCACTGACATGAGCCGTCGTTCGAGAGTCGGCAGAAGTGACTCAGCCAAGCGCGGCTTGGACCAATCGAGCTTGAATCCCTTGAATGCGTTGTCCACTGTTCCGCCGCCGGCGCGTGCTTTCGCTAGTGCGTTCCGGAGCGCCGCGGATTTCGGCGCCCTGCGCCCAACGACCTTGCGAATACCACTTGCGAGTTCGGCGTCGCTGAAATGTGCGAACTCGAAAGAAGTGTGCGGCCATGCACGAACGTGCAGCAGTTCGCGGACATCGGTGCGCATCGCCTTTGTCCGCAACTCGGGAGTGAGTGCACGGAGAACCGTTTCAACCATGGCGTTGCGTCTTCGGTTACATCCGTCATGCGTGCGGTACGCGCCTTCGGGATCGACGGCTACCACAAGAGCGGTGAGAGATGACATCACACGTGCGCCTCGGTAGCCGTCGGGGTCAAGCCGAGGAACGCACACGGCGCGTGCAAGTAGCTGTACGTCGCCGCCGACTCCCTCGAGGTCAACGAGTTGGATAAGACCCTGTCCTTCGTCGAAGCCAAAGAGCTGGAGTAGTCGGCGTGCGACGATCATCTCCGTCTCGCCCTCAACCGCGAGGACAACCCCGGGGCGGTCGATCAGGCCGAAGTCGAGGATGGTGTCGCCGCGTTCACGGGCCGTGGCTTCGAGGCGGTCATGGCGCGCTTCGTGAAATCTGTTGCTGACTGGAGGAAGTGGTCGTGCGTGTCCCATGCGTTCGAGGTCCTCGTGGAACAGCAGCAGCATCTCGGCCGCGATGCGATGCTCTTGTGCGAGCAGCGCGTCGAACCGGAGATCGTCCCAACGTTCCGGCCGCGAGATACGCGTCACGCGGTGCCACTTGCCGAGGGGGTCGAAGCCGTTCGCCGTTCTGATCAGATGTTCGGCTTGGTTGAGCAACTCTGCGGCGGTATGCGAGATGAGTGTTCGTTCGAGTGAGACCGTCGATTGCAGGTGTGCACTCAGTTCGTCCGTGGCGCCGCGCAGCACCCGCATCACTACGGGTCGATACCGTGGGCTCAGCGCTTCGAGCACGATCGCAAGGGCGCGATGCTGGGCGAACGATTCGCGAAGCTGGGTGGCGGCGGGATCGAGTTCGTAGTGGACGCGACCTTCAATCCACTTCGCCCGCATCGCGCGCATCGTCCACGAGAGGGATCGAAGGGCGAGCAACTGGTAATGCGAGTAGCGCACGCCAGCCGCGTACGGACCTGTCGGCCACGGGCGAAAGCGTCGTCGGGCGGGATCGGACAGGCGACCTGTGGCGGCGGCGGACTGGATCAGTCTCGCGTCGCTCGACCAGATCGACGTGTCGCCGACCGTGGGCGTGGGTTCGCCAACAGTGTGGACGTGGATTCGCAGCAGCGGAACGAACAAGCCGCGTCGATGAAGCAGCTCCAATTGAGCCGAGTCGAGGTGAGTCCCGCGCACCTCGGCCGCCCGAACCAGTTCCGGCACCGTAAGCAGGGGCGCCTGCGTGAACGCGTACGGGACTCCAAGAAGGTCGAGGCTCGATCGAGACGGGTTCTTCAAGACTCCCGGTCCAGATCGATATGGCAGTGACCGCCGGGGCGACATTGCACCAAGGATGTCGCGTTAAGGGGACCTGTGCGAAACACGCAATAGCTCAACAGGGTTCTGGCCGTTCCGCATACGCCCATGCCGCTCCACGCGTGGGTTAGCAGGGTACTGATGAGTGGGGCCTCGTTCGGACCCTCGGGACGCTGAACACGCGAGCGAACGACGCACGACCGTGTAAGCCGCGGGCCGCTAGGTCCAAGACCGATGCGTGACGGTGATGATCTCGTTGTGCGATCCGTTGCCGTCGCTCCATCGAACGCGGCACTCTGCGATGTCGGGGTTGTATTCGATGTCGCTATTCGGGATCAGGTTGAAGGTCTGCTCTGCACCGGCCAGCAGACGGACGCCTGACGCGGGTTGGCCTTCCAAGCTCGAAACGAGTCCTTCGCCTTGGACGCTCCGCAATTCGAAACCGATGCGCGGACTCAAACGGGACCACTCGGCACGAATGATCATCCGCGGTCATGCGCGCGTGCAGAACATACGCCGCGGGCATTACGAACTCGGCATCGACGCGCGCGCTCACCGTCGCGTCGAGCACGCGTTCACCGAACTCGCCCAAACGATCTGAACCCGAAACGCGACAGGAATCGGTTCACCGCGGCCCGACCCGAATCAACGCAACAGCGCCCCGATGAGCACAAGGCTACCTTGGCGGCCTACCTAGAAGCCCTTGAGACCCACCGGCCGAAGCGGGGCCGGAACCGCACTCCGGATTCGATCCGGAAGAATCTTGCAGAGATTGACGCCGCGCTACCGGCGGCCACCGGGACCAAGAAGCTCGAGCTGGCGCTGCGGAAGATCGACTTCGAAGCCGAGCTCTCGGCCAAGGATGTCGCGATCGATCTGACGGACCTGCGCAAGAAACTTCGTCAAGCATGCCGCGTCGTACAGCAAGCGGAAGGGCACCAGCTATACGGCTTAGCGTGCGGTTGGCGTCAGTGCCGCCGACTTGAAGGACGCCGGCATCAGCCGGAGCAGCTAGACAGCTACGGCGCTATAATTTGTGTGACTTGAGGCCCGGTTCTCTCCCTGCCCGAGAATCGGGCCTCGCCGCGTCTCCGCCGCTTCGAGAAGTGGACGACACCAGGCCGGGAGCGTGTTGGCGCTTCGTCGTGACGGTGGCGATCCGGTCAGCTGGCGGTGTCCGCGTCGAGTTCGGTGACGGGCCGGGGTCGGCTATCCGGCGCTGCTTTGATGGTGACGTCGGCGTTGAGGTCGTCGAGCAGCGCGTACTGGATCTCAGGTTCGCGGTCGATCCTGAAACTTGGGCGTTCGGTGAGGTGGGTCAAGCCGAAGAGGGCTGGGGTTGCGTCTGCGTCGGCGAGGAGCAGCTCTTCTGAGTCCGGTTGATACTGATCGTTCATATGGCTTCCTTCGATGAGCGGCGCGAGGTCAGACCCGGATGAACCAATTCTGCGACTCGTAGTCAGCGCGGGCGGGGTCGCTGAAGTTTGTCCACATCCACACCCATAGCTGACCCTGCCGGTAGAGCGACATGTCGGCGTAGACATGTCTCGTCGCGAAGCCTTGCTGGTAGACGCCGTGGATGAATCTCCGGGTCCCGACAGTGACGACCTGCGCACCGATCTCGCCCCAGTCACAGTCACTCGGCGAGCAGGCTCCAAACAGGTGGATATACCACGGCGGTCCCGGCGGGTAGAGCTGCCCGTTGAGGACCTGGTCCTGACAAATGAATCGCAGGCTCGCTCGGGTCAGGCTCCGCGTATTCGGATCGGCGTTGACCCAGTTGCCGTCTTCTGGTTGTGCTGCGCAACTCATGAGATTTTGCCTCTCTATGTGTCTTGCCGTACCGTCGCGAGACTACTCCCGTCGACGTTTCAATGCACCTGCCTCTTGCTGTCAGCGGAAGGTGACGCAGGGACAGGCAGTCCCCGGAGTTGACCCGCTTTGTTGGACACCTAATCCTGCGTAGTCCAGGGGAAGGAGACCCTCGATGGGTCGTCCAGCGAAGTACCCCGAGGAGTTCCGGCGTGAAGCGGTCGAGTTGTACCGCCAGTCGGATCGGTCTCGGGCCGAGGTCGCGAAGTCGTTAGGCATCGCGGATGGGTCGCTCGCGGCGTGGGTGAAAGCCGTCGAACGTGACGAAGCGCCGGGTGCGCTTGACGCGAACGAGCGTGCGGAACTCGATCGGTTACGCAAAGAGAACAAGGATCTGCGGATGGATCGGGAGATCCTTCGGAAGGCAGCCGCGTATTTCGCGCGGGAGACGGCCAGGTGAGCCGCAGGTTCGTCTCCGACCACGCGAGTGAGTTTCCGGTCACGCGGCTCTGTGCGCTTGTCGGGGTTCCCGGGTCGAGTTTCTACGAGTGGTCGACCCGACCGTTGTCGGCTCACTACTTCGACGATGTGGATCTCGCGCACGAGATCTACGAGATTCATGTGGCGGCGCGTCGCACCTACGGCGCGCCTCGCGTCGAGGGGCAACTCCGCCACCGGGGCCGCTGCCATTCGCGCAAGCGCGTGGCGCGGATCATGGCCGAGTGTGGTCTCGTCGGCCCCCACTCTCGGCGGAAGTGGCGACGGGGTCGGGCGACCACCGCGCCGGCACCAGACCTGCTGAAACGCGACTTCACCGCGGAGCGTTCCGATCAGCGGTGGGTAGCGGACATCACCGAGTTCGCGTGCCCTTGGGTTCTATCGGTCGTCGCAACACCTGACTTGTGGGGGTCCGGTGTCGTTAGCGTCTCAGAGGAAGAGGTTCTTCGCGATCATGGATCGCGGCAGCACGATCCGTGGCGCGGCGATCGAGGTCGGTGTCACGCCCGACGTCGGATATCGGTGGGTGAAGAACGCGGGCCTGACAACGCAGCGAGCGACGCCTCGGGTCTACACCGATGCCGAGAAGGGGCACTGTTGCGTTGATTCGGATCAGGCCGAGTCGGGCCGAGTTCTGTCTCCGTTCGCGGTCAGATCGTGCGAGCGAGTTCGGTGAACGCATGCTCGATGCGCCGGTGGCGGCGCACGTCGATGCCGAGTTGGTATTGACCGCGTCGGATGTTCTGCATGAGCGCGTGACCGCGGATGATCAATCGTGCCGAGTGGTCGCGTTTGAGTCCGCGCATCGGTCGGAGCCGCGCTTTGAGCCGACCGTGGTCGCATTCGACGCGGTTGTTGGCGTACTGAGCCGTGTTGTGAAACGCGGCCGGCATGAGCCCTTCGATCGCAGCTCGCAACGCCGGCGCCCGGTCGGTGACGATCTCGACCGGCTCGTCATGGGCGCGCAGCGCTGTCGTGAAGAATCGGCGTGCGGCTCGGAGGTCGCGTCGGGCTGAGACGAGCACGTCGATGATCTGGCCGTGCTGATCGACGGCTCGGTATACGTACCGCCATTTGCCGGCGACCTTCACGTAGGTCTCGTCGACATACCAGCGGTCACCGACCAGGTGGCGGCACGGTCCGGCAGCGTCGGCGAGAAGCGGGGTGAAGCGTTGTACCCACCGGGAGATGGTGACGTGATCGACCTCGATGCCACGCTCACCGAGCAGCTCTTCGACATCGCGATAGGAGAGTCCGTACCGCAGATACCACCGCACTGCCAAGACGATGATCTCCGGCGGGAACCGGAACCCTTTGAACGCCGAGTATGCAGCGAGGGGCATTGAACGGGAACGAGGCCTCATCACGCCACCCTCACCGCCGAACGCGCTTGTGCGCCAATGCAACAGACCCCTCAGGACTCGTCGATCCCCGAACTAGGCTGCGTTTGTGCGGGCACCAGTGTTGGATAACTAGGAAATATCAGCGCCGACGATCGTTCGACCGGTCCCACCCTGCTGCGATCAGTTGGTCCGGAGCTGGTAGACGGTGATGTGGTTGGCGCTCGTCGCGGTGAACGGTGCGCCACCCCATGTTGCGTGTCGGGAGACGCGATCGAAGCCCGACACCTCCGCCATCACGTCGAGGGCTTCCGGCGACGTGTAGACGTCGGCGACCGTCAAGAACTTGATGCCGTCGGGCAGGAGATGGACGAGCGTTCGATCGATCCCGTTGGTCGCGAGGTCGTAACGTGATAGCTGGAGTTCCACGTGTTCATTTCCGACGAAGCGGGGGACGATGGACCAGTCGCCGCGACGTTGCGCATCGTTCATCACCCATGACTCAACGATGAAGTACCCGGTAGGGATGAGGTGTCTTGCCGCGTTTGTGAAGATGTCGAGCTGCGCTCGAATCCCTCGGGGGTCCATGATGCCGTTGAAGGCCAACACCACGACTCCGAACCGCTCGCCAAGCGTCGTGTCGCGGTAGTCGCCGACCACAGTCTCAACCGTTCCATTGTCCGGTTTCGATCGGAGTTGTTCGATCATCTCCTCGGAACCGTCGATTCCAACGACGCGTATTCCTCGCTGATCAACGCCGAACGCGAGCCTGCCGGTGCCGATCCCAAACTCGAGAACGCCGGCCGGCGCGTGTTCCATCGCAAGTTCTGCGATCTTGCGCACAGCTGCCGCGGTTTCGTCGGGGACGCCCGGGTACAGCCCGTCGTAGTCGCCGCCGACTTTCGTTCCGTAGTCCGCTGCGTCGTAACCGGCCAGAAAGATCGCCCCCATCTCTGCCTCAAGCGCCAGCGAGGCTGACTCAGGGTCACTACGATATCGGCCCGCATGACGATCCTGCAGTGCTCGCGATGTGGTCGCATCGACGATCCGACCAACTCCGCCGAGCAGGCTCCCACACGATCAGCTCCAGGGAGCCAGCCAGGGCAGGCGACGGGCGGGTTGTGGGCCACGATCAACGACGAAACAGTCTGTCCGGAGTGTCAAACCGAGCCCGAGCAACGTGATGTCACCCGGCGGGTCGTGACTGCGATCGAGGAGCATGTCGCCCACAACGTGGCGATCGGAGCGGATCCACTCCCAATCGAAGCTGGGCTCGTGCCCTACGCGATGAACCTCCGCGAACGGGGGGGGGGGGGGGGGGGGGGGGGGGGGGGGGGGGGGGGGGGGGGGGGGGGGGGGGGGGGGGGGGGGGGGGGGGGGGGGGGGGGGGGGGG
>JANPBJ010000265.1:0-16284 GCA_031430375.1 Acidimicrobiia bacterium
TTCTGAGGATCGAGGCGGGAGAAGCGAGCCGACGTCGCCGGAGCGTCGTAAAAGAGCCGGCAAAACCAATACTTGCTGAGGACAACCTCACACTCGCTGCTTAGAAATAAGTAGCGCGTCCTACCCGGCCCAGCTGCTCGGCCGGAACCAGGGCGTCACTTTGAGCGGCTTACCGTCGGGACGGGCCCCGTGGCCTGACGGGACATCACAGCGAGGCTGGGATCGTCGCAGGCTGCCAGTGGGCGGCGACAGTCCGAGACTTACCCACCGGCTGCGCTCGGAGAAGTCCCGCTAAGGACTTGGAAGACGGGGGTTCGACTCCCCCCACCTCCACTCAACCCTGCATCGGTCGGCCAAACAGTCGGCGCCCGATTTCTTGGGAAGGCAACCATGGCGACGCTCGACGATCTGACCAACCTTGCGAGCGCCGGGCATTACCTCATGGTGGTGTCGAAGCTCCGAGCTGACGGAACGATCCAATCGTCCTTGGTGAACGCCGGGTAATGCCGCATCCACTCACCGGGGATGTGGTGGTCGCGTTCGTCACGTACGGCGCCACGAAGCTTCACAATCTCCGAGTCCGCCCCCAGATCGCGCTCACCGCTCGCGCCTGATGGCAACGGGCGACGGTCGAGGGGACGGCCGAGATCGTCGGCCCCGACGATATTCACGCCGATGTCGATGCCGAGCGCCTGCGCCAGTTACTCCGAGAGGTTTCACTTCGGCAGGTGGCACCCATGACGACTGGGATGCCTATGACGCCAGTGTGCACGGAGGGTGTGACACTCCCTTTTTCGGGCGGTCGATACTCTCCGGCCGCCAAAATCTTCGCCATGATCACCGGCAAGCTCTGACCAATCGAGGGCGAGGGGAAGACCCGTGGGGAACACCGATTCCAACGACGAATGGTCCGAGCTTGGACGGCTGTTCGTCGACGAGCACTACGAATCCCTACGGGGTCGCGTCCGTACGCACGTGGTCAACCAACACTTACGGACGCACCTCCCCCCTCCGCCACTACGGATCGTCGATGTGGGCGGTGGTGCCGGTCACCAGAGCATCCCACTCGCTCGTCGTGGCTACGACGTGACCATCGTCGAACCTTCGCCCGCAATGTTGGCCCGCGCATCCGAACTGCTCGACCGCGAGGATGCCGCGACGCGAGCGCGGGTTCGCCTCGTGGAGTCGCGCGGTGAGGACGCTCCAGCGGCGGTCGACCGAGAGCAGTTCGGTGCCGTCCTGTGTCACGGCGTGGTGATGTACCTCGAAGATCCGCTTCCGATGATCGACGCCTTATGCGCGCTCACCGCTGAGCGCGGCATCGTCTCGATTGTCGCCAAGAACGTCGACGTCCTCGCGGTGCGACCAGCACTCGACGGCGATTGGGCCACCGCGCTCGCCGCGTTCGACTCCGATCGCCAGATCAACGGGCTCGGAGCCAACACACGCGGCGACAGCATCGAGCACCTCACGGCAGCCCTCGCCGCCACGGGCGTCGAAGCAACTGATTGGTACGGTGTGCGGCTCTTCACCGACGGTTGGACGCGCGACCAGCCTCCGATCGAAGATGAGGATGTCGTATTCGCGGTCGAGCTCGAAGCCAGCCGCCGCGACCCTTACCGTCAACTGAGTCGCCTCTTTCACCTCGTTGCACAACGTAGGTAGGTCCGCGTTCGCGTGCGCGAGCACGTCGGGGCAGTCGAGTCTCAGGATTGCTTGCGCGCTCTCCGTTGCTCGGCGTTGGCGGCCTTGGTGCGCTCCCGCTCGGCGCGGCGGATTGCCGGATCGAACTTGCGCGGGTCGGTGGCGATTTCTCGGTCCAACTTCCGGTAGTGCTCGAAGCGGTCACGGTCGAGCGCTCCCGCGGCCATCGCAGCGATCACCGCGCAGCCGGGCTCACCATCGTGGCGGCAGTCGCGGAACCGACATCCCTGGGCGAGTGCCGTGATATCGGTGAATGCGGCTTCGAGCCCCGCACCGTCGGACCACATGCCGAGTCCACGGATTCCCGGAGTATCGATCACCACTCCGCCGCTCGGGATCACCACCAACTCGCGTGTGGTGGTGGTATGGCGACCCCGCGCGTCTTCGTCACGGACCGCACCGGTCGCGAGCCGTTCCTCGCCGAGCAACGCGTTGATCAACGTGGACTTTCCGGCGCCCGACGGTCCGAGCACCACCGCCGTGTGGTTCGGCTGCAACTGCTCCGCGATGAGGTCGACTCCGGCGCCCGATGTGGCCGAGGTAGGGATGATGTCCACTCCCACGAGCCGACGACGAAGTTCCGCCACGTAGGCCTCGGCGTCGAGATCCACCTTGGTGACCACGACCACCGGGCGCGCACCGCTCTCCCATGCCACCACGCTTTCGCGCTCGACACGGGCCACACTCGGACGATCCACAGGCGCGGTGATGAACACGATGTCCACATTCACCGCGAGAACTTGGGACCGATCGCCCAACGGATCGAGCCGGATCAGTTCCGACCAACGAGGCAACACGGATCGAACAATGGTGCGCTCAGCCAGCGTCTCGATGGCGATCCAATCACCCACTACCGGGAAGTCGGGCAGATCCGCCACCCATTCGGCCATCCGCTCGCCATCCACCGTTGCCGCCGCGCACGCCGAACGGACGACTCGGACGACGCGCGCCGGGCTGTGTTCGGGCCCGTTCGCGGCGGTCCGGAAACTCGCGAGCACCCGGTCGTTCCACCCGAACGCCGCCAATACTGCGTAGGGGTCAGCGGAGACCACGAGCGTCTCTCATCAGCGAGCGCGTCCCGGGCCGCCTCAGACGAGAAGTCGCTCGTCGGGGGCGCGCACTCCGATGACCGCAAGCGTGCGGCCCATACCGAGGAACATGCCGCAGCAAATTGTGAGATCGACGAGTTCGTCATCCGCAAAGGCATCGTGCAGACGGGCCCAGAGGTCGTCGTCCATCGCGAGGTGGTCCAACGCAAAGCGTTGTGCGTACTCGGCGGCGAGTCGTTCACGCACGGTGAGCACTTCACTCTCGCGCCAAGCCTCGATCTCGGCGTAGAAGCCTTCATCGACGCCGGCGTCTACCGCGTGTTTCGCGCGGGTGTCCCGACACACCAAGCAGTCGTTGATCAGCGCCATGGTGAAGCGCGCCGCTTCGCGTTCGCGCACCGGGAGGCGCGAGTTGCCGTAGACGGCGTCGGCAAGAGCTCCCATACCGACCGCCATCTCCACTCGGGAAAGCGCCCAATCGACGTGTTCGGGATTGCCGTGATCCTTGAAGGAGATGCGAGCCATGGCTCCAAGGGTACGCCAAACCCCCCAACCGGCGACACCCAGCACCTATCCAAGGCGATGCCGTCACTACGCTGCGGCCGTGCCCGAGGCCGTCGAGATCCGACCCATTCAATACGCTCAGATCCGCGTCACAGCCGAGGTCTTCGCCCGGGCATTCGACGACTCGCCGATCATGACGTACTTGCTTCCCCGCAAACGCTCACGCACCGTCGCAACGCGGGCCTTCTTCATCTCTGGCATCGTCGACGCGTACAAGCACGGCGAGGTCTGGGTCACCACCGTCGACGACACGATCGTGGGCGCAGCGGTATGGCTTCCACCCGGAAGTTATCCACCCGGTTCAGCCCGCCAAGCCCGCCAGTTGTTGCATCTGATACCAGTCGCTCCCGTCGCCCGTGGCGCGCTGCGCAGATCACTGCAATACCTCCGCGCCGTCGAGGTGGTCCACCCGAACGCGCAGCATTGGTATCTCGCCACCCTCGCAGTCGACCCGCCGCACCAGGGCCGCGGCTACGGCAACGGCCTCCTCAACGCCGTGCTCACGCGCGCCGACGAAGCGGGTATCCCCACGTACCTCGAGACCGACAAAGAGCGGAACCTCGCTTTCTACGCCAGGCATCGATTCGGACTCACCGACACCGTGACGCCGATCGTCGACGGGCCGCCCACCTGGACGATGTGGCGCGAGCCCGTCGCCCCCGGAACCGACGGATCTCCTGCGCCATTAGCCTGCTGAGCGGCCGATCGGGTCGTATCCAATGTTTGCGAGAGGAGATCGATGCTCGTCGGACTCGAGAGTGTTTTCGGCTTCGCATTGTTCGCTCTCTGGATCTGGGCGCTGATCGACTGCATCTCCACCGACTCGGACCTGTGTCGCAATCTCCCCAAAATGATCTGGCTCATCATCGTGATCATCCTCTTCGGTATCGGTGCGATTCTGTGGCTCCTCCTCGGCCGACCCGCGAACAAGAACTCGCGACCGGTCGGGAGCCCGCCTGCTGCACGCGTGCGGTACCGGTCGCGGGAGGTCGAAGAGCGCATCCCTGACCGCCTCGACATCAGTGACCGTCGTTCGGCGGAACTCGACCAGCAACTCGCGCGATGGGAAGCGGAGCGCCAACTCGAACTCGACGCCCGAGAGCAAGAACTCGGCGACGAGTGAGGTGTTAGAAGCCGGCAGCCTCATCGACTCCGTCGGACGGAACCGCGGGAGCCACACGAGCCCGTGCCCGACCTTCGCGTTTCGCTCTGAAGAGCGCGGAGTCCGCCGCTTGTACCGTCGACTCTGAATCTCCGCCGCGGTGCGCCGCGGCGCCGACGCTGAACGTCGATCCCGAGTTCGCGGAGTTCCACTCCTCCGCGATCCGAGCCACGATGGCAAACGCGGCCTCACCGACGTCTCGCAGGACCATGACGAACTCGTCTCCCCCGAGGCGCGCCACCGCATCGCCCTGTCGTACCGACTCAGTCAGGTGTCGGGCGACCGCCCGAATCGCCTGGTCACCACCTTGGTGGCCATGGCGCTCGTTGATGCCACGCAAGTCATCGAGGTCAACGATGGCGATGACATCCCGATCTCGAAGGTCACGGAGCAGTTCGTCCGCCATCCGTCGGTTCCCGACGCCGGTGAGCGCATCACGACGGGTTTCGTCGGCCAGCGCGTCGAAGGCCGCAAGGTCGTCGAGGCGATAGCCGACCTGCTCGCCCAAGATCTGGGCCAGCCGCAACATGAACTCGTCCTGGCGGCGGCGCCCCGTTGCCACCACGACACCGCGGGCCACGCCCGATCGGCCCACGAGGGGGATCATCAACTCCGTACCGCCATCGGCCGCGCGGACAACAATACCTTGCACCGCGCCGTCCATTCGTGACTCGGCCGGCGTGAGATCACCCACCGATGCCGCCAACGTGAACGCGCCTTCGCCACCCTCCAAATAGACCGCCACGTTCGGGACGCGCAGCAGCGCGACCACGGTCTCGACCAACCGCGTGGCCGCCACCAGGCGATCGGTGTCGTCGCGGAGTCCACTGGTCGCTTCGATCACGAGACCCAGCTCGTCGCTGCGCGTGCCGTCAGCATGTTTGACCCACGCAACGAGTTCGCCGATCGCCGCCGAGAGCATCACACCGATCACGGTCGTCGCAATCGAGATAGGCGCATCCTCACTCGTAAAGGCCGCCGCCAGACAGATGGCCACAATCGGGCCCGACGCGAGCGACCACCATCGCGGTTGGGTGAGGCCGACCCACACGAAGATCAGGGTCACCACCGTTGCGGTCGACATGGCGCCATCGGCCGTTCGGGAAGACTTCGATCCGAACTCGGCCGCCGTGAGCATGCCGACCGAGAGCACGAACAGCACCATCGTGGATCGCGGGTTCCACCGCCGCCACGGAAGCAACGGGATGATGATCCCGACGAGAATCGCCCCGATCCCGGCACCGAGGATGGGGGCAACGCTCCCGCCCTCGCGGCTGAAACGTTCACTATTCGCAACCCCTCCGGCGATCGTCACCACGCCGCCGACGGCGAATGCCCACGCGGCGTATTTCGCGGCTCGCTGCGGATCGTTGTGGCCCTCCATCCTGGAACCATCGACCGGAATCAGCCCGGTTTGAACCCCTTCTTCGGTTGGTCTTCGGGCATGAGCCGCACGCCCTACCGTTTCCAAGCATGCTGGTTGAGATTTACTCCGACATTGTGTGCCCTTGGTGCTATATCGGCCAACAACAATTCGCCGAAGCACTCGACCTCTCCGACCATGGCGATCAGATCAACGTCGAATGGCGGGCCTATCAGCTTGATCCCCGGGCCGGGGCCGAACCGACCCCCGTGTTCGCGGCCTACGCCAAGAAGTACGGCGGCGAGGATCAGGCCGCGGCAATCATCGATCGCATGACCGGAGCGGCGGCGGGCGTGGGGCTCGAGCTGCGATTGGATCAGGCCCTACGGGTCAACACCTTCGATGCGCATCGCCTCGTCTTCTTCGCTCATTCCACCGACCTGCAATGGGAGATCGAGCGGCGCCTCATGGAGGCTTACTTCGTGGAGGGTCGCAATGTGGCCGATGTGCACACCTTGGTCGAGTTGGCCGAGGACGTGGGGCTGGACCCTATGGAGGTCGAGGAATTCTTACTGAGCACCGATGGTCGGGTCGAGGTTGAAGCCGAGCTGGCCGGCGCGCTGGAACGCGACGTCATGGCGGTCCCGACGTTCTTCTTCGCGAGCCAAGTGGGGATCCCCGGCGCCCAAGACTCCGACACGTTCGTCCGCATCATCGATCGCGCCGTGAGCCGCCTACGCCCCACTGAACTCGACGGCGACGGGTTCAGCGAGGACGAATAACCGAATCGAGATCGAAGAGGAGATGGTCGGACACGTCTCCGATCTGCTCCACCCCCATTTCGCGCTGCGCGAACCACCACTCGCCGTCGTGGCGGTGGAACTCGTCGCGGTAACGCCCGGTGACGATGGGTTGCAACGGGACCGTCGGCGTCGCCTGCAACACCACGAAGGACGAGCGCGCTTCGGCACGGTCGTGATCCTCGTCGATATCGACGATCACATTCGTTGTGAGGTGACGTGTGAGCAACGTCCCGCCTGGGTGCACCCTGTTCGAGCGGACATACAGGTCGCGCACTGCGTCGGCGCCGATAATCGCGCCCTTCATTCCTCGGGTGGTCATCTCGCCGTGGGCGAAGAGCGACCCAATACCGTCGAAGTCGGCGGCGTCTACGTATTCCGCGTAACGAAACATCAAGGTCGTGATCGCGTGGTAGCTCGACCACTCCCCGGCCCCCACGGCCGCTAACCCGCGCTCGAGGCGCCGGACTCCGCGAACGGCTCCGCGTAGAACTGCGCGTACCACTTACGGAATTTCAAGATTGGTCCGTCGGTATCGGCCAGGGCCGGGACCGGGAGGAACGCCTTGTTCTCCCAGATTGGCGTGTCTTCCTGGATTTGCTTGTTGATCTCGGAGACGAATGCGCCCGCGACAGTGGACGTCATCTTCTCGTCGTCGAACTTACGCACGGTGAAACTGAACCGGACAAGCGACGTCTCGTGATCAATCGGAGTGGTGGCAGCCACATTGATTGCGTCGACGATGCCCGAGAACCACACCTTGGCAAACCCGGGGCCGAAGTTGTAGACGTCGATCCGCCCCTCTGTCACCCCGCGGGGAGTCACGTAGCTCTGCTTCGAGAGCATCGTGGAAAATGGGCCGTCCTGCTCGTAGCTCTCCATCTCCGCCACCTCGTCTGTGCCGTGCACATAGCGGAAGTGCGCAGGGTCGACTCCGTTTTCGGCCATCTCCTGGGGCACAGTCCGGATCACATACGCGGTGCGGTCGTAGTCACTCCACGCCGGATCGCCCACCTCTGCGATCACCGGTACTTCCCACAGGGGAGCATCACCATCGGGATGGCGCCACGCGAAGATCATTTGGTTGCGATTCGCGATCGGATAGTTCCGGAGTTGCGCCTTGCGGTTGGTGCGATCGGAGTAGGGAACGTTGGTACACCCGCCGTCGCCGTCGAACTGCCATCCGTGAAATGGGCATTGCAGATCACCGCCGACCACCGTGCCTCCCACCCCCAGGTGCGCGCCCAGATGCGGGCAGAACGCGTCCTGCAGGTGATACCCGCCCGCATCGTCACACCAAAGGACGAGATCCGTCGACCAATAGTGCAGCGACTTCACCTGGCCGGGTTCCAGCTCGTCGGCGTAGGCGACCATGAACCAGCCAAACGGGTGCGGAAACGGAAATCGACGAGTCACACGGGCCTCCTAGCGAAATGAGAACAGATTCTAATTCCGCCGGGGATTCCGCGTCTCGTTCAGCTGACTTGCCCCCAGGCTTTGCCCCCAGGACTATGCCCCCAGGACTTCAGCCAGCAAGACCGGCCGCCCGGCTTCGATCGACCGGTGTGCGGCCACGCCAACCGCGACCGACACCAGACCTTCCTCGAGTCCCACGGTGGGTCGTCCCCCCGATCGGATCGTCTTGAGGAAGTCGACGTGTTCGAGATAGCTGGATCCGTGGTGGAAGCCCATGTGCTCCACGCTCGGATCGTGCACGACCGCGCGGCGTACCCCGGCTCGGCCGGTGTCACGCCGACCGAGCCGCAACTCCGATCCCGGCAGGTTGGTTTCGATCTTGCCCATAGTCCCGACGACCGAAATCTCCTCCTGTTCCGCGGATCCCTCCGCGAACATGCAGAGATCAAGCATGCCGCGCGTGCCGTCCGGGTAGTCCAAGATCACATAGGCGTTGTCCAGGATGTCGGGGACCTCGCCGTCGTAGCGCTCATCTCGATGATTCACATCCGCGCCCCCCGACGCGAAGACCCGTGTGGGAACCGCGCCGACGATGTGATTCATGAGGTCGAAGAAGTGACAGCACTTCTCCACCAACGTCCCGCCCGTGTTGCGATTGAAGCGGTTCCAGTCGTCCACCTTGGGCAGGAACGGGAATCGATGTTCGCGAATCGCGACCATCTTCACCGACCCCACAGCCCCCGACCGCACCTCCTCGATCAGCCGTGCCACCGGTGGCATATAGCGGTACTCAAGGCCGACCCATACGATCGCCTCTCGACCCTCCGCGGCGGCGATCACCCGCCGGCAATCCGCGACGGTCGTACACAACGGCTTCTCGACCAACACGGGGAGAGGCGATTCGAGGACGTCGAGCACCACATCCACGTGTGTCATGTTCGGCGTGGAGATCACGATCGCGTCCACCAGTCCGCGGTCGAGCATCTCTTGATGCGTGGCGAAACACTCCAGCTCGTGGTCGCCCGCAGTGATGCGCGCCAACTCGCGAGATGCAGCAGACGGATCGGCAATAGCCGTCACGCAAGCGCCATCCAGGGCCTGAAGGTTGCGGAAGTGTTCGAGACCCATCATCCCCGCGCCGATGATCCCGTACCGAAGGTCGTGCATGGGTGTCGTAGCGTACAAGCCATGGCCGAGAACCTCGTCGACGCGGGCACGCGCGAGCTCGGAAGCTCAGGACTCCACGTTGGACCTCTCGCCTTCGGATGCTGGCGTTTCACCCACGGTCACGTCCGTGACGCTCGCCGCGCGCTCGACGCGGCAATCGATAACGGGATGCGGCTCGTTGATACCGCCGACGTGTACGGACTCGACTGGGGCGGCACCGGTTTCGGTTCCTGCGAGGCATTACTCGGATCGGTCCTCACCGACGCCCCCGGACTCCGCGACCACATCGTGCTCGCCACCAAGGGAGGGATTCATCCCCCCGTCCCCTACGACTCGAGCGCCGACGCGCTACGCCGCGCGTGCGAAGCCTCGCTGCACCGGTTGTCGGTCGAGACCATCGATCTCTACCAAGTACACCGGCCCGACCTGTTCGCCCATGCGGAGATCGTGGCATCCACGCTCCTGGCATTGCGAGACGAAGGCAAGATCCAGGCGATCGGCATCTCCAATTACACGCCGTCCCAGCACGATGCGCTCCGCGCGTTTCTGGGAACGTCGCTCGTCACCACTCAACCTCGGTACAACGCGGCGCACCTCGGACCCCTGCGCGATGGCACCTTCGATCGCTGTGCGCGCGATGGCATGACGCCACTCGTCTGGAGCCCACTCGCCGGTGGTCAACTCGTCACCGGCACCGACGTTCGTCCCGAACTGCTGCTGGTACTCGACGAGCTCGCGCATCGCGAAGGCGTGAACCGCGCCGCCGTAGCGATCGCGTTCACGCTGGCCCACCCCACGCGGCCGGTCTCGATCATCGGCAGCCAGGATCCCGAACACCTCAAGCGCTCCACCGAGGCATTGCGCGTGCACCTCGATCGCACCGATTGCTACCGGATCGTGGTCGCCTCCGAGGGTCAACCACTACCGTGACCAGTCCCACCGCGCCCGCGGAGATTGCGTGGTTCGGTGCGCTGTGTGACGACGACTACGAGTTTCTCGGAGTCGCGAATCCCTCGCTCCGATCATCATGGGAGCATTGCGCTGACATCGTGGCCACCGCCGACCAGTTGGGCTTCGACAACGTCCTGCTGCCGTCCGGCTACGCGCTCGGCATTGACTCGATTGCCTTTGCGGGCGGCATTGCCCCGACCGTGGAACAGATCCGGCTCCTGGTGGCGGTGCGGTGTGGCGAGATGTGGCCACCCCAGCTTGCACGCCAACTGGCGACGCTCGACCAGATGCTCCGCGGCCGCCTGACCATCAACATCATCTCCAGCGACCTGCCGGGACAGACGCTCGCCTCGGAGCCTCGGTACCGCCGCACCCTCGAAGTGATGCAACTGCTTCGAGCGTTCCTTGCCGGCGAGCCCGTGGACCATCACGGCGAGTTTTACGACATCACCCTCGATCCACCTGGGGCCCGAACAGTGAGCGGCCGGTGCCCGCCGCTGTACTTCGGCGGTTTATCCGATGCGGCGCGCGAGGTCGCGGCACACGCCGCCGACGTCTACCTCATGTGGCCCGACACCCTGCCCGCCGTCGCCGCCATCCTCGACGACCTCCGCGCCCGAGCCACGGCCCATGGCCGCACGATGCGATTCGGCTACCGAGTCCATGTGATCGTGCGCGAGACCGAAGCTGACGCGGTGGCGGCCGCCGCACGACTCATGAGCCACGTTGACGACGCGGCCGGATCCAAGATCCGCGCTCGTTCACTCGACAGCCAATCGGCGGGTGTGCGACGCCAGGCCGAACTCCGAGCGACCGCGACCGACGACGGATTCGTGGAGGAGAATCTCTGGACCGGGATCGGCCGGGCCCGCAGCGGGTGTGGCGCGGCCATCGTGGGCGATCCGGATCAAGTCCTGGCCAAACTCGCGGCGTACCGCGCTCTGGGAATCAACTCGTTCATTCTCTCCGGCTACCCCCATCGCGATGAGGCCGAACACTTTGGTCGACTCGTGCTCCCCCACCTCAACCACGCACGCGCGTGATGCGCCGGCTCGGACTCGTGGTCCTGCTCGCCATCACCGTGGTCCTGGTCAGCGTCCTGGTGGCGTCGCGCTCGGATTCCGACACCCAGCGCGCGGACCCCAACCACCGTGACCCAGCGAGAACGGTGCGCTCATCGACTACGAGCAGCACATCAACCAGTACCACCACCACCACCGCCCTGCCGATCCCCAACTCCGAGGGCACGTTGGCGCTGCTCCGCACCGTGACTGGCGATATCGCACCCAAGAGCGTGGTTGCGTCGGGGCGCGGTTATGTCTTCGCGCAGAACATGATGTACAAGCATTCGATCACGGTCTACGACCGCAATGGCGATCTCGCCAAGACGATCCCTGACACGGTTGACCTCAGCGCGTTCGGCATCGGCGGTCACCCCGGCGACGTGCAGGGCGCACCAGTGGAGGTCGCGTTCAGCCCCGACGGCACCAAGGCCTACGTCTCCAACTACGCGATGTACGGAGCAGGCTTCGGCCCTGAAGGCAGCGACGACTGCCAGGCGGGCGACGGCACCGACACGAGCTTCGTCTACCGGGTGGACATCGCCACCCTCACCATCGACGCGGTGATTCCGGTGGGCGCCGTCCCGAAGTACGTCGCCGTGTCTCCCGACGGCGCGTTACTCGTCGTCACCAACTGGTGCAGCTTCGATGCCAGCATCATCGACCTGGCGACCAACACCGAAGTGAAGCGCATTCCTCTCGGCCCGTACCCGCGCGGCGTCGTCATCACGCCCGACTCCCGCACCGCCTACGTCGCGGTGATGGGCACCACCAACATCGCGCGCATCGACCTCGCCGGTTTCGGCCTCTCCTGGATCTACAACGTGGGAGCGGGACCCCGACATCTCGTGCTGTCTCCCGACGGTCTGGCGTTGTACGCCACGTTGAACGGCGAAGGCCGAGTGGCCAAGCTCGACCCCGTCAACGGCATCGTGCAGACCAAGGTCTCCACCGGCCGGGCACCGCGAAGCATGGAGATCTCCACTGATGGGAAACGGCTGTACGTCGTCAACTATGAGTCGGGCACGATGAGCACCTTGGACGCGACCACCATGGCCAAAATCCAGGACCTGCAAACCGGGTTCCACCCGATCGGCATCACCTATGACCGCGCCACCGGCAACATTTGGGTCGCCAACTACACCGGATCCATCATGATCTTCGGGACTTCCTAAGGAGTACGGTCCGGCGTATGGCGATCTTGTTCGGGCTCCTCGCCGCGTGCGCATGGGGAACGGGCGATTTCGCCGGCGGGCTGGCCTCGCGCCGTGCGCCGGAGACCGCAGTCATTCTCGCCACCGAAAGCATCGGCTTGGTGCTGCTCCTCGGGATTGCAGTCTTCACCCACGGAAGTCCAACCCTCACAGACTTGGTCCTCAGCGCGACCGCCGGGCTGCTCGGGGTCTGCGGGCTGGGCCTGCTGTACCGCGGCCTCGCGAGGGGGCGGGCAAGTGTGGTGGCACCGCTGAGTGCAGTGGGTGCGGCGATCCTCCAGGTCACCTGGGGCCTGGCACGCGGCGAGAGGCCGGGGGGGGTCGCAATCATCGGCATCGTGGTCGCGCTCGTCGCCATCGGGGTGGTCGCCGGAGCCGCGGAGGACCCGACCGCCGATGGCGCGCTCGGCCGTCGCGTCGAAATCCAGTGCGGCCTGGGAGCGGCAGTTGGGTTCGGCCTGTACCTGATCCTGATCTCTGAGACGTCCGACGGCGCCGGCCTCTGGACCGCCGTTGCCGCCCGCGTTGCGCCGGTGGTGGTCTTGACGATCGGGCTTCCACTCTTCAAGCTGCCGTGGCGGCTCCCGCGCTCAGTGTTCCCTCTCGTGACGATCTCGGGCCTCACCGACGCGGGCGCGAACGCGTTGCTCTTGGTCGCAGTCCGACAGGGCATGTTGAGCGTGGTGGCGCCGGTGGCCAACCTGTTCCCGGCGGTGACGGTGCTGCTGGCCCGAGCCTTCGGCCACGAACACATCGGCCGCGGCCGCATCGCCGGTCTGGCGCTGGCGGTGGTCGGGCTCATCCTCATCGCGCTCTGACCCTCTCGCCTCGACGTGTGGTTCGCGGTCATGCTGGGACGATGGAGCCGTCACTCTTTGCCGACGTGGAAGATGCCGTCCGCGGCTTGCTCCCCGCCGAACTCGGCACGTTGTTCGTGAAATCCCACCGGTACGGCATCAAGGTGTGGTTCAACACCGAAAAGCCCACGAAGGAGCACTACGAAGCGCAGGTCGTAGGCGCCCGAGATGTGCCCGGTGCGCGCACGCTCGCCCTCGAAGTCGGCTTCCATTCCGAGCATCCCAAGGTGCAAGACAACGACGCAGTGATCGCACGCCTCACTGCGAACGAGAAACGGTGGCGCAAGGAGATCGGCGAGGAAGCCGAGGTTGCGCCGTTTCTCGGCCGAGCCGAGAACTGGCGTCGTATTTCGGAGACCTGGCTCGACCCCGATCTGAGTGACCCGGCCGTCGCGTTCGAGATCGCGTCGCGCCTCGTCGACTACATCACCGCCCTCGAACCGCTGGTGCACGCGACGTAGCCGGGTGGAGTGAGCCACCCCCGCCCGACTTTGGCGCAGAAGTCATGCCTCTGGGCATCGAAAGTGCGCCAAAGTCCGAGGAGATCGGAGAAATTCAGGAAGCCCCGCCGACCCCGACGGGGCAGGACACGCCGGTACCACCGAGTCCGCAGTAGCCGCCCGGGTTCTTGGCGAGATACTGCTGGTGGTAGTCCTCGGCAAAATAGAACTCCGGCGCCGGAAGCACCTCGGTCGTGATCTCGCCGTAACCGGCGGCAGTGAGACCTTCCTGGAACATCGCTCGCGATACCTCGATCGCATCACGCTGCGCGTCGGAGTACCAATACACCCCCGACCGGTATTGCGTCCCGACGTCGTTGCCCTGACGCATCCCTTGGGTCGGGTCGTGCGATTCCCAAAACACGCGCAGCAGTTCGTCGTAGGAGACGATCGCGGGGTCGAACACCACCAGTACCGCTTCGGTGTGGCCCGTACGACCACCGCACACTTCTTGGTAGGTCGGGTTCGGTGTGGTGCCGGCGGCGTAACCAACGGCCGTCGTGTACACGCCGTCTACGACCCAGAACTTGCGCTCCGCGCCCCAGAAACAACCGAGTGCGAACATCCCGGTTTCGAGGGCGTCGGGATACGGGGTACGCAGCGGATTGCCATTCACGAAATGGGTGTCAGTCACGATCGTCTCCTCGGCACGACCCCGCAGCGCTCGCTCCGGGTCGACCATCGTCTTGCGCGAAAGCTTGGGGAATCGAAAAGCCACATGAGTTCCTTCCTGTGCAACATTGTCGCCGACGAGCTCGATTCATTACGGTCGCAGCCATGACGCTTCGAGTGATCCAGTGGTCCACCGGCAACGTCGGCCAGCACACCCTTCGTTCCATCATTGGTCATCCCGACCTCCAACTCGCCGGCCTTTGGGTCCATTCCGCGGAAAAGGCGGGGAAGGACGCCGCGACGCTCTGCGGGCTGGAGCAACCAACTGGCGTGCTTGCCACCAACGACACCGACACACTCCTCGCCCTCGACGCCGACGTCGTTGTGTACACCGCCACGGGCGACCTGCGACCACAAGAGGCCGTGGATGACATGTGTCGTCTTCTCGAGTCTGGCAAGAACGTGGTCTCGACCGCGGTCGTATCTTTGATCTTCCCGCCCACCGCACCACGCGGGTGGGTGCGTCAACTCGGCGCCGCATGCGAGGCGGGAAACACCTCATGCTTCACCTCGGGAATCGATCCCGGTTTCGCCAACGACCTGCTCCCCCTCATCGCGAGTGGATTCAGCGAACGCATCGACTCGATCCGGATCGTGGAGAACCTCGACTACTCCACGTACCTCCAACCCGAGGTGCTCTTCGACACCATGGGCTTCGGCACGCCGCTCGAACACACTCCATTACTCCTGATCCCCGGCGGTCTCACCTTCGCGTGGGGCGGTGTCCTGCACATGATCGCCGCCGGACTCGGCGAGACGATCGACGAGATTCGCGAGGTCGTCGAGAAGTTCCCGGCCCCGGCCGACTTCGTAACGGCGGTGGGTCCGATCGCCGCCGGAACGATGGCCGGCCTGCGCTTCGAAGTCCAGGGTTGGATACGCGGCCGCGCCGCGATCATCGTGGAACACGTGACCCGGATGCATCCGGACATGGCGCCCGACTGGCCCCGACCGTTGGGGAGCGGCGGGTACCGAATCACAATCGAAGGGTCACCCAACTACACCCTCGAGCTCGAGATGATGGGCGAAGATGGCGATCACAACACCGGCGGCCTGGTGGCCACCGGCATGCGCCTCATCAACGCGATCCCTGCAGTGTGTGCGTCCGCGCCGGGCCTCCTCTCCACACTCGACCTCCCCCTGGTGACCGGTCGCGGCCTCCTCAGTTGAGGCTGGGATCCTCCGAGGCAGTGGCGAACATTGCGACGCGGCCGCGCTGGCGGCGCAACACGTCGCGCCACAGCGACTCGGAGGCCGCGGTCGTGAGATCGCCAACCGTCGCGTCGACCACGATCCAATCGCCCCGCGCAATCTCGCTGTCCAACTGGCCACCACCCCACCCCGAGTAACCCACGAATACGCGGATCGCCCGATAGTCGTCGGGTCGGCCGTCGAGGTCGACCGTACGCATCATGCCCACGATTCCTCCGGGCGAGGATCCGGTCGGGTCCGGCGGCCCTTCGCCCAGCGCAACGGCCGAATCAGGTTCGACCGGCCCTCCCGCGTGGAGAAATGCAGGCTCGGAGGCGACGCGCTCCCAATCCGCCAGTGCTTCACCCACGGAGATGTCGGTGGGTCGATTGATCACCACGCCGAGCGCGCCGTCCGTATCGTGAGCGATGACGAGCACCACGGTGCGCCGGAAATTCGGGTCCGCGAGGTCAGGGGAGGCCACGAGCAGCTGGCCTCTGGTCGATGACAACACCATGTCATCGTCGCACGTGGGTTGCCGGACCGAGGACACCGATATCTTCCCACCGGTGACTCCGCACAATCCCCGCCTTGATACCGGCCCCAACACCGG
>JANPBJ010000266.1:0-12286 GCA_031430375.1 Acidimicrobiia bacterium
GTCACGGTGAGTCCGGCGCGTTCGTTGAAGGCGGCCAGAACATTGCGCGCGAGGGTGGCGTGTTGCCGCTGAACACTCATGGCGGACAGCTCTCGGCCGGTCGGCTGCACGGCTATGGATTTCTCCACGAGGCCTGCACGCAACTCTGGGGTGAGGGCGGAGCACGCCAGGTGCCGGGCGGTCCCGAGGTTGGGGTCGCATGTGCCGGCGGCGGGCCTCTTGCGGGTGCGCTGCTCCTAACGACGCACCGCTGATCCGGGGTGCACCACCACTAACGTCGCTCCGGTGGTGGAGGGAGCGTCGAGCCGAACGTCGGAACCTGTGGCGCGCCGATTCCGCGCTGCGTTGCTCTTGCTCTTGATTCTCGCCGCGGGCATTCGAACCTCGTTCATCCTCGCGGTCGCCCGCCACGACCGCACCTTCTATGACGCGAGCTACTACGAGCTGCAAGCTCGACAGCTGGGGAAGGGTCACGGGTACAACGACCCTTTCGAGTTTCTCCCCGGCCACGCTCGCAGATCCCGACCCGCCGCGGATCATCCACCGCTCACGGTATTGGCGATCTTGCCGATCATTTGGTCCGGGGATCAGATCGGTTTCGCGGAGTCGACCACGCAACTTGTCGTCCGGTTTGAGATGCTGATCTTCGGGCTGTTTGGCATCGTGTTGATGGCGTTGCTGGCGCGCCGCCTCGCGGGCGATACCGCGGGTCTCGCCGCGGCCGCCATCGCCGCGGTGTATCCGTATCTCTGGGTCAACGACGCACTGATCATGAGCGAGTCGCTCGCGGTGGTGTGCGTGACCGGCGCGTTACTGCTGCTCTTGCGATTGTTCGATGCGTGGAAGTTGTCAACGGCGCTGGCACTCGGTGTGGTGTGCGGGATCGGCGCGTTGGCGCGCGCAGAACTGTTTCTTCTCGCTCCACTCTTCGTGATCGGTTTGGTCTGGACCTGGCGCAAATCGTTCCGGTCCCATGTTCTCGGTCTGGCCGCGATCACCGTCGGTGTCGTGTTGGTCGTCGGACCGTGGGTGAGCTTTAACCTCAGCCGGTTCGACGAACCCACGTTCATCTCCACGAATGATGGGATCGCCATTCTCGGATCCACGTGTGATGCCGTGTTCTTCGGTCATGCAATCGGGCTGACGAACTTGCGCGTGTGTATCCCGAAGCAGGCGCCACCGGGGGATCAGTCGGTGGTGTCGAAGCTCTACCGTCAACGAGCGCTCGACTACATCAACGAAGGTCGGCGAAGTCAGTTCGTCAAGGTCGTCCTCGCTCGCGTCGGTCGGGACTGGGGCGTGTTCCAACCGAACGACATGCCGTTCATCAACGAAAGCGAAGGTCGGCCGCGCTGGCTCACGACTCTTGGCATGTGGTTCTACTACCCGCTCGTCGTGCTGGCGATCGTTGGGGCGGTCCTCCTTCGACGCCGCCGTGTGCGGTTCTGGCCGTTGCTGATGCCTCCCGTGGTGGTCACAGTCGGCGCTCTGTTGTCCTACGGCCAAACCCGGTTCCGGGTGCCGGCGGAACCCACGATTGTGATCCTCGCCGCGGTCACCGTCAGTGCGATGGTGCGTCGAGGGACTCAGAGCACGATCGCGGCAAGTTCTTCTAGGTGATCGGCGGCACTGCCGCCAAAGAGTTGCAGTGTGAGGAGACGCTTGTAGAACAGGTGGATGTCGTGTTCCCACGTGAATCCGACTCCTCCGAATATCTGAATCGCAGTGGCGGCCACCCGATAGAAGCCGTCAGCGGCGAAGGCGCGAGCCATCGTGGCGGCTCGGTGGCGTTCCAGGGCGTCCGTACCGTCGCAGGCCCACGCCGCGTAGTAGGCCGCGGCCCGACCAAGTTCTACCGAGCGCAGCATGTCGGCACAGAGATGCTGAATCGCCTGGAACGACCCGATGGGCTGTCCGAACTGTTCTCGATCCTTGGCGTACTCGAGCGTGAGTTCGAGTACGCGTTCTGCGGCACCGACACCGTCGAGGACGAGGGCGACGCCGAGCCGGTCATGAGCGGCCTGAAATGCGCCGACGGCGTCGCCGGCTAGCAGGGTGCCCACCACGTGATCCAAGTGAATGTGGCCGAAGCTGCGAGTGGAATCGATGGTCTCAATGGGCGTGACGGTGAGTCCGGCTGAGTCGGAGTCGACCATCAGCATCACCGGTCCAGTGGCTGACTCTGCCGCGACCACGAGCACATCGGCCGTCGGCGCGTCGAGCACATGCACCTTGGTGCCCGAGATCGTGCCGTCGCTCGCCAGGAATGTGGTGGTGCCTCGTGCGTCGGTCTCCGCGACGGCTCCGACGGTGGTTCCCGTAGCGATTCCGGGCAGGCAACGCGCGCATGCGTCGTCATCGCCGGCGACAACCAGGGCAGTGGCCGTACCCACCGCCGATGCGGCGAAGGGCCCGGGGTAGACCGACCGGCCCATCTCCCCGAGTCCGAGGGCAAGATCGACCATTCCCATCCCGGCGCCGCCGTAGTGCTCCGGAATCAGCATGCCCGTGAGCCCAATGTCCGCGAGACCGGTCCAGACACCGTCTCGTGATCGTCGGGGTCCTGCCGTTGGGTCCTGTTGGGCACGCACGTAGCTGAGGGGCGCCCGTTCCGCGAGATACCGTCGCACGGAATCCCGCAGTCGTTCTTGGTCGTCACTGAACTCGAAGTCCATGCTTCCTCAGGGTCCCGACGGTCGCTTACCCGCCCTCAGGCTTCGCCCTTACCTGACGTGGGCGTCAGGGATGGGACGCTAGCGGGTACCTTGCGGCGGTGCGATTGCAGTACGGACCTGAGGAAGATTCATTTCGGTCGGAGTTGGTGAGTTGGTTGGAGGCGAACGTGCCTCCCCCGGAGCTGCTCGCCCAACCGAAGCGATCGAGCGCCGATCTGCCGCAGTGGGCGCGGGCGTGGCAACGGAGGTTGTTCGACGCGGGATGGCTGGTCCCAGGGTGGCCACCTGAGTTGGGTGGACGCGATGCGTCGCCCGTGCAACAGATGATCTATTTCGAGGAGATGTCGCGCCGGGAGATTCCTCGGAGTCTGAATCCGCAGGGGCTCGGCATTATCGCTCCGTCGATTCGGGACTACGGCACTGATGAGCAACGCGAGCGATTCCTTATCCCAACGCTGCGCGCCGAGATCGCTTGGTGTCTCGGCATGAGTGAACCGACCGCCGGTAGTGACCTCGCGAGCCTGCGCACGCGTGCCGTACTCGACGGTGATGAGTTCATCGTGAACGGGCAGAAGGTGTGGACTTCGGGCGCCCATCACGCCGACTGGTGCATGTGTTTCGTGCGCACGAATACCGAGGTGCCGAAGCACAAAGGCATCACCGCGTTGATCGTGGACATGGCGACCCCCGGTGTGGAACCGCGTCCGTTCCCGGAACTCACCGAACCCGATTTCCTGGACTTCAACGAAGTCTTCTTCACCGACGCGAGCGTGCCGCTGGCAAACCTGCTCGGCGAGATCGACGCCGGCTGGCCGATCACGCAAGGGTCCTTGGCTCACGAACGGGCGATGTTGTGGATCGACTACGCCTATAACCTCGACCGGGCCACCAATGCGCTCGTCGGCCTCGGCCAGGAACCCGGTAGGGACGGTGGCCGCATCGGAGATGATGCGGTGTATCGCGATCAGGTGGCACAAGTAGCGATCGACGCCCAGGCGCTTATGTGCATGGGATATCGCGGGTTCGCAAAGTTCATGGCCGGAAAATCTGCACCGGAGCATTCGCTCCTGAAGCTGTTCGGGAGCGAGAGCCTGCAACGGGCGTTGCAGCTTGGGACGATGGCCCGCGGGCTCCCCGGTCTCGACCGGCACCATCTCGGTCCGAAGATGTGGCGAGAGGGTGCGTGGGCCACCCAATGGATGCGTTCCTTCGGTGGAACGATCCCGGGTGGCACCAGTGAGATCCAGCGCAACATCATCGCCGAGCGAGTGCTCGGGTTGCCGCGCGCATGACTGCGGAACGAGTGCTGAGCGAGGCTGAGATCTCCAAAATGCAGACGCCGGTCTGGGAGCAGGCGAAGGCGGCGGTCGATGCCGGCGATCTTGAGGGAGCGAAGCAGCTCATCGACCGCGCCGTCGTGCAGTGGGCCGGTCTCAAGGACTATTCGATTAACTGGATCTCATCGCTGCTCACTTTCATCAGCGATGAACTGGGCGAAGCGGCGGTTGAACGCGCGTTACGCACCACGGGAGACACGTTCGTTCGGCCGCGTCGCGAGTTGGGCATCGATTGGAGTGACGTTCCGGCCGCGCAACGGGCCAAGGTGATCGCCCGAGCGATGCTCGCCAATATGGGTGACGTCGAGGTCAGCGAGGACGACGACAAGATCACGCTGTCGTTTCGTTGTGGCAGCGGCGGAAAGTTGATAGACGACGGTAAGTATGAGGGCGACGGCGCCTACGCCACGTTGCGCGAGCCGGGCGGCCGAACGTTCATGCGCGACGAGCTCTGGGTGTATTGCGCGCATTGCTCGGTGAACAACGAGATGCAACCGGTGGAGTGGGGCGGCACTCCCACGAGCATCGAGTTCCCGCCGGAGCGCGCCGGTGAGCCGTGCGTCCATCACGTCTACAAAGACCCGGGCGCCATCCCGGACGAGGCCTACGTGCGAATCGGCCAGCGCCCGCCGGTTCGCTGATCAGGTCGGGGGATGTGATCGCTGCTCCTCGACGAGCGCGCGGAGGCCGTCGTGAAGTCGGACGGTCGGCGACCATCCCGGGGGCGGTTCGGCGGTCATCCACGGCCGCATCATTTCCCGGGGCCGTGCCGGGCGAGCACCCCATCGGACGTCGAGGCCGAGTCCGGTCGCGGCCTGGAACTGCTCGATGAGTTCGCGCAAGGTGATCTCGCCGTCGCCCCGAGCTCCGTAGGTGTGGCCGGCGGCGGCAGCCGCCGTCGCGAGCAGTGCCTGTGCCGCGTCATCCACATGGACGAGGTCGATGAGTTGGGTGCCGTCAGTCATGTCGATGGGTGTGCCGTCTTGTCCCGCCCGCAACAGGATTGGGATCAACTTTGCTCGCGGATCCCGGGGCCCGTAGGTGTCCACGAGTTCCAACGTATGGACGGCAAGTCCTTCCACCTCGGCGTAGAACCTGAGGACGTCGGCGAATGCCTGCTTGGTCGCGGCGTACAGGGAAACCGGGCTGTAGGCCGCGGCGTCGTAGTGCTGCCATACGGTCCCAGTGTTCACGAACGTTACGCCGTCGACGCGGGCCGCGGACTCGGCGAGCGCGGTGCCGAACCCGAGGTTGGCTTCGATCATGGGCGCAATGTCCTCGGGCTGATGCACGCCTCGGAATGCGGTAGCAAGGTGGAAGCAGTGCGTGGGAGCTAGAGATCCCACCACGTCGATGAGTTCCGCCGCGGCAGCGGGGATCACGTGCGCGGTTACGCCGACGGGAAGCGCAACCTTGGGTGTCCGGACGAGAGCGTCGACGGTCCAGCCGTCGGCCACCAGTCGCCGCACGAGTACGCCACCCACGAACCCGGTGGCGCCCGTGACCAGAGCTCGCCGTTCATTCATGGTGACTCCTCGAAGAGAAACGGTGACTCGAAGTCGGCGAGCGCGGGGAAGGCGGCGTCGCGGGCGGAGAGGATTGGATCCGCGATCGGCCACCGAACGCCGACCGTGTCCCATCGGATCCCGCGATCGGCGTCGGGTGCGTGTTCGGTACTGGTGGCGTACAGCATCGTTGTGTTTTCGGCGGTCGCTTGGAATCCGTGTGCGCATCCGACCGGGATGACGACCGCGGCCGGCGAGGAGGCGTCGAGGCTGACCGCGAGCGGCTGACCGTAGGCGGGAGAACCGACGCGTAGGTCCACCACGACATCGAATGCGGTCCCCGACATGACCGTGACCAACTTTGCGTGGGCGTGGGGAGCGACCTGGAAGTGCAAGCCGCGTACGACCCCGCGCTGCGATCGGGACCAGAAGAGTTCTGCGATCGCGATACCGGCGGTCTGGTCAGCGGTGCTGGACTGGAACACCTTGACGAACTGGCCTCGCGAGTCACGGTGCTGGAACAACGGGATGATGAAGCAGCCAGGAATGTCGGTGGGTTCGGGCTGCATGTGGGTCACGCGTTGCGCGCGGCGCGTTGTCGTGCGATCACCGGTGCCGCCACAAACGCGCGTACCGTCTCGACCACGTAGTCGATCATCGGATCGGAGAGACCCGGATAGCAACCGAGCCAGAGTCCATGCTCGGCGACCGAGTCGGCCTGAGCGAGCGTGCCAATGCGCCGATGCTCGCGGCCGGCGAACGCCGGTTGCCGCAGGAGGTTGCCTCCGAACACGAGGCGCGTCGCAATCTTGTTTGCTTCCAAGTGCTCCACGAGGTCGTAGCGCGCGAAGGGCGCGTCGGCATTGACGAGCAGTGGGAATCCGAACCATGCGGGATCACCACCGGGCGTCGCGGTCACGATGTCGAACGCGTCGAGGTCGGCGAGACCGTCATGTAAGCGCTGCCAGTTGTGGCGCCGGCTGGCAATGAATCCATCCAACTTGTCGAGCTGGGCCAATCCAACGGCGGCTTGCATGTCGGTGAGCTTCAGGTTGTAACCCAAGTGTGAGTAGATGTATTTGTGGTCGTAGCCGTACGGAAGTTCGCCCAGTTGCCAACCAAATCTCCGGCCGCATGTGTTCTCGGCACCGGGCGCACACCAACAGTCTCGGCCCCAATCGCGGAAGGATTCCACGATCCGCTCCAGGCGCGTTTGGTTCACCAGCACGCAGCCGCCCTCGCCCATCGTGATGTGATGCGCGGGATAGAAGCTGGTGGTGGCGAGTGCCCCGAATGAGCCGAGCGGTTTCCCGCGGTACGTTGAGCCGACCGCATCGCAGGTGTCCTCGATGAGCCAGAGGTCGTGACGGTCACAGAGCGCTCGTACCGCATCCAGGTCGAATGGATTGCCGAGCGTGTGGGCGACCATGACGGCTCGCGTGCGCGGACTGATCGCAGGTTCGAGTTGGGTGACGTCGATGTTCAGCGTTGCGGGATCCACGTCGACGTAGACCGGCACCAGTCCGTGTTGGTACAGCGGTGTGACCGTGGTGGGGAATCCCGATGCGCAGGTGATGACTTCGTCGCCGGGTCGGAGCGCCTCGTCGCCGAGAATGCTGGAGGTCAGTGCTGCAACTGCCAACAGATTCGCCGACGATCCCGAGTTGCACAAGCGAGCCGCACCCGCGCCCATGACGGCGGCGAATCGCGGTTCGAACGCATCAGCGAAGCGACCGGTCGTCAACCAGAAATCGAGTGAAGCGTCGACGAGCATCGAGAGTTCGGAACCGTCGAAGACCTTCCCGGAGACGGGAACCGAACTCTCTCCGGGAATGAACGGCGTGGGTGCGAAGGCGGCATCGTGGTAGCGCGCCACAAGGGCTTGGATGTCGGTGCGTAGTTCTTCGGCAGTCACGGCTTGTCACCGGTCCAGAAACGAGCGATACCAGTCGACCGTGCGGGCAAGGCCGGTCTCCAGATCGACCTGTGCATGCCAACCCAGCGCTTCTCGGCTTTTCGCAGCGGACAGCCACTGGTCGTGGATCTCGCCGGGCGCACGGTTCAGCACGTTGGGTGCGGTTCCGGGCTTGCCTGCCGCTCGGCACACGGCCTCGTAGATATCGATCACGGTAAGGGGGGACTCATCCGAGAAGTTGTACGCCTCCCCAGGGCGAATCGCCGTGCTGTGCAACGCGTTCCCGAGCATTTGGTACGCGTCCACCACATCGTCAACGTGGAGGTAGTCGCGCACGAACGTGCCATCGCTGCGCACGACCGGCTGTTCACCGCGGAGCAGCGATCGGATGGTTCCGGGCACGATGCGGGACCAGTTGAGATCGCCTGGTCCATAGATGTTCCCGCAACGGGCGATCGCTACCGGCACTCCATACGCATGGCCGTACATCTGGGCTATGAGGTCGGCTGCGGCCTTCGACACCTCGTACGGCTCATCGCCCCCGAGTGCGAGGTCCTCGGTATAGGGGAGCGCGTCGACCGTGCCGTAGGCCTTGTCACTCGACGCCACCACGACGCTGCGCACAACGTCAGGATTGCGTCGGCAGGCCTCCAGGACATTCCACGTGCCCCGCACATTGGCTTCCAACGTGAGTACGGGAGCGTGGCGCGCGGCTCCGACCAAGGTCTGGGCTCCGAGGTGGAACACGGTGTCGGGTTCGTGTACCGCGATGGCCCGTTGCAGGGTCGGGAGATCTTCGAGCGCTCCGTTGACGACGGTGGTCGAGGCAATCGCACCGCTGCGATACAGCTCGGATTGAGGATCGGCGTCGAGGACGAGGGCGACGACCCCCACGTTGTCATCGAGCAATCGGCGGACGAGCGCACTCCCGACCATGCCGGTAGCACCGGTCACGAATGCAGTTCGGGTGTGGTGATTCGTCACGCTTCCTGCCAGACGGCCCAGGGCGCGGTGCCGGTGTCCCACATCTCGTTCAGCATCAGGAACTCGCGGTACGTGTCCATCGGTTGCCAGAAGCCGTCATGGCGGTACGCGACGAGTTCGTTCGCAGCTGCGAGGCGTTCGAGCGGCGCCCGTTCGAGCACACAATCGGGATCGAGACCGTCGAGCACCTCACGTTGGAACACGAAGAATCCGGAGGAAACCCAATCGTCAGCCTGGGGCTTCTCGCGAAACCGTTGCACTAATTGCTCGTCATCCAAATCCACGATGCCGAAACGCGAGAGTGGACGAGTAGTGGTGAGGGTGGCGAGCTTGCCGTGGGCTCGGTGATGGGCGAGCAGTGCGGTGATATTGACATCCGCCAGGCCATCGCCATAGGTCACGATGAATGTGTCGCCTTCGAGGTAACGCTCGACCCTTTTGACGCGGCCACCGGTCTGGGTGGTCTCGCCGGTATCCGCGACCGTCACTTCCCACCCGGTTTCCAGGTGAGTCCCGTGGAATCGCACCGACTCGTGGTCGCCAAGGGTGACCGTGAGGTCACTGTTTCTGGCCTCATAGTTGAGGAAGTAGTCCTTGATCATTTGCCCGCGATACCCCGCGCACAGGACAAACTCGGTCATCCCGTGGTGAGCAAACAACTTCATGAGATGCCACAGGACCGGTCTGCCCCCGATCTCGACCATCGGTTTCGGTCGGTATTCGGTTTCCTCGCGGAGCCGGGTTCCGAGCCCGCCGCAGAGGATCACGACCTTCGGCGCCATTCGGCCAGAGTAGTGGCTGGATCCGTGAAGACCGTTCGTAGTCGAGCCGCGGCGGCCTGGAGCGCTTCCGGTTCGAGGGTCGCAAAGCTCAGCCGCAGCGAGCGCGACCCGTCGATCGCCACGCTGAACGCATCGCCGGGTACGTAGGCGACCCCGGCGGCGATGGCCGACGCGAACAAGGCACGAGTATCCACAGATGTGCGTCCCCACAGGAACATGCCTCCCTTCGGCATCGGCGCGTCGATGAACTCGTGTACGGCGCCATGCAGTGCCTCGGCGCGAGCCTGGTACGTGGCGCACTCGCGGGCCACGCACTACGACAGCCGACGGATTTTGGGCGGTCGTCGTGTCCGGGCAGCGTCGTTGAGCTCCTCAGCCTCCTCGAACCGGCACCGGCGTATGCGCTGTCACCTCATCGGGATCTGCTGGCCTGGAACGGTTCGTTTGGAACGTTGTTTCCGGACGTTGAGACGTTGCCGCCGGTGGACCTCAACCTCGTGTGGTTGCTCTTTGGCAATACCCGCGCTCGCGAGCTGAACGGCGAGTGGGAGGTGGAAGCACGGCGCACGTTGTCGCAGTACCGAGCTGAGGTCGCACCCCTTCGAGACGATCCCGCAGTGGCGGGCCTCGTGGCCCGGCTCCAAGCTGCGAGTGACGAGTTCCGTGATTGGTGGCCCCGGTATGACGTGGCCGGGTTCGAGACGCATCGTCGCGTTTTCGATCACCCCCGCGCC
This sequence comes from Acidimicrobiia bacterium, assembly GCA_031430375.1. Classification (GTDB taxonomy): domain Bacteria; phylum Actinomycetota; class Acidimicrobiia; order IMCC26256; family JAENVU01; genus JAENVU01. Next base: position 9,933 of record JANPBJ010000266.1, read on the forward strand.
GGACGGTTGGTGTTCGACACCGAGCAACTCATTCCCGTCGCATCTCCGGACATACGCGTCGTCGTCCATCCCCGTGGCTGGCGATGATTCCGTGGGGCGACTTGCCTCGATCTCGTCGGCGTGAGGCAACTCCTATGACCGTGTGGCCGAGGCGGTCGTCGGGTGGGAAGTACCCTGGAACGGTGAGCACGCCGAAGCGGATTGGCATCATCATCGTCGCGTACAACGCGGCATCAACCCTGGCCAAGGTGCTCGATCGGATCCCGCCGGAGTTCATTCCGCGGATTACCAAGATCTTGATCAGTGACAACGCGTCAGAAGACCAGACCTACCTCGTGGGTCTCGGGTACAAGCAGGTCGACGGGCGAAAGCTGCCGCTCGAGGTTCTGCGCAACCCTCGCAACGTGGGGTACGGCGGGAACCAAAAGATCGGATACGAGTGGGCGATCGAGCACGACCTCGACATCGTGGTGCTGTTGCACGCCGATGGCCAGTACGCGCCGGAGATGCTCCCCGAGATCGTCGCTCCGCTCGACCGGGGCGAGGCCGATGCAGTCTTCGGGTCCCGCATGATGACCCCCGGCGGTGCCCGCAAAGGCGGCATGCCGATGTACAAGGTCATCGGCAACAAGGTGCTGTCGACCATTGAGAACCGCCTCGCGGGCACAAATCTGAGTGAGTGGCATAGCGGGTATCGCGCCTATTCGGTGTCGGCCCTGCGAGATGTGCCGTTCCAGAGGAACACCAACGAATACGACTTCGATACCGAGATCATCATTCAGTTCCACGAGGCGGGGAAACGGATCATCGAGATTCCGATTCCCACGTACTACGGCGAAGAGATCTCGTACGTGAACGGGCCTCGATACGCGAAGGACATCGTCAAGGATGTGCTTCGGTACCGCGCCCACAAGATCGGCATCGGTCGGGGAGATACGGCGTTCGCGTCCAGCCTGTACGAGCCGAAGACCGGGGCTGACACCGCGAACACTCGGATGCTGGCGTGGCTTGCAGGGCTCGAACCGGCGCGGGTCCTCGTGGTCGGCGCCGAAGCAGAACTCTTGATTCCCGATTTGCGATCCAAAGGCCACGATGTGACCGCCATGGTCGAACCGAGCCGGGTCACCGCAGTGAACGCGGATGATCCAGGGTTGATCGTCGCCGAGCTCGACGCCGGAATCGGACCCACGGTCGGAGATGGGTTCGATGTGGTGATTGGCGTCGACGCGCTCGGACGCGTGCGAAACGCCACTGCATTGCTCGCCGAGATTCGGCGGGTCCTCCGGCCCGGTGGGCGCCTGGCCCTCAGCGTCCCGAACTTCGCTCACTGGTACCCAAGGTCACGTGTGCTGAGTGGAAAATGGTCCTATGACGCTCGCGGTTTGCTGGACTCGGCCCAACTGCGGTTCTTCACCGGCTCGGAGGCCAAGTCCCTCTTGGTCGAAGCGGGATTCAACGAGCGTCGCCAGGAGACAGTGGGACTCCCGCTCGAACCGCACCGCTCGCGGACAGTTGCGGTGGTGGACGGCATCGGGCTCGCGCTTCGGCCGACGTTGTTTGCCTATCAGTTCCTGTTTGAGGTGGCGAGTCCGGACTGAATCTGTTGGCAGACGACGGTCGATGGCGGCAGTCGACGGACCTTCGATCCGTAGTCGGTCGCGGCTCCGGTTGTGTCGGCACGGCCGATACTGACGGTCCCGCCCGGTAGGGCTGGCTCGCGGTCGAGGTCGAGAACGTCGATACCGTCGATGCGCACGCGAACGAGATGGAGCGGATCAGAGACGACGACCTCGAACTCGTGCTTCGCCCGCGGCGACAGCTTCACGCGTGGTACGAATCGATTGAACTCCAGCGCGCGGCCAGGCTGATGCGTGGCCAGGCTCACCTGAACCGATTCACCGGTACGCCTGACACCGATCACGGCTTGGGACCCCGCATCTCCCCAGGCGATCAGGGGATACCACTGTGCGGGGACGCCGGGTGGGGCACTCGGAGGGGAGGATGCTTCGATGCGGAATACCCCTCCCGCGGGTCCGCCCTCCACGAGGCGCCAGGTTCGCCCGTCAGACCAGTACAGAGCTGCGCAGTCGCCGACGACAGCGGTAGTGCCGGCGGACGCGGGCCGCCGTGCCAGTGCGCGGACACTTTGGAGTTGACTGGTCCCGCTCGCGAAGGCGCGATCGATGCGGTACTGAAAGGCAAGGGCTCCGGCGCGGTTCGCTTCCGGATACGGGTTGTACAGACGCTGGTACTGGAACGCGAGCGAGCCGTTGGCCCAGATCCCGAATGTGCACAGGACTCCGACGGTGGCGAGGATGGTTGCGGCGCGCCGCAGCTCGCGCGGCGGCGATTCG
>JANPBJ010000267.1:0-24817 GCA_031430375.1 Acidimicrobiia bacterium
CCTGATACCAACCCATCCGGTAGGCCTCGATCGTAAACGTCGGGGCGACCGTGGTTGCGTAGAGGTTGACCGTCTCGCCCCGCTGGGCACTCGTCACGTTGAGGTAACCCTCGATGTCGTGGGCGGCACCATCTTGCGTCAGCCGCCAGCTCCCGGTCCCCGGTTTCGCGTTCTCGTCCTTGATCGCCTGGTTGAAGGGTGGCAAGAGCGCGGGGGTGGCGGCGGTCGACGTGCTCGTCGAAACGGTCGTGGCGGTCGTGGCGGTTGATTTCGGGCTCGCCGCGGAGTTGGCGTCATCGCCACCGGAGAGTTGCATCCCCGCCACCGTCATGCTGACGACGAGCGCTGCTCCACCGAGTCCGTATAGCCGGAGCCGACGTGTGCGCCGTCGCCGCGCCGCCATCCGTTCGCGGCGGGTTGGCGGCAACAGGGTTGCCGAAGTGGGCGATATCACCAATCAAGCGTACCGACGGATCCACGCCAATTCCGGGACCACTCACGGGTTCTCGACCCTCCCCTAGTCTCGGAGACATGGACGCCGAAAGCATCGCTGCCTTCACCGACGCGCTCCTCGCGGACGCCGACCCGAGCGATCGGTTGGCGTTCCGCGGCGCGCAATACGACCGTGGACTCGCCTGGACCCACTTCCCCGTGGGCTTCGGCGGCCTCGGTGCCGACGCGAAGCTTCAGCGGGTTGTGGACGAGCGGCTCCGCGACGCAGGGGTGCGGTACGAAGAGGTGGGATGGAATGGATTCGGGCTGTTCCTCGCCGCGCCCACGATCGTGGCCCACGCGGAGCCGAGCACCAAGGCGCGGCTCTTGCGCCCGCTGTTCACGGGCGAAGAGATCTGGTGTCAGCTGTTCAGTGAACCCGGCGCAGGCAGCGACCTCGCGTCACTTGCCACCCGCGCCATACGTGACGGCGACGAGTGGCTCGTGAACGGACAGAAGGTGTGGAACACGCTTGCGCACATGGCCCACCGCGGAATGTTGGTGGCGCGCACCGACCCGGACGTTCCGAAGCACCGTGGCCTCACGTATTACGCGCTCGACATGCACGCACCCGGAGTTGAAGTACGTCCGCTCCGTCAGATCACCGGCGAGGCTGAGTTCAACGAGGTGTACCTGACCGATGTACGCGTTCCTGACTCTGACCGCGTCGGTGACGTCGGGGACGGTTGGCGAGTCTCGATGACCACGCTGATGAACGAGCGCGTGACGATCGGCGGATCGGTGGCCGCACGCGAATCCGGGCCGATTGGGGAGCTGATGGAAGTTTGGCGCTCCCTTCCTGCGGACCGCCGGTCCGATGTGGTGGCCCGCGACGCAGTCATGAAACTTTGGATCGAGGCCGAGGTACTACGACTCACCAACATCCGCGCCAGTCAGAACCGCAAGGCCGGTGTTGCCGGGCCCGAGGGTTCCGTGAGCAAGCTCGCGTTCGCCGAGGTCAACAAGCGCATCTACTCCGAGGCCATCAACCTGCTCGGCCCCGAAGGTGTGCTCATCGACCACTACGACTTCATCCGCCCCACCACGGCGAATCTCACTGGAGGGCTCGACATCCGCAAGATGTTTCTGCGCGCTCGGGCCAACTCGATCGAAGGGGGCACCTCCGAGATCCTGCGCAACATTCTCGGCGAGCGCATCCTCGGACTGCCCGGAGAGCCCCGAACTGACAAGACTCTGGCTTGGAAAGACGTCCCCCGCTAACAGCTATGGGTTCAGGGGATGCGCGGCGTGCCACGCGGCGACGGCGCGCTGCCAGACCCGTCGGTCCCGGGTCACCTTGAAACACTTGGGCAGGCGGTCCGGATACCGACCCTTGCCCAACCACACCACCACGTTGTTCGAACATTTGACTCGGTAGCCCGACGGAAGCCCGAGCGTCTGGTGGTTGGGACGCTGATCAACACGGAACACGTTGTCGCGCACCACCAGTTTCGGCCCGCGTCCGTCCTCGTCCCACTTGAAGAATCCGCCGTGGCCCGGGGCGTCGCCCTTGTACACCGTGGGCGTCGGTTTCAAACGAACCACGTTGTGTTGGATGGTGAAGGTGTTGGTGTGCCCGTCCGCATCGTCGCCCGACGACGGGCGCGCCGAGAACGCCACGTAGCACCCGTCAAGCAGGCTGTCTTCGACTGTGCCCGTGTAGAGCTGGTCGTTCTCGATGCAGTCGTCGTGCATGAACGAGAGGTGGACTCCCGTAATACGAAAATCGCGCGCGCCGGCGCGGGCACGGATACCGTCGCCGTAGTTGTGGATCCGCGTGCCCACGATGGTCAGGCGCTCATTCTGAAAATTCAGCCCGCCGGTGTGGTGGAAATCGGCCCACGGCGTCGTCTGCGGATACGTCCCCAGCACGCGACCACCAAACCAGCACGCTCCCGACCCTCCGGAGAACGAGACCGGCCAGTTGTCGACCTGGATCCACAGTGCGTTCTGCGCGTTGACCAGTTCGTTCCGTAAGACATCGTCGGTGAATCGGCGCACTTGCGGGCCCGAAACGCCAACGTCACGACCGCCCCGGTTGAGACAGTCCTCGATCGTTCCCAGCGCCGCGTCCGGCGATGACGAAATCTCATGCTTCACGGTTGCGCCCACGATCGTCGGGGACGCGATCGTCGGGGACGCGATCGAGGCACCGAGCACCGCGAACGCAATAAACCCGACCACGCCGCGTCGTCGTCTCAATGTCCGATTTTTCGCCACACGTTCCTTTCGAAGGAACGGACATTCTCGCGGACGCGAGCCCAACGTCTGGCGCGCCGTCGAATACCGACGTGGACTGACCCGCCGGATTTGTGAGCAGGTTCGCCACGGGGTCTGACGATATTTGACCGAAGAAATGAGAGGTGGCGGTGGGAATCGAACCCACGTAGAGGGTTTTGCAGACCCTTGCCTGAAGCCACTCGGCTACGCCACCAGAACCGACGACGTTATCCGAGCCGTCTCCATTCGCCGGTCTCAATGCATTCCGGAGATCGACCACGGTGAGTGGTGGGTGCCGTAACCTTCCCCTTTCATGGCTGGGGGGCCCAAAGCATCCGCGCGACTCGCGCACGTTCCTGCGCTCGACGGTCTGCGCGGCGTTGCCATCGCGGCCGTCCTCTGCTTCCACGGTGAGCTTGGATTCGCGCACGGCGGATTCCTCGGCGTCAGTACGTTCTTCACGCTCTCCGGGTTTCTCATCACGTCGTTGCTCCTGCTCGAGTGGGAATCGACCGGCGCCATCAGCCTCCGCCGGTTTTGGACGCAACGCGCCCGTCGCTTGCTGCCAGCCGCGCTGGTGGCGCTCGTCGGAATCGCGGCGTATGCGGCCTACGTCGCCACGGGCGATGAAGCCGGGCGGATCGGCGGCGACGGCCTGAGCGCTCTGTTCCATGTGGCCAACTGGCGCTTCGTGTTGGGACAGCAGTCCTATGCCGCACTGTTCGCGGCACCCTCGCCGGTACAGCACTTCTGGTCACTTGCGATCGAGGAGCAGTTCTACTTGCTCTTCCCGCTGCTCTCCGTTGGGCTTCTCCCTCGCCTCCGGTCACGGTCACGATTTCGCTTGGCACTCATCGTCCTCGCCGGGGTCTCGGCCGCGCTCGCCTTTCTGTTGTGGTCCCCTGGCCGGGACCCGTCGCGGGTGTACTACGGGACCGACACGCGAGCGGTGGAAATTCTCATCGGCGGAGTCCTCGCCACGATGATCGCCGGACGGCGAGCCTCGCGGTTGCGGGTTCGCCGTGTCGCGATCGCCGGAGCAGGGGTGATCGCGGCAGCGGCGCTCGGCGCGCTCTGGGCCTCGAGCACCCAGACCGATGCGTTCCTCTACCGCGGCGGATTACCGCTCAACGCGGTGCTCACTGCGGTCGTCATTGCTGGCGCGTATCACGCTGGGCCACTCCAACGCGCCTTGCAATGGCGGCCGTTGCGTTCGCTGGGGGTCGTCTCGTATGGCGCGTACCTCTACCACTGGCCCATCTTCCTGTGGCTCAGTGCGCAACGGGTCGGCTTCGGCGGACTCGCATTGTTCGGTCTCCGAATCTCGGTGACGATGGCCGTGGCGTCGCTTTCCTACCGATTCCTCGAGTCTCCGATTCGCGGCGGACGTCGCCTCACCAGTTGGCGACCTCGAGTGTTGGGGCCCGTCGGCGTGGCGACCGTCGGGGCGCTGCTCTTCGCTGTCCCCGGATCAGGCGGCGGACCCAACATCGTCTTCGAGGCGCTCAACCAGCCGACCGCCAGCCAGCCCAGAGTCAGCCGGCCGACCATCGGCCCCGCAACGCCTCCGACCAGCGTTCCTACGGCGGCGGCGGCAACCCTTCCGGTCACCGGCCCAACGCCCACGATCGTGTCGCCACCACCAGTGCAGCGGATCATGGTGGTCGGCGACTCCGTCGCGCAGACCATGGGCCGAGGACTCGAGCGCTGGGGGCCCACACGAGGCATCGAGGTACTCAACGCCGCTCGACTCTGGTGCGGGATCGCCCGCGGCGGAAGGCTCGGCACCATGCTCGGACGGTCCGCCACTGCGTGTGAAGACTGGCCCCAACGGTGGCCCGAGTTGGCCGGCAATTTCCACCCCGACGTTGTCGTCGTCCTCACGACCGTCTGGGATGCGGGGGTCCGTCAACGCGATGAATGGGGGCCCGAGTACGTCGGTCCCGGCGACCCTCGGTTCGACAAGTTCATGGGCGACGAATGGGCGGAAGCCGTGAGGGTGTTGCGGTCAACCGGCGCCCGAGTGGTGTGGCTCATCCCCCCTTGCGCCCTCGACCCGGCATCGGATCTCGGCATCGCCTACAGCGCGATTCACTATGTTCGGGCCGCCGCCAATGCCGGAGCGATCCCGATCGACCTCGCGCACCGGGTGTGTCCCGCCGGGAAGTTCCGTAACGATCTGGGTGGCGTCGCCGGCATCCGACCGGACGGCCTCCATTTCTCGGACCCCGGGGCCGATCTCGTCGCGGCATGGCTGGGGCCACAACTCGCCAATCCGCTCCTCGGAACCAGGAGCACTTCAACTGGTTCTTCGTCGGGACGGGTCCGCCGGGGCTGACCGGCCCGGCGCGCCAGTAGAGTCACGCCCCTTATGGGGGGTCTCGTGTACATCAGCGCGGTCGGCGCGGCGGCGCCGACTTTGCGAATCAACGCGGCAGAAGTTGGCGCGGCCTGGGGTCGGCGAGGCGGTCGCTTTGTGCCCGCAGTATGCGCTCCTGACGAAGACGCCCTCACGCTCGCGGCCGCAGCCATCCTCGATGCGTTGGCCGCGGCGGAGGTCAACGGCAGCAACGTCGACGGCATGTGGTGGGGCTGTACCCGTCCGCCATTTGCTGAGGGTCCCAACCACGCAGTGCTGGCCACCGCGGCGGGCATCGGCCCGCATGCCTCCGGTGCGGTCATGAGCGGATCACCGCACGCGGGGATGGAGGCTCTGCTGGGTGGCGCCGACGCGATTGCCGCCGGAACCGCGCGCGTTGTGGTGGTGGTGGTTTCCGATGCGCTCGTTCCTGGATTGGGCACAGCGTTCGAGGCCCGCTGCGGTGCCGGTGCGGCGGCGCTCGTTCTCACCGCGGCGGAAGGTCCCGCAACGCTGGGCGTTCGGGTGACCCGCCTTCATCCGTTCCTGGATCGGTATCGCGGCGATGGCGAGACCACCACCCGCGACTTCTATGACCCGCGGCTGTTCCGCGAAGAGATGTTCCTGCCACCGGTACGCGAGGTCGCCGAACACCTCGCCGCGCTCGGCCCGGTCGCGTGGTCAATCCCCGATCCCGATGGCCGCCTCGGTGCGGTGATCGCCAAAGGTGTCAACGCGCAGGTTGTCACGTCAGCCGACGCGTACGCCGCCCTCGGCGATACCGGTGCTGCGGCCGCGCTCATTGGCGGAGTCCTCGCCCTCGATGCCCCCGGACTCGTGGCGATCATCGGCACCGGCGGCGGCCGCACCACCGGTGCGATCGTGACCGCGAGCGCAGCAGTTCCCGGGTCGAGCATCGCCCGAACGCGCGTGATCGCCGAAGGGCAGGCGGCCACGTATCCAGAAATCTTGCGAGCGCGGGGGCAACTCGAATCGTCGGGAGAGAATATTCCGATGGGTGTTCCGCCGGAGAGTGCACTCTTCGCCCGCGGGGCCACCGAGATGCTCCAACTGCTCGGTGGGCGGTGCACCGAATGTTCGACCGTGAACACACCGCCGTCGATTCACCCCACCTGCGTGGCGTGCGGTTGCTCCCACCTCGAACCGGTGCAACTCGAGCGTCACGGCGTGGTCCACACCTTCGTGGTGAACCAAACGATGCCGTCGCCGTTCGTCGCGCCGCTGCCCATCGCCGTCATCGATCTCGACGGCGGCGCACGCATCATGCTCCAGGTCGTGGGCGACGGCACCGACCTCGAAATCGGCACCGAAGTCGACCTCGTCCTCCGCAAGTACGCCCACGAACGCGGCGTCCCCGTCTACGGCTACAAGGCGAAGCCGGCCCAGGCCGTGCGAGACCGGAGCGCGCAATCATGAGCTGGAACAAGGTTGCGGTCGTCGGAGCAGGGCTCATCAAGATGGGCGAGCTGTTCGACCAGTCCTATGAAGTGATGGCTGCCGGCGCGTTCAATGCTGCGGTCGCGTCGGTCGACAAGGGAATCGAGCGCGGCGCGGTTGACGCCGCGTTTGTAGCTACCCAACGTGGAACGCTGTGGGGCCAGGAAGGCATCGGGGGAAACACCATCCCATCGGCGATCGGGCTCGCGGGAATCCCGTGCACGCGGATCGAGAACGCATGTCCATCCGGATCCGATGCGTTCCGGGTCGGAGCGATGGCTGTGGCGTCGGGCGTTCATGACCTGGTCCTCGTCATCGGCGTCGAGAAGATGCGCGACAAGTCGGCCGACGAAGGACTGCTGTCACGCGCGGCGGCCGGTCACCCGATCCTCACCCGCGGCGAGACGGCGCCGGTGCTTTTCGCTCCGTTCGCTACTCGCCACATGTACGAGTTCGGTACGACCCGCGAGATGCTCGCGTCCGTCGCAGTCAAGAATCATCACAACGGTTCGCTCGACCCGTATGCGCATTTCCAGAACGAGGTGACGATCGAGCAAGTGCTCGCCTCGCCACCGGTCTGCTCCCCGCTCCACCTGCTCGACTGTTGCCCGCAGACCGACGGCGCGGCCGCGGTGCTCCTTGCTCCGGCGGACCGGGCCGACGAGTTCACGGATCGTCCGGTCTTCGTCGCCGGTTTCGGCATGGCGACGGACCATCCGTACCTGCACGAAAAGACCAGCTTCGTCGGACTCGAAGCAACTGTGCTCGCCGCCAAACGCGCCTACGCGATGGCCGGGGTCGGCCCCACCGACATCGACATGTGTGAAGTACACGACTGCTTCACGATCACCGAGATTCTTGATATCGAGGACCTCGGGTTCGTCGAGAAGGGCCAAGGCGGGGTTGCGTCACTGAACGGCGAAACCTCTCTCACTGGTCGGATTCCGGTCAATACTTCGGGAGGACTGCTCGCCAAGGGGCATCCCATTGGCGCCACCGGGATCGCGCAACTCACTGAATGTTGGTGGCAGCTGCGCGGTGACGCCGGGGACCGACAAGTTCCGACCCGAAATGGATTCGCCCTCCAACACAATGTGGGTGGCCGCGGCTCGGGTGTCAGTGTCGTCAACATCCTCACGACGAACACGTGACCAGGCCAAAGAGGCGGAACGTGAGCGAGGCGTCCACCGACAAGAACCCGGCCCGCGCCCGCCGAGCGGGGCCCGACCGGCCCGGCCCGCAGGGCTAAGAGGGGACATGACGTGAGCGAGGGCCAGCATCTGCGAGTGGAGACGGGTGAGGACGGCGTCTGCCGAATCACGCTCGACCGACCCGACGCGAAACACGCCCTCACGATTGCGATGCGGGACGGAATCGTCAACGCGATCCGCGCCGCGCGGAGCGACCCCACGATCCGTGCCGTCCTCCTTCAGGCAACCGGCGACGCGTTCTGCGCGGGCATGGACCTCACCGCATCCACCGTCGCGCAAGCCGGAAAACCTGGGTTCGATCCGCGCACCACAGCCGAAGCGTTGCGTGTCGGCGTACAGACGTTCATCCGGGAGTTGTGGGAACTCGACAAGCCAACCGTTGCCGCGGTCCACGGTGTGGCGGTTGGACCCGGAGCCCATCTTGCGCTTGCGTGCGACTTCGTGCTGGTTGCTCCGGAGACGAAGTTCATCTGGTCGTTCCACAAACTGGGTTTGGTCGCCGATGCCGGTGGGGCCTATCTCCTCCCCCGGTTGGTGGGTCTGGCCCGGGCGAAGGCGATGGTGATGTTGGGCGAGAGCTGCTCGGGAGCCGACGCCGTGAGTCTCGGACTGGCCTACCAATGTCTCACCGACCGCGCGGCGCTCGCAGAGGCTGCCGACGCGCTCGCGACGCGCTTGGCCGCGGGCCCAACCCGTGCGCTCGGCCTCACCAAGCGCATGCTCAATACCACCTTCGAGACCGATCTCCCCACGTCGCTCGAACGGGAAGGGGCGTATCAATCGCTCGCTACCGCGTCGGCCGATCTCGTCGAAGGCATGGACGCGTTCCGCGACAAGCGCGCCGCGAAGTTCGAGGGACGGTAGCCAGTGCGCTCGCGCGGGGTGCTCTCGCTGTTGGCCATCGTGATTGCGCTCCCCGTGCTCGCGCCCACCGGAACCACATCTGCGACCGCGACATCCGCAGTTCGGCCTGTGGCGCCGGCGGTCGCTTCCATTGACCTCACTCGTCCGCGCATTGTCGGCGCCGGCGTCGACCTCGACCTGGTCCGCGCCCGACTCGACCGTGAGCCGTACCACGGCATCTTCATCCAACTTCACCGGCGCGCCCGGCAAGGCGACGGGATCGCGCTCGACGACCACACCATCGGCTCGGAACGAGTGAAGACCAAGTCCACCAAGGACCTGGCGTACGAGTACGCGCTCGATCGGACCGTGCTCAACGGTGTCATCGTCCCGTTCGCCACTCCGGCCGACCGCGCCGCCGTCGGGACCATCGTGACTGACCGCCTCCTCGCGATGTATACCCGCAGCCGCCTCGCGGTCCCTCCACCCCTTGGTGGGAGCGACCGCGATATCAACACATCGGAGGAGTTACTCCAATACGCGACCGCCTACGACACGATGCTCGGTGCCGGGTACGACTTCGGACCCGCCGACGCGACGATCCGCGCGAACATCACCGACCTCGCCTCCGAGATCTACACCAACTACATCGACCCGCTCAGCGCGGGGAACTACGCCACGGTCCTGCCGAACAACCACCGATCGAAGTCGGCCGCCGCGCTTGGGGTCGCGGCACTCGCCCTCTTCCACACACCACCCGTTGAGGGTGCGCCTCCTGGGGATACCCGATCGCCGAGCGCGTGGCTCGCGTTCGCGCTCGACCAAGTGGACCTCGTCCAACGCTTCACCTTCGTCGCTCCGGGCGGCGGCTACGGCGAAGGCACCTACTACCAGCGCTACGCGGGTCAGAACCTGCTGCCGTTCACCCGGGCGTGGGATCACGCGCGGGGCGATCGTGCGTGGGACATCGGTGGACGCGTGATCCCCAACCTTTGGCGCCACCCCGTCTACCGCGCGACTCAACGGTGGCTCCTCGACCTCACCCTCCCCGACGGCTCACTGGCTCCGATCGACGACGGCAATGTGGGCTTCGCGTACTACTTCGGTCTCGCTCCCGCGGATACCGCCGATGCGCCGAGCTTTGCGTGGCGTTGGGCCAACGCACCTGTTCCGTACGACACCGATGGAAGTGTGGACCTGGCAGCCGATGCGCTGGCCAACTACGACGATTCAGTCACACCCGCACCACCCCCAGGATCACCAACCCGGCTCGACGATGAGTCCGGTACCGCCGTGTTTCGAAGCGACTGGAGCCCCGACGCAGTCGAAGTCATCGCACTCGGTGAACATAGCGCCGCGATGGAGCTCGGGCGCGACCGCGATGGCCTCGGCAAGATTGCGAGCGCCGCGCACGAGCAGCCCGACACTGCCAGTTACCTGATGCACGCATACGGCGAGCAGCTCCTCCTCGACCCCGGCTACCTCACCTACCAGCAACGCGGACTCGTTGGCACCGCTCCCGACCACAATCTGATTCTCGTCAACGGCGACGGCCCGGGCGACCCGTTCATCGCGTCGATCTATTGGTTGACCGACCTCGCGGGCCCGCCACCCGTCGATGGCCACGCCACCATGAGCGCCCTTGCCGATACGCAAGCCTGGGATCGCGCGCAGGTCGATAGCGCCTACGCCGGGGCCCGGTTCCAACGACGGTTCGAGTTCGTGGACGATCGATACCTCGTCACGTTCGATCGCGTGACCGCGGCCCCTGGCGCCGCCCTCACCTGGGTGACGCACGGCAACGGCGGCGGATCCAGCAGCGGGACCTTCGCCGCCGGTATCACCGGTGGTCGCTGGGAGCAGGGAGGCGCGCGGGTGGACACGGGCATCGCGACCACCGCCGGACCCGCCACATTGACCACCCGCACCACGAACCATGAGGGAGCGGGCCGGGTGCTCCTGACCCACACGGCGCTCGATACCACGGTGACCGCTATCGAGTCCGAGACCCGATCGGCGGCGATTGCCTATCCCACGCGGATCGGGGAACCCGCTCCGGTCATCGAGTCGCTCCCCGACTCTGGCGACGGCCGAGTGCGCGTGCGTCTCACCGACGTCGCGGGTGATCGCGTGGTGATCGCTACCCAATACGCCAACGGTCGAGTCGCGATCCGCGACCGCCACCTCGACGGCACCGCTCGTGTCATCGCTCGGGAAGCCGTCCGCTCAGTGTCGACGCCGTCTGGACTCACCGCACACCGGACTCGTCGCGGTCGGCTCGGCGTGCGCACCGCTCCGGACGCGGTCGACATCGTGGCCCCCGGAGCCGACGTCAAGCTCACCGGACTGCCGTTCGCGGCGCACCGCGCCGATGGCGCGTGCAGCCTCGCTACCAACGAAACCGGCACGTTCGTGCGCACCACTCGCGACGGTGTCGTCACCATCCTTCCCACTCCCGGAAACTCCGCGCCGGGTGCGGATCCGGGCCCCGACATCGAGAACGCCGCGAGCGCGAGCTGGCTCCACCTCGATGCGCGCCGGAGTTGCGATCGAGACCGCGACGATCTCACTGCGCATTGGCAACTCGTTACCGCACCCACGGGAAGCGCCTGGGTTCTCGCGTTTCCCGAAACGATGCAGCCGTGGCTCGCGCTCGACCAACCCGGTCCCTATCGCGTCCGCCTCGTGGTCACCGACTCCCACGGCGCGGTCAGCCGGTCGACCGACTTCTCCGTGTTCGCCGGACCTCGCTGCATCGGTGACCGTCTCACCTGGTCCGATCCTCTGTGTTCCGCCGCAGCTCCATAGACATCCGCGACACCCGCGGATCGATTGGAGAAACGCTCTAGTCTCTGACGCTCACGTCAGGTCCAAGGGGAGATGGTCAATGGGTCGGTTCGAGAACAAGGTCGCGATCGTCACCGGTGCGGGACGCGGCATCGGACGCGCCGAGGCGCTGCTGCTCGCGAGCGAAGGCGCCGCGGTGGTCGTCAACGACCTCGGCGGCGAGACCACGGGAGAGGGCGCAGACCAACGGCCCGCGCAACAAGTCGTCGACGAGATCACCGCAGCCGGCGGACGGGCCGCGGCGAACTACGACGACATCGCGAACTGGAATGGCGGTCAAGCCCTCGTCGCGCAGGCGATCGACACGTTCGGTGCGCTCGACGTGCTGGTGAACAACGCCGGGATCCTGCGGGACAAGATGAGTTTCAACATGGACGAGGCCGAGTGGGATGCCGTGATCAACGTGCACCTCAAGGGCCACTTCACCACCAGTCGGTTCGCGGCGTCGTACTGGCGTCAGCGCAGCAAAGAGGCGGGCGCTCCCATCCACGGGGCCATTGTCAACACAACGAGTGAGTCCGGTCTCTATGCGAACGCGGGGCAGGTGAACTACGCCGCCGCCAAAGCCGGTATCGCGTCGATGACCATCGTGATGGCGCGCGAGCTCGAACGCATTGGGGTGCGGGTCAACGCGATCGCGCCGGTGGCGCGCACGCGTCTGACCGAGGCAGTGGCCGGCGAGTTCATGAACCAGAAGGACGGCGACTTCGACCGGTTCGCCCCGGAGAACGCGGCCGCCATGGCTGTCTGGCTCGCGTCGCCGGACTCCGAAGGCATCACAGGTCAGGTGTTCGCGGTGGGCGGAGGGAAGGCGCAGCTCCTCCAGGGCTGGCACCCCGCGTCGGAAGTCGCGGCGGACGCCGTGTGGTCGCTCGACTCCCTCACCGCCGCGCGTTCCGCGCTGATGAACGGTCGGGATCCTGGTGTCCCTCCGTTCATGCCGCCGTTCGCCGGCTAGCCGACGATGCACCTCGCGTGGGATCCCGAGGTCGAGGTATTTCGCGCCGAACTCATCGCGTTCCTCGACGAGCACGCTCCCCCCAAGACCCGCACCAACCCCGACGTCGTCATTGGTGGTCGGAGCAATCACGACGTAGCGGAGACGTCACCACCCGACCCAATCCCGCAGTGGGCCCGCGACTGGCAGGCCACGTTGTTCGACCACGGTTGGATGATCCCCGGGTATCCGCCCGAACTCGGTGGCCGGAACGCGACTCCGATCCAAACCATGGTGTATCTGGAGGAGATGTCGGCCCGCGGTATTCCGCGCTCGTTGCACTTCCCCGGGTACGCGATCGTGGCGCCGAGCCTCCTCGACCACGGAACCCCCGATCAACAGGAGCTGGTACCGGCCGCGATACGCGGCGACACCATCTGGTGTATTGGGATGAGCGAACCGAACGCGGGCTCCGATCTCGCCTCGCTGCAGACCCGTGCCGTGCTCGACGGCGATCGGTTCATCGTCAATGGCCAGAAGGTGTGGACGTCGTACGCGATGGTCGCACAGAAGTGCTGTCTCTACGTCCGGACCGATCCGAGCGCACCCAAGCACAAGGGGATTTCGCTCCTTATCCTCGACATGGACACACCCGGTATCGACATCCGGCCCCTCACTCACCTCACCGGCGACGCGGATTTCGCGGAAGTGTTCTTCACCGACGTGGAGATCCCCGCCGAGAATCTTGTCGGCGCGCTCAACGATGGTTGGCGAATCACCCAGGGTTCGCTCGCCCATGAGCGGGCGGGGTTATGGGTCGAAGGCGTCGCCCGCCTCGAACAGAGCATTGCCGGACTCGTGGACCTGGCGCGTCGACGCGGGGTTGCGGATGATCCGACCGTGCGCCGCCGCATCGCCGAGGGCTACCAGCGCGCCGCCAGCCTGCGCGCGCTCGGCTACAAGGGGTTCACGAGTTTCGCCCAGGGGTCAGCGGCGCCCGAACACTCCTATATGAAGATGGCGAGTTCCGAACTCGGCAAGGAGCTGTACGAACTCGGGATGGAGATTCAAGGCCCGTACGGCCCGGTGGTCGACCGCGAACGTGGCGAACGGGCGGGGTACTGGGCGCTGAGCTTCTTCGTGAGCTTCGCCAGCACGATCGCGGGCGGGACGAGTGAAATCCAACGCAACATCATCGCGCAGCGCGTCCTTGGCCTCCCGCGAGCGAAGTAGCGGCCGGGTGTCCCGTACGCGGTCATCCCACGCTGGGTACCCTGAGTCGATGGCAGGACCCGAACCCGTTCCCACTCCTGAGGCCGCTCTCGAAACCAACGCCGCGGAGTTGCTGCGACTCCAACACGAGGTCGCCGAAACTGAGCTCCCTGACCACATCCTGCGTGTGTTGGTCAGCGTCTGTAACCGTGGCAGCCTGAGTTTTGGCATCACGGTGGCCCAGGGTGGACTGCTGATCTCCGGGAACGCGGTGAGTGTGGCCCGCTTCATGCACAACATGGCCGCGGAGCTTGAAGCGAAAGGCGGGGTCGACGCGGCCGTGCTCTCTGACCCGTTGCGGTACCTCGCGCTGATCGCGGAGACCCCAGCTGATCCCAGCAGCAACGACGCCGACGATGACCTTCCGCTGTTCTTGCACCTCGAAGACGCTCGCATTCTCAGCGGCGGTGCCGTGGTCGCCGACGGCGTTCGGTGGCGCGGGCGCCTCGCCGATGTCGATGGTTGGTTCCTCGGCAAACAGGAATAGACCGCGGCCGTGAATTTCTCGTTCTCCGACGATCAGGTGCTCCTGCACGACACCGCCCGACAGCTCCTCGCCGAGCAATGCCCGCCCTCCTTGCTCCGTGCCCATATGCATGACGTCGGTGCCACCGACGGATTGTGGGGATACGTCAAAGACTTCGTTCCACTCGGCCTCGGTCCACTCGTGGACTTGTGCGTGGTGATGGAAGAGCTCGGCCGCGTGGCGGCTCCGGTGCCGTTCCTGGCGACTGCCTGCCTCTACGCGCCGATCCTCGACGCGATCGGCGAACACGACCTCGACGCGGTTCTCGAGGGTGACGCCAACGGAACCGTCGCGCTCGCGGGCGCCGACGGCCTGTGGTACCCCAACGCCGAGACCATGAAGACCTTTGTGCCGGATGCCGCGAGCGTGGACTTCGTGGCGGCGGTCGGTGCCGACGGCTCCGTCACACTGCTCGCGGCGCCGCCGACGCGCCGGATTGAGACCCTGGACTCCACCAGGCCGCTGTACGAGGTCGACACTTCGATACCGGGCACCGCGTCTGGGACCATCGGAGAAACCGCGCTCGACGACGTCATGACCCGTGCCACGATCGCGGTCGCCGCAGAACTCGTGGGCACTGCTCGGCGCCTATTCGACATGACGTTGGAGTACGCCAAGGAGCGCATCCAGTTCGACGTGCCGATCGGTTCGTTCCAGGCGGTGCAACACAAGCTCGCTGACATGAGCCTCGACGTGGAACGCGCGTGGAGTGCGGTGTACTACGCGGCCATGGCCGTCGACGCGGGTCACGACGACCGTCATCGAGCGATGCACGTGGCCAAAGCGGCGGCGGGTGAGGCCGCGAAGCGAGCGGCCAAAGACGGAATCCAGATCCACGGTGGGGTTGGCTTCACTTGGGAGCATGATCTCCACCTTTTCCTTCGCCGAGCATTCGCCACGGAGGCGCTCTTCGGCACCACGGGGTCGCACCACGATCGACTTGCTGACCTGCTGATATAGCTTTTTCATACTTTTCTGAGTACGATATCGCTATGCAACGTTCGGCGAACCGCCCCGACCCCACCGCCCTGAGCCGACTCCGTACCGGCCTCCTCATTCGGGAGGCGCGCGGCACAGCCGGATTGAAGCAAACCGAGCTGGCGGAACTCGTCGGGACCAAGCAGTCCGTGATCTCCCGGTGGGAACGCGGCGTTGAAGAACCGCGCATCGCAACCCTGGCCAGACTTCTACGGGCCTGCGGATTCGAGGCTGATATCGCGTTCCGTCGTCTCGACGATGTGGACCGGTCACAAATCGTCCAACACCTGAACATGACGCCCTCGCAGCGCCTGCGATCAATCGGAAACGTCGCGGCATTCGTCGCGACCGCGACCCAGAAGGAATCGATCCGTGCCTGAACCATTCCAACCCGCACGGATCATCGAAACACTGCATCGATACAACGTTCGCTATGTGTTGATCGGTGGCCTCGCCGCGGCGATCCACGGATCCCCGGCAACGACCAACGATGCCGATGTCTGCCCCGATCGAAGCGCCGAAAACCTCGAAGCGCTCGCGCAGGCGCTGCGCGCGATCGATGCACGAATCCGCTCCGATGCAGTCGAGGGCGGCCTCGCGTTTACCTGCACCTCGGAGTTCCTCACGCGGATGGACCTCGCTGTGAATCTCACGACCAAGTTCGGGGACTTCGACGTCTCATATCGTCCCGCGGCCTTTACCGGCGGGTACCCAGATCTCCTCCCCCACGCAGTCACCTTCGACATCGACGGAATCGCCGTGCTCGTCGCGTCCCTGAACGACATCATCGCTTCGAAGCGGAACGCTGACCGACCGAAAGATCACGCGACGTTGCCAATCCTCGAGGCACTCCGGGACGAGATCGCCTATCGGGAACAGACCCAAGCCCCTCACTAGGACCCGCGCGAATAGGCCCGAGCGCCGTCGAACTCCCGAACTGATTTCCCGCTCATGTTCACTTCGTTCACGGGCCGCTCGGGCCACGGGCCAGCGGATTCCGAATGACTGGAGTGGCCTATCCGCTCGCCCTCTGAACCCGCCGAGGCTCACATCTGAGGACAGGCCGTCCCACGGAGCCGGTACGCTGCACCGCTCGTACCAGTTTGGGCACAATGCTTGCGGAGGCATCGATGCGCGTTCGGGCAATGGCAGTTGGCGCCGCGGCAATCGTCGCCCTCACTGGCTGTGCAGCAATCCAGAGGGTCTCCATCGCGCCGAATGGCGAAACCAACGGGGCGAGTGTCGAACCGGCACTGTCCCACGACGGTTCACTGATGGCATTCGCTTCGACCGCGAGCAACCTCGTCCCGAACGACACCAATGGCGTCGCCGATGTCTTCGTTCGGGACGCCGTTGGCACGGTGACTCGAGTGAGCGTCGCGTCGAACGGCACCCAGGGCGATGGCCCGAGCACGCACCCCACGGTGTCGGGCAACGGCGAAGTGATCGCGTTTCAATCCGACGCGACCAACCTCGTGCCGGGCGACACCAACGCCTCAACCGATATCTTCGCCCGTGACCGCACTGCCGGCACCACGACGCTGGTGAGTGTCCCCACTCCCGGTCCTCCTACGGCGGCGGCTCTCATCTCCAGCGTGGCCACCACCCCACCGAGTGGGTCGGCGACGCGTGCGAACGCCGCCGCCGGGTCACTTCGGAACCGCGACGCATTGCTCCTTGCCCGCGCAGCTCAGTCACCCCAACGGGTGATCGTGCACACGGCGACCGGCTTCCGAGCTGAAGGCGGACTCTCGGCATCGGCGCGCGCGGGTCAGCGCGGAGCGATCAAACACGATCAGGATGCCGTCGCCACCCTGATCGGGACGGGAGGCCACATCACCGCGCGGGCGCGCACGCTGCCCATCGTGGTCGCCACCGTCGATGCCGCGGCACTCGGCCGGCTCCGTGCGTCCCCGCGGGTATTGAACGTCACCGCCGATGACCCAGTGCCGACCGCATTGCTCTGGAGCGGACCAGCAGTGGGGCTACCGGCGGCGCAGGACGCGGGCTACACCGGCCGAGGTCAGGCAGTCGCGATCCTCGATACCGGTGTCAGCGCCTCGCACCCCTTCCTTGGTGGCCGCGTCGTCGACCAATCGTGTTTCTCCGCGCTGGGGAGTTGTCCGAACGGCCTGACCTCCCAGACCGGCTTCGGCGCCGCGGCTCCTTGCACCTACGCGCCCAACGGATGCCGTCATGGCACTCACGTTGCCGGTATCGCGGCGGGCGGCGCGCTCGACGCCACGGGCGTCGCACCCCGCGCCTCGATCATCGCGGTACAGATCTTTTCGCGGCTGACCGGGTCAATCTGCAGCCGTGGTGAAGATCCGTGTCCGCTCACGTTCCCTTCGGACTGGATCCTCGGCCTCGAACATGTCTATGAGTTGCGCGACACCTACAAGATCGCCGCGGTCAACATGAGCATCGGGGGCCTCACCTCGCCGGTCGCCTGCGACGCCGACCCCGTCAAGCCGGCCATCGATCAGCTGAGGTCCGTGGGTATCGCCACCGTGATCGCCGCCGGGAACGAGGGCCTCTCGACCGCAGTTGGATACCCGGGCTGTATCTCCAGCGCCGTCACCGTCGGGGCCGCCTCCACCAGCGACGCGATCGCGGGCTTCTCCAACAGCAGTCCGCTCGTGGATCTCTTCGCTCCGGGTGTTGTCATTCAATCGTCGGTACCCGGAGGCGGCTTCGCCATCTTCAACGGCACATCCATGGCGACCCCACACGTTGCGGGCGCGTACGCCCTCGCGAAGGAGCAGCATCCCGAAGCAAGCGTCGACGGGATCCTCACCCGCATGCAGCAAACGGGACGCACCATCCACGACGCCCGCAACAATCTCGACTTCTCCCGGTTGTGTGCCTCCGGCGTACTTGACCTCGACCGCTGCCCGAACCCTCGTGGGAGTCGGAGGCCGTCGATCAGCGCGAACGGCCGCCGGATCGCGTTCGAGTCCGACGAGGTCTTCGACGTGAGCGACGAGAACCTCGGCACCGACATTTACGTGCGAGATCTCGACGTCACGACCACCCAGTTGGTGAGTACAGGCATCGCAAATTTTCGGAACCTTCCCTCGACCCATGCTTCGATCTCCGGTGACGGCACCCGGGTGGCCTTCGACTCACTCAGCATCGACCTGGTGGCCGGGGATACCAACGCGATGAGCGACGTCTTCGTACGCGACCTGGCAGCAGGCGCGACCACACGAGTCAGCACCGCGACCGGCGGCGGGCAGGGCAGTGGAACATCTCGCGACGCGGCGATATCGGGTGACGGATCGAGTGTTGCCTTTGCCTCCGACTCGGTCCTCACGGCGACCGACACGAACTCCGTCACCGACATTTACGTGCGCAACCTGGCCACCGGAACCACGACCATTCTCAGCCTCGCCACGCCCGACGGCGCGGCCAACGGGCCGAGCCGGTCGCCCGCGTTGAGCCGGGACGGCCGGTTCGTAACCTTCGCCTCCGACGCCACGAACCTCGGCCCCGATACCAACGCGCAGACCGACATCTACGTCCGAGATCGACTCAGCAGCCTGACCCAGCGCGTCTCGACATCGTTCTTCCTGGGTCAGGGCGACGCATGGAGCACGGGCGCCGCGGTCGCCCCGACCGGGGGCGTCGTGGCCGTGACCTCGGTCGCCACCAACCTGGGGAATGAAGCCGACCAGAACGGCGCGTTCGACGTCTACCGGCGAGCGATCATCTCGCCCACGATCAGCGGATTCGCCGCCGCTCCCATCGCGCGAGGCTCGTCCGCACCCTTCACGATGACCGGCCGCGGGTTGCTCCCTCCCACGATCCTCACGAGTAGCGAAGGGATCACGTTCTCCATTTCTGTCCTCACGCCAACCCAGATCTCGGGCACCGTCAGCGCGGCATCCACCGCGGCCACCGGCCCGCACAACGTGACCGTCGTGAACCTCAACGGAGTCCCCGGCTTCTTCGCCGGCACGCTCTGTCCAAGCTGCCTCACCATCACCTGATCGGCCCCGTGCCAATCAACTGGTCCGACGCCCCGGGCTACCATCTCTGACACACACGTCAGGTTTCCCGGGGGTCGGTGATGACGAACGTTGATCTCGTAGAGCTGGCGAAGAGTCGGGGTCGCCTGAGCGCCGCGCCGACCGTGGACCAGGTCACCGCCGAGGTCGTGCGAGGCGCGATGGAGACCATCTGTTTCGAGATGGCCACCTACGTCTCGCGTACCGCGACCACTCCGATCCTGAACCAATCCAACGAACGCAATGCCACCATCCTCGATGCCCAAGGCCGACTCGCGGCGCTGTCGGTCGGCATCCCGCAGTTCATGCTCACATCCACCCTGCCGGTCCGCTTCGCGCTCGAGTACCTAGGCGTTGACGAGTTCCGGGAGGGCGACGTCTTCGTGGCCAACGATCCGTACCACGGGGGCGGCCACCTCCCCGACTACAACGTGTTCGCGCCCGTGTTCGCGGAGGACCCCCTGCACCCCGGCGTGCGGCGCATGGCACTCATTGCCAGCATCCAGTGCCACCACGGCGACACCGGCGGCGGAGTGCCGGGCGGGTACAACGTGACCGCCACCGATATTTGGGGCGAAGGCGTGCGCTGGCCGGTCATCAAGGTCATGGACCGTGGCATCGAACGCCGCGATGTCTTGCTGGCGCTGCAAACCAATAATCGCATCCCGTCCTACATCGGGGACCTTCGCGCGCAAATGGGCGCAGCCCAGCTTGCAGTCCGCCGCCTCGGCGAGGTGCTGGAAACGTACGGCACCACCACGGTGGAAGAGTCAGTCGATTTCATGATCGATTACGCAGCTCGACGCTTCCGCGAAGAGGTCACCGCCTGGCCCGACGGCGTCTACGAAGCCGATGCCTACGTGGATCACGATCCACTCGGCAACCCCGACATTCATCTGCACGCCAAGATCACCGTCGCGGGTGACGAACTCACCATTGACTACACCGGATCGGACACGCGCCCGGAGATCCAAGCGTGGTCCACCTTCGGAAACACGCGCGGCTACACCGTGGGCCAGATCGCATCGATGATGGATCCGGAGATCCCGAAGAACGAAGGCTTCTTCGATCAGATCCGGTTGGTGGTTCCGTCGGGGTGTGTGCTCAACCCATTGCCGGGTAGGCCCGTGAGCGCCGGTACGCATCACCCCGGCGCCGATGTTGGCGAGGTGATCGCGGTCGCACTGCAACACGTGCTCCCGGATAAGGCGGTACCCCAGACGTACAAGACCGGGATCCCCACCATCATCGTGGGCGTCGACCCGGTCACCGGGCTGTCGTTCACCGACCACTCCGCGGAGGTCTACGCCGGGTGGTGCAACGCGGCCAAGGGGATGGACGCATGGGGCGCGCAGAACGCGAGCTTCGGAAACTTGTGGAAGGCCACGGCCGAGATCAACGAGAGTCTGTATCCCCATATCCAGTGGAGCCGGGACTACCGCACCGACTCGGGTGGTCCGGGCCAGTGGCGTGGCCTGTGCGGAAGTCACTACGAGAAGGAAGTGCGGGTGGACGCCAAGGTCTACACGTACGTGGTGGGCATGAAGTATCCGATGCCCGGCATCTGTGGCGGCCAACCCGGCGCGCCGAACCGGATGGTCATCCGTTACGGCTCCGATGACCCGTTCACGGTCAAGCACACGGCCGATTGGGAACCGATCGCCGCCGGTGAACGAATCATGTACGACTACGGCGGCGGCGGCGGTTGGGGTGATCCACTCGATCGCGACCCTCAGGCCGTACTCGACGACGTGTTGGATGAATACGTGAGTGTGATCGGCGCCGAGCGCGACTACGCGGTTGTCTTCACTGGCGCGCTCGAAGATCTCACGCTCGCGGTCGATGCCGACGCGACCCGAGCGCGGCGCGCCGAACGCCGCTCCTCATGATGTGCGGATGACATACCGGGTTGGCGTCGACGTCGGCGGAACCTTCACCGACCTGATCTGCATCGCGGCCGACGGGGAGGTCGTGCTCGACAAGACCCCAACCACCCTCGACGATCAGAGTCGCGGCGTGATGACCGGCATCGGCCAACTCGCGGATCACTTCGGTCGGTCCCTCACCGAGTTCTGCGCGGAGCTGGAGATCGTGGTGCACGGGACCACCACTGCCGACAACACGATGATCGAGATGAACGGCGCGCGCACGGGCCTACTCGTGACCGAAGGCCATCGCGACGAGATCGAAATGCGCCGAGTTCACAAGGAGAAGATCTGGGACCCGTCGTACCCTGCGCCACCGGCGATCGCACGGCGAAGGGCTCGAATCCCGATTTCCGAACGGATCGACCATCACGGTGAGATCCTGCTGCCGCTCGACGAGGACGCAGTCCGGGTCGGAGTACAACGGCTGCGCAAGCTCGATGTGCAATCGATCGCGATCATGTTTCTCTTCTCGTTCGTGAACCCCGCCCACGAGGTACGCGCCGCGGAAATCGTTCGCGAAGAGTTCCCCGATGTTGAACACGTCTCGATGTCGCACGAGGTGATGGCAGGTGGCCCCGAGTTCGAGCGCGTCTCGACCACATTGGTGAACGCATACGTTGCGCCCAAGATCACGCGTTACATCGACCGCCTCGAAGCTCAGCTCCGCGCCTCGGGGTACGCCGGACAGTTGCTGATCATGCAATCGACCGGCGGGGTCATGCCGCCCGACTACGTTGCGCGCCGCGCGGTCACGTTGCTCGCGAGCGGACCGGCGGGCGGGGTCATGGGGTCCACACTCGCGGCGAGCCGGGCGAACGTCAACGACTTCATCGCGGTCGACATGGGGGGAACCAGCTTCGACCTCTGCCTCGTGCGCGGGGGCCGTCCCGAGATCAAGACCGATTGGAACTGGCGCTACCGGTATTACATCGGACTCCCGATGGTGGATGTGCAGAGTGTGGGGGCGGGCGGCGGATCGATTGCCCGAGTGCGCCAGAGCGCCTTGCTGGTGGGGCCCGACTCCGCGGGCTCCACTCCGGGACCTGCGTGTTACGGAAGGGGTGCCACGCTCCCCACCGTCACGGACGCCGATGTGGTGCTCGGCTATCTACCCGCCACGGGGTTCGCGGGCGGCCGCATGGAACTCGATGTGGATGCGGCGCGCCGTGCGATAGCACGGGAGGTGGCCGAGCCGCTCGGGGTTGGCATCACCGAGGCCGCTTGGGGCATCGAGCGGATTGTGAACGCCAATATGGCGAACGCGACCCGGCGAGTCTTGGCCTCACACGGCGCCGATCCGCGCACTCTTGCGCTCATCGCCTACGGCGGCAACGGACCGGTCCACGCGTGGGCCATCGCCCGTGAACTCGGCGTCGGGCGGGTCCTCGTCCCCAAGGCGGCGCCCGCGTTCTCGGCACTCGGCGTGCTCGTCGCGGACTCACTCGTCGACTTGGTACGCGCGTACGTGACGCCCCTCGCGCAGGTCGACCTCGCCCGACTCCAACGACTGATGGCCCATGTCACCGGTGAGGCCCAGAAGGAGCTGGAACCGACGGGACTGGGGGCAACGACCACCGAGCACTTCGTGCAGATGTGTTACCCCGGCCAAAACTTCGACATGAGCGTTGCCACCTCACCCGATGTGGCGGAGGACGACCTCATCGGGCTTGCGGAGCGATTCCACGCGCAGCACGAACGCGACCGTGGCTTCTGCTTCCGCAACCAGCCGCCTCTGATCCGCGGCGTCCGGCTGGTGGCGCGCGCCTCTACCCCCAAGCCCGAACGCTTCGCCACACTCGGTGCCGTCACCAACGCGTCGGATGCAAGGATCGGGTCCCGTGACGCGTATTTCGGCGTCGAGTTCGTCACGACTCCCGTATTCGACGGACCGGTGCTGGCAGCTGGGATCGAGATCAATGGTCCGGCGCTGGTGCAGGAGCCCTTTACGGTAGTGGTCGTTCCGCCCGGCGCGAGGCTCACGCTCGACCCCACCGGGAACTACGAACTCCACCTCAGCCGTGCTGGGTGAGTCCGTGAATCAGGCGGCTGAGTCAGACCACAGCACTGCATGGTCCACGAGGACCGTGCAGTGATAGCGGTCCTCCGCAATGTGGCGGGCCGCAGATTCGGCCGCGATCGGATCAAGGGCGTCAACGAGCACCATCGTGATGCCGTTGCCTTCCACCCGATCCAGGGTCTGGATGGTCACTCCGTAGGTCATAGCGTTTCCTCCGCTCTCAACAACGTTGTCGACCGCTCATTTCGTTCCTTGAGAGCGGCGGTTCGTTCGACCTACGCACGTCGTCATTGTCGAATTCGGACGTTGCGGTAGTGGGCTTCCTGACCCGGCCCGAACGCGAGATCATCGAGGCCGCCGCGGAACGGCTCGTTCCTCCCACCGTCGACGGTCACCCGGGCGCTCGTGCTCTCGGCGTCATCGAGTACATCGACGGTCTGCTCGATGCCTTTTCGGTGGATCCACCGCGCATCTGGGCGGGTGGCCCCTTCTCGGGGCGAGCCGGTGGCCGCGCCCAGTTTGGCGAGTTCATGACCCTTTCACCGCTCGAGGCGCTCGCGTGGCGGACCCGGATCGAAGGGTCACTCGGCATCGCCGAACGCGAACGCATGGGTCCGATCGCCGGTTGGCAGACGCAATATCGCGATGGAGCCGCCGCGCTCGGATCAGACTTCGCAATAGCCGACGCCGCAGAACAAGACCGTCGGCTCGAGTCCCACACGGAGTTTCGCGATCTGCTTTACCAACACGTCGTGGAGGGCGCGTACGCGGCACCCGAGTACGGCGGTAATCGAGACCTCCGCGCCTGGCAGGCCATCGAGTTCCCCGGCGACGTCCAACCCCGCGGCTACACCGACGCCGAGGTGGAAGGACGTGAGTGAGGCGCCGGCTCCGAAGCACCCGGCCCACGGTCGCCGAACGGGGCCCGACCGGCCCGGCCCGCAGGGCCAAGAGGGGATATGACGTGAGCGAAGCGACCCGCCAATGGGACGCAGTGATCATCGGGACCGGCCCGGCCGGTGCCACGGCCGCGGAGGTACTGACTGGCGCGGGGTGGTCGGTACTCATGCTCGAGAAGGGCCGAAATCATCTGCTCGCGCTCGAGCCGCCGTTCGGACCGCTCGGTCACGTCTCGAACGACGAGTTGAAGTTCATGCGTCGCCACTTCCTCGGTCCCGATCCGTGGTTAGAACCGCGCACCTTCCGTCGGTCGGAGGCCGACGGCGATCGCATGGAAACCGGTGACGTCAACAACCTTCCTTCCACTGTGGGCGGGGGCGGATTCCACGCCGACGGCAAGCTCCCCCGATTCCGAGAGGACGACTTCACACCACTGAGTACTTCGGGTCCGGTTGAGGGCGCGGACATCGTCGATTGGCCAGTCGACTACGACGAGATGGAGCCGTACTACGCAGCCGCCGAGCGCGTGGTCGGCGTCGCCGGTGAGGCGGGCGCCAACCCGTTCGCCTCGTGGCGAGCCGATCCGTATCCGATGCCCCCCGGTCCGGACATGTACTGCGCCGTGCTCACCAGTGACGCGGCGACCCGGATGGGTTACCACCCGTACCGTGCGCCAAGCGGCGTGAACAGCGTGGAGTACGACGGCCGCCCCGCGTGTAATAACTGCGGATTCTGTGGCTACTTCGGCTGCCCGATCGACGCGAAGGGCGATCCCGTCGCACCACTGCGCCACGCGCTGCGCACCGGCAACTGCGAGAT
>JANPBJ010000268.1:0-6580 GCA_031430375.1 Acidimicrobiia bacterium
CGCATCGTCGACATCGACCCCATCAAGTACGACCTCCTCTTCGAGCGGTTTCTCAACCCGGGTCGCAAGCAGATGCCCGACATCGATATGGACTTCGACTCGCGGTCACGGGGCGACATGATCAAGTACGCCGCGCGCCGGTATGGGTCCGATCGCGTCGCGCAGATCATCACGTTCTCCACGATCAAGGCCTGCGCCGCGGTACGCGACGCGGCGCGGGTGCTCGATTACCCCTACGTGGTCGGCGACAAGATCGCCAAACTCATGCCGCCGCTGATCATGGGTCGCGACACCCCGCTCGCCGCGTGTCTCGACAAGAACCCGAAGTTCGAAGACGGCTACAAGATGGCCACGGAACTACGCGAGCTCTACGAGACCGACAAGGAAGCCAAGGATGTCATCGATGTGGCGCGTGGCCTCGAAGGGCTGCGTCGTCAGGACGGTATTCATGCGGCGGCCGTCGTGATCACCCGTGATCCGCTCACCGATTACCTCCCGATCCAACGCAAGCCCGAGCCGGGGACCCCACTCGAGGACTCGCCGATCGTCACGCAGTACGAGATGCATGGCGTCGAAGACTTGGGTCTGCTCAAGATGGACTTCCTCGGGTTGCGCAACCTCGACGTGATGGAGATCACGCTCGATCTGGTGGAGCAGGGCGGTCAGTCGCGGCCCGATATCGACAACGTTGCCCTCGACGATGCCAAGACCTTCGATCTCCTGCGCCGCGGCGACACGATCGGCGTGTTTCAGCTCGAAGGCGGACCGATGCGGTCGCTCCTCCGCTCACTCGAACCGTCGAGCTTCGAGGATGTCGCCGCGTTGGTTGCGCTGTACCGGCCCGGGCCGATGGCCGCCAATATGCACACCGACTACGCGGATCGGAAGAACGGCCGCAAGCCGGTGGCCTATGACCACGACGATCTCCAAGAGATTCTCGGCCCCACCTTCGGATTGATGATCTATCAAGAGCAGCTGATGCGGGTCAGCCAGAAGCTCGCCGGCTACTCACTCGAAGAGGCCGACAACCTGCGCAAGGCGACCGGCAAGAAGGACCGGGTGCTCATCGCCGCGGAACGCACAAAGTTCGTGGACGGCTGCGAGACCCAAGGGTATGGCCGACCCTTCGGCGAGAAGATGTTCGACATCGTCGAGCCGTTCGCCGACTACTCGTTCAACAAGTCGCACTCAGTGGGGTACGGGCTCGTTGCCTACCAAACTGCGTACCTCAAGGCGAACTTCCCGCGCGAATATTTGGCCGCGCTGCTCACGAGCGTGAAGGGCGACAAAGACAAGTCGGCGATCTATCTCAACGAATGTCGCCAACTTGAGATCCCGGTGCTGGTCCCCGACGTGAACGAGTCGGCGATGGATTTCTCCGTGGTGTACCCACCCGACGCCGATGGGAATCCGGGGCCGGGCGCGATCCGTTTTGGTCTCTCAGCAGTGCGCAACGTGGGCGAGGGGGTGGTGGCCAAAATCATTGAGGCCCGTACCGCCGGCGGCCATTTCGTCGATTTCTACGATTTCTGCGAGCGGGTGGAGACCACCGCGCTCAACAAACGGACGATCGAGTCACTGGTGAAGGCGGGTGGATTCGACTCGCTCGGGCATCCGCGCCAGGGGCTCTCACTGGTGTTCGAGGTGATTGTGGAACAGGTCCTCGCCCGTCGTCGCAAAGAGGCCGAGGGCCAGTTCGACCTGTTCTCCACGAGCACCGTCATCGACGTTGCAGAGTTGGACGGCGGGCGAACGTCGATCCCTGATCAGGAGTTCGCCAAGACGCAGCGCCTCGCATTCGAGAAGGAAATGCTCGGGCTCTACGTCTCGGATCACCCGCTCATGGGGGCCGAGGGCGCACTGCGACGCCACACCGACGCCACCTTGTCCGAGCTCAAGGAGATGCGCGAAGGCGAGTTCCGTACCGTGGGTGGAGTCGTGACGACGCTCGCGAAGAAGTACACCAAGCGCGGCGATCTCATGGCCACGTTCGTGCTCGAAGACCTGGGTGCCGCGGTGGAGGTGATGGTCTTTCCCAAGACCATGGCGGTGTACGGCGAACTGCTCAGTGAAGACGCGATCGTCGTGATCAAGGGTCGCCTCGATACCCGCGAAGACACCCCCAAGGTCATCGCGATGGAGATCAGCCAACCGGACCTCGTGCTCGACGGCGCACCACCGATCCGGATCAAGGTGCGCCCCGGCGTGCTCACCGATGAGATGACCGAACGGTTGAAGGAGATTCTCTCGGAGCACCCCGGGGAGTCCCAAGTGTTCGTTCATCTCGAGTCGTTCGACAAGACCACCGTGGTGCGTCTCGGCGACGAGTTCTGTGTCTCCGATCGCAATGGGCTCTACGGCGAACTGCGGGTACTCCTCGGTCCCGACTGCGTCCTGTAAAAAACTCGTCCGCTCCGCCTGATGGCTCGTTCGCCCGTGCTCCGTCGGGTGGCAGTGGCGAGGGCTCGCTGCCTCGCTGCCCTCGCTGCGCCTCGGGTGTGGGCCGAGTGTGAGCGGGCGAGCAATAGAGTCGTGTGATGCAGGATCCGGAGGGTGTGCCGATCGAAGACCTGAACGTCGTCGACGATTTCGCCGATACTCCCATGGATCGACTGATGCGCTCCTGGCCGGGGGCGATGACTGGCGCAGCCATGACCGGCATGGCCAAGGGCATGGGCATGTGGGTCGAGCCCGAGGAGGTTGCGGTGATTCGCGAGGCCGGGGAGCCGCCGCCGGATCCCGACGATCCGATCGAAGTCTCGATCGATCCCGATCATCCCGAGAACACCCGCATCGTGTTTCGCGTGAGGCCTGACTTCTGACTTCTGACCCTGGCGATGGGGCGAGTCCCGGCGATCTTTGGCCCCCGTCTACGACCGGCTGATCAGGAGTCGATATCCCACGTCGAGCTCCGGGAGCGTGCGCAAGTGGCCGTACCGGTCATCCCACGCGCCTGACGCGAGGTCGGCCCCGAGACGATCCATCCCCGACGAAACCAACGCTTGATCCATCGTCTGCATCGCTGACATCCCGGCGCGAACCTCAGGATCGAGATACGCCTCGGGCCGTGACCAGTACGCGCCGGTGAAACCGTCGGTGCAGTCGCGCGGAATGGGCACGGGTTCGACGATCGCGTCGAGCATCGTCGCCAGCTCGTCGATGCCCGGAACGTTGAAGTCGACCTGACTGATCATCTCGGGTAGGTAGTCGGTCGCGATCCACGGATAGGTGGCGGTGTCGAACGTGAACACGACGGTCCGACCGGCAACGCGCGCGAGCTCGGCAATGCCACCCGCCAGGTCTCGCCAGTGGTGAAGCGTGAGTACCGCGATCGCTGCATCGAATGCTCCGGAGGCAAACGGCAGGGCTTCGGCCATGCCACAGACCGACGGCGGCGAGTCGAGCCTCCGTTGCGCGAGCATCACCCTCGACGGCTCGAGCGCAACCACCGCGCGATCGCGCGGCTCGTACGACCCCGTTCCGGCGCCGACGTTGAGCACCGTGTTCGCGTTGCCCAACGCTGCGTGAATCTGCGCCTCGATGCGCGAATCGGGAACCCGGGCGCGGGCGTACCCGCGCCCAATGTCGTCGTACAACGCCTCCGGCACGAGGTGACCTACGTGACCTTTGCGATGACGTCATCCGCGAACCGGGAGAGCGCGTCGCGCAGGCCGGCCGCGTCGAACGCCAGTGGTGGGATCACCACGCGGTCAACCCCTTCGTCCATCATGCGCTTCACGCCGTCGGCATCCATTGCGCCGCCACGGGTGACCTCGATGGCGCTGGGGTCGCGGCCGGCATCGAGGGCCGCGGCCTCCATCGCGTCGCGTTGCTCCGCCCAGTTGCCCTTGCCCGGGAAGAACCCGTCGCCGAGTCGCCCGGCCCGGCGCGCCGCAGCCAGAGTGTGGCCACCGACCACAATCGGTACCGACGGTTGTGCGGGGTGGGGAAATGAGTTCGCGGCGCGCAAGGTGGTGTACTTGCCGTCGAAGTCGACTGCCTCGCCGGCCCACAGCGCGCGCATCACCGCCACACATTCGTCGGTGCGGGCGCCCCGCTCGGAGAACGGCACGCCGATCGCGTCGAACTCTTCTTCGAGCCAGCCCACGCCGATCCCGAGCGTGACCCGCCCGCCGGTCAGTGTGTCGAGGGTCGCTACTTCTTTGGCCAACACCACGGGGTTGCGCTGCGGCAGGATCAGGATGCCGGTCGCGAGGCGCAAGGTGGTGGTGTGTGCGCCGACCCACGTGAGCCACACGAGGGGGTCGGGGATCGGCGCGGTGTTCCCGCCCGGCATCTTTCCGTCCTTCGAGTACGGATATTCAGAGGCGTACCCGTCGGGCACGATCACGTGCTCGACGGTCCAAATCGATTCGATTCCCGTCTCCTCGCAGATCTGACCGAGCTCGGCGGCAACCTCGGGTCTGCCGAATGGACCAATGTTGGCAAACAGCATTCCGAACTTCATGCAGTCCTCTCAGGAGGGTCGAGCGCGCGATTGTGGCGGGCCGACGGTGTGGCCCGCGGCGCAGTTTTCAGCATGCCGGGCGCCACGTGCCAAGCTGCCCCGGTGAAAATCGGAGTGTTGGGAGCGACAGGGCCGGCGGGCAGGGGATTGGCGGCGCGGCTGAGCGATGTCGGTTACGACGTCCTGGCGGGATCGCGTGAGCGCGTGAAGGCCGAGCAAGTGGTGGCCGAACTCGCTGCGGAATGGGGTGATCGCGTCTCGCGAATAACGCCGGCCAACAACCAGGCGGCGTGCGATGCCGACGTGGTCGTGCTGGCCGTTCACGCCGACGCGGCGCTCGCCACCGCCAAGTACTTCGCGGATCAGCTCGCGGGCAAGATCGTGGTGTCGATGGCCAACCATTTGGTGCGCAACGGAACCGAGTTCAACGCGGTGCTCCCACCCCACGGTTCTATTGCGAAAGAGATGCAAGCGATGCTCTGGCGGTCCGAGGTGGTGACTGCGTTCCACCTGGTGCCTGCGGCCGAATTCGCGAATCTGGACGAGAAGATGGAAAGCGATGTGGTGGCGTGCGGCAATGACGACACCGCGCGAGCCACGTTGATGGAGATCATCTCCGCGATCCCCGACTTGCGATCCTTCGACGGCGGATCGCTCGAGAACGCCGTGGGCATGGAGACGTTCGCGGCGGTGCTGCTGACCATCAACATCCGCCACAAGGTCCGGGCCGGCTTGCGGCTCTCGGGTTTCTGATCGCGTGAGCATCCACCTCTACGACACCGCCCGTCGGGCCGTGGTGCCCTTCGAGCCAGGTCCGCTCGTGAGTATGTACGTGTGTGGCATCACGCCGTATGACTCCACCCACCTCGGCCACGCAGCCACGTACCTCACCTACGACCTCTTGATCCGTCGGCTCGAGTCGCTGGGCCACGAAGTCCACATGGTGCGCAACGTCACCGACGTGGATGATTCGATTCTGCCTAAGGCGCGTGAGCTCGGAATTCCCTACCTCGAGCTGGCCGAGCGAGAGATTGCTCGCTTCCGGTCGGATATGGACGCGCTCGGGATGCGCCCGCCCTTGGCAGAACCTCGGGCCACCGAGACCATCGACGAAATCATCGGCATGGTCGGTCGTTTGCTCGACTCCGGTCACGCGTACCTCACCCACGGCACTGCATACTTCGACGTCTCAACGTTCGCCGCCTTCGGCGAGCTCTCGCACTACACCGAAGATCAGATGGTGCGCCTCGCTCGCGCCCGGGGGGGTAATCCCGACGACCCGCATCGGCGGAACCCGCTCGATTTCGTGCTGTGGCAGCCGAGCCTCGCGGATGAGCCCAAATGGCGTGCTCCGTTCGGGGTTGGCCGGCCGGGGTGGCACGTGGAGTGCTCGGCCATGGCGATGCAGGAGCTGGGTACCACGATCGATCTTCACGGCGGGGGAACGGACCTGATCTTTCCGCACCACGAGTGTGAGATCGCGCAGAGCGAAGCGCTCACTGGTCAGCCGTTCGTACGGCACTGGTTGCATTCGGCGATGGTCGCGTACGAGGGCGAGAAGATGAGCAAGTCGCTCGGCAACCTCGTGTTCGTGAGCGACCTGCGCCAGGTTGCTGATCCGCGCGGTATCCGACTTGCGCTCATGCATCATCACTACCGCTCGGGGTTCGAGTGGCACGACACCGATATTCAGGATGGCAACGCACTCCTGCACCGGTTGGTGGCCGCAGCATCCTGTGTCGACGGTCCCGATCCCGCGCCGTTTTCGGCGCGGTTCCTGGCGGCGCTCGACGACGACCTGGACGCGCCGAAGGCGCTCGAAGCGCTCGGAGAACTGGCGGACGCGGTCCTCTCCGGTGGTGCTGACACCACGGCTCCGGGCGCGTTGATCGAACTCGCCGCCCTGATCGGTGTGGACATCACGCTACCGTTCTGAATACCGTTCTGAATACCGTTCTGACTTCGGTTTTGACGGCGAGTCCGATTCCCGCCCGCCGACCACCTCACGACCACCTGACGGGAACCACTTCGTCCTACGGTGGGCCGCGGGTGGGGTTGGGGTTGGTGGGTGGGTTGAATGTCCAGGTGTTGTCGGGGTCTTGGGTGAGGGTC
>JANPBJ010000269.1:0-26882 GCA_031430375.1 Acidimicrobiia bacterium
CTCGACAATAAGATCGAACTCCACGACCTCACCGTCGACACCTACCCATCGCAAGGCCCGCGCGGCCAGTCGGTGAACACCACCGACTCCGCGATCCGGCTGACCCACAAGCCCACCGGCTTGGTCGTGACCTGTCAGGACGAGAAAAGTCAGCTCCAGAACAAAGAAAAGGCGCTGCGGATCATGCGGTCGCGGTTGCTCGCGCTGGAACAGGATCGTCAAGCGTCGGAGCAGGCGGACGCCCGTCGCAGTCAGGTGGGTGGCGGGGGTCGGAGCGAAAAAATCCGGACCTACAATTTCAAGGAGAATCGAGTGACCGACCACCGTATTGGGTTGACCGTGCACAACCTCGATGCTGTTCTGGCTGGTGAGCTCGACGAGATCGTCAGCGCGTTGATGGGCGATGAACGGCGACACCAACTCGAGGACGGCGAGTCCTGACCGTCACGTGGGGCGAACTCCGCCGAGATGCCGAGGCCCAGCTTGGCGCGATGGGCGTGTCCGATCCCGCGAGCGAAGCGCGTTGGATGCTCGAGGCGGTGTCGGGTATGGACGCCACCGAATATGCGATGGAGGCGGGTTCACCGGCTACGCAGGGTGCGACGGTCGGACTGGATGGTTTCCTCGCGCGTCGAGCCACCGGTGAACCACTGCAGTACGTGCTCGGCGCGTGGAGCTTCTGTGGTCTCGATCTGTTGGTAGATCGGCGGGTGTTGATTCCGCGTCCCGAGACCGAGGTTGTCGCGGAGGTGGCGATTGCGGAGGTGGCGCGGCTGGGCGAACGTGTGGGTGCGCCCGAACCCTGGTCCGGCGGCCTCACTCACTATGCAGTGGCCGAGTTGGGAACCGGATCCGGCGCGCTCGCGCTGGCGCTCGCGGCGTCGCTGCCTGACGCAGCCGTGTGGGCCACCGATGTGAACCCGGACGCGTTGGCGGTGGCAAGGGCCAATATCGCGGCCGCGGGCACGCCTGCCGCGCGAGTTCGGGTCCGCGAGGGATCCTGGTTTGAGGCGCTCCCCGACGCGCTCCGCGGGTCACTCCTCGTGGTGGTATCGAACCCGCCGTATATCTCGTACCACGAGTCCATTTCCGTGGCGGTGTCGGATTGGGAACCACGCGAGGCATTGTTCGCGGGTCCCACCGGACTCGAGGCGATCGAGGTGCTGATCGAGCAAGCGTCAGCATGGCTTGATTCGGCGGGGACGTTGGTCCTCGAAATCGCACCGCACCAGTCTGATGTGGTCCGGGAGTTGGCCGCGACGGCCGGGTTCCAAGAATCGATCATCCGGCGTGATCTCGCTGGTCGGGACCGCGCCCTCGTGGCCCGGCGCCGCGCCGACTGACCGGCGAATCGCGCCCGGCTGGCGCGCGTTCTACGCGCGCTCGTCGAACTGTTCGTTGGGGTCGAGGCGTTGCAGGAAGGCACGGTCCACTGCGACCCAGACCGTCTTGGAGAATGGGTAGTACACGATCGGACCGAGGACGACGACAGGAATCAGAATCGCTAAGAGCGGCACGACCGGGATGTTCGGAATGGTCGCGATGAGCAGGGCAACGAAGAGAATCGCGAATAGTCCGCCGGTGGCGCCGATGTTGATCGCGAGTGCGCCCGCCCAGTACCCCTGCTCTCGTTCGAAATGCAGCCCGCACTTGGGGCAGTCGGCCTTCATTTTGAAGTAGCCCTGAAAGAGGTGACCGGATCCGCAGCGGGCGCAGCGGAGCGTGAACCCTCGGCCAAACATTTGGCCCCGACTCGACGCGGCGGTACTCACGATCGGGCAACATAGCCCCGCTTCGATTCGTCGCTCCGAAAGGCTGGCATGACGCCGCTCGACCTCACATCAATCGATCATGTGCTCTCCACCACCCGATCAGTGCGCAAACGGCTCGACTTTGACCGTCCGGTCGAACCCGAGGTGATCGAGGAGTGCCTACGCCTCGCGATTCAGGCACCGACCGGTGGCAATACCCAGGGCTGGCGGTTCATCGTGGTGACGGACGCGGCGAAGCGGCTCGCGCTCGCGGAGCTGTATCGCGAGATCTCCGAGCCCTATCTGAAGGCCGGGTTGGGCGGTGATGCCGAGGTATCCGCGCAACAGAGTCGCGTGATCGATTCCGCGACATACCTGGCACAACGGCTGCATGAGGTGCCGGTCCATGTGATTCCGTGTCTCTACGGAGCCCTTGACTCACTGCCGAATTTCGCCGCGGCCGGGAGCTACGGTTCGATCATTCCGGCGATGTGGAGTTTCCAACTCGCGCTGCGGAGCCGCGGTCTCGGCTCGGTGCTCACTACCTTGCATCTACCGAACGAAGCACGCGCCGCGGAACTCCTCGGTATTCCCGAAGGCGTCACGCAAGTGGGGCTGATCCCCGTCGCGTACTTCACCGGCGATGATTTCAAACCCGCGAATCGGCGGCCCGTCGAAGAGATCACCTATTGGAACGGTTGGAAGCAGGCGCGCTGACTACACGAGCACGTTGGTGTCGTCCTCGGCGCGCACCTTGACGGTTCTGCCTTCCCAAGCGTGGGCGCACATATCCAACATGGTCTCGGGGTCGGTCGAGTTGGCGAGGGCGCGGCGCCCGTCTGCGGTCAGCACACTGATGATGGCGATGGTTGGCGTTGCATCGCGATCGAAGGCAACCGACGTGGCCTCGACGATTCCCGCAGAATCCAATACGCCAGCGGGGGAACGGCTCGGTGTCGCGTCGACCTGAGCCTGGGTGAGCGCAGGGTCGACGCGGCGGAAGCCCACGGCCGGGGGAGCGGTGGAATACAGGCCGACACTGTGTTTCGTTGCGTACCAGCCCAGCGCCGTGACCATGCCGATGGAGCCCGGATCGGTGCGGCAGGTCTCCACCATCGCCGCGATCGAGTGTGTGACGTAGTTGTTGCCCGGCCCGCCGGCGAACGCCAAGCCTCCCGTGACGGTGAGCGCGCGGTCGTCTCCATGGTCGGCGCCGATTAGACCGATCGAGTCCATGGCGAGCTGCACCGCAGCCGGGAAACAGGAGTAGAGGTCGAACCGCGCGATGGCGTCGAGCTGGATCTCGGCCGCGCCGAGCGCGGCTCGGGCCGCGATACCGATAGCAATCGATTGCGAGAGCGATTCGCGCTCAGTCAGAAAGTAGTGATCGTGCGCGTCCGCACCGGCGATCGGGAACACCATGCCCTCTGATGGGACGCCCGCCGCCACCGCGGTTTCGTAGGAACAGAGGATGAGGGCCGCGGCCTGGTCGACATCGAGGTTGGCGCACATGCGCTTGGTGTAGGGAAAACACGCGACGCGGTTCTCAGGCGTTGGGACCCGTATCTCATCCGGCGTGTACCCCTCACCCGACCATGCGTAGGGGTTCGTTGCCGCGACCGCCGCGAACTGAGACCACCACTGCGCGACCGAGCGCTGATGGTCGTCGACAGAGAGACCGCTCGCGTGGCGCAACGCGGTTTCGAAGAGCGGATAGACCTGGGTTGGCGCGAGTACTCGATGCGCCATTTCGTACTGGCTGGTTCCGGGGCGATCGTCGCCCCACACGGTGGGGCAGGAGGGGTCGTCGGCTTTGGTCCATTCGAGCCAGGCGTTGGGGTCGATGCGCCGGGCCCGGCGGCGGCTGTACATACATTCGACACCACCGAGCAGCACCACGTCACGGTGCCCGCCCTGGATATCGGCAGCCAACCGGTTCACGAGCATTTGGGGGCTGTTCCCACCGGTCGTGGTGTGGACGGTGCTGCGTACGTGAATGCCGAGGCGGCGGGCGAGCAGCGCGCCGGGATCCGGGTAGCGCCAGGAGATGATCTCGGCGACCGCGATGGTGTCGATGACCGGGCGGTTGGATCGCGTGTCGGCGATCGCGGCGCGGGCCGCGGCGGCGAGCAGGTCCACCGGTTCGAGGCCGGCGCCGGGCTCCGCGAGGTGTTGGGTGATTTGGCCGACGCCGACGATGACGGGAGTGCGAGGATCAATCGACATGGGAGCGGAACGTAGCGGAGTGTGATTGCGTTCGTGGCCGGGCGACCAGCGGAGTGTGGCCTGAGCGGCCCGGCCCGGAGGGTCAAGAGCGGGGGAGTCGAACGTAGCGGAGTGTGGCCTGAGCGGCCCTACGACGCAGGGTTGGTTTGATCCGCTCCCTCGAGGTCGGGCACGTTCGGGTCGGGCCAGGTGGGGCTGCCCGGAACTGCGCTGTCCGGGCAGATCGACCGGTAGGAACAGAACCGACAGATCGCGGCGTCGTTCACTCCGACGAATCGGCCCGCGGGCCCGTCGGCCGCCGCGGTCTTGATGGTGGCGACGACGGTGCTGATCTCGGCCTCGATGGCGAGCAGATCGTCGGTGTCGGGTTCGTACGGTGCGGGATCGTCGTCCGCACTCAAATACTCATAGCGGATCCGGATTTGGCGTCCATCGGCGAGGGGCGCGGCGAGCCACGCTTGCAGGCGGGCGCGGCTGTCGGAGGAGAGGTCGCCGTCGCGAAGGATGCCGGTCTTGTAGTCGCGCACTTCGAGCACGGAGTCGCGCAACCACACTGCGTCCAGCCGACCGATGCCAATCCAGGTGGGCGACCCGCGGCGGAGTCGGACCACTTCCATCTCGTGACCCAACGCCGGAGTCGGTGATGGGCAATGAGCCGTGTGGCGTTGGAGCATGGTGGCGATGGCCCCGATGGGTTCGACACCGTGCGCCTCCAACACTTCGGTCACGGTCTTGGAGTCGCGACAATCGCGGTCGTCGTGCAGGAAGCGCAAGAGGTCGTGCACGAGGTTGCCGGTGGTGGCATTGGACCCTCGGTCGCTCGGCGGCAACCGCAAGAGGTTGCGATTGGCGTACAGACGCGGGCAACGCTCCCAATCATCGAGCGCGCTCGGGGAGATGTTCAGGAGGTCGGGCGCGACGCGGTTCTTGCTCATGTGAGCGCTCGGCAGCCTGGGATAAAGGGGCACGTGCCGCACTCGGCGCCGGCGAGCGGGGCGGAGGAATCCATGTGCGACCGGATCAGGGCCAAACGGTCGACCATCCAGATTCGGGAGGTCTCGAAGAGCGCAGGGCCATCGGCGTCGGCTTCCACCGACCAACCGCCGTGGAGATCGGCACGCACCACGCGCAACGCGCCGGCGCGTGACCATCGCGGTCGCCGGAGAATCGCGAAGCGTACCGAGACCGACTCGAGGATCTCTTCGGTGCTGCGGTCGCCGATCGAGAGCATCCGCAACTCGCGCACCCCCTGAGGGTCGACGACTGCGAGACCTGCTCCGCCCACCAGTCGGACCCCAGTCAGTGATGCCTCGGTCTCCATCGCGTCGGTCGCGAGATCATCGACCCGCGCCGGACGATCGCCGAAGAGCGCGACGTACCACCGTGCCGCGAGGTCATAGACCGCGCGTTCCTCCGGGCTCAGGTCGGACGTCTCCGGATGAAAGTGTTCCGCTCGTGCCGCGATCAGCGCGGTGTGGGCGAGCCGGGCGTCTTCTTCGATCTGACTCCGAACGCGATATCGGCGGTTCGCGCCGCCCATGGCGGGATTGCCGGAATGCTCCCGGTACACGCGTCGGGGGCAGCCCGTTCCGGCCCGCGCCAGCAGGCGCACGGTGAGGCGGGGGAGGTCCTCGGAATCGCGGGTCATGCCCGTCGACGGTAGCGGTGACCTCCGACCACCCGGTGCCGAAGCGTGACATCGGGATTGGCGCGCGGCTCAGGTCAAGGCCGGGGTGCACCGAGAAACGACTGGTGGACTCCTACGATCGGGGCGTGATACTCCCGGAGCCAACGTCGCGCGCCGCGCGCCGCCAAGTGCTCGGAGCAGGGCGTCGGGGTCGTGCAGGTCGAGGTCGTCGACGGTCGGTCATCGCAGGGATCGTCATAGCGTTGCTCGGCTGGACGGGGCTCGCCGCCTATGAGCTGGTGCAGGCCAAGGACCACGCGCAATCGGGACTGAATCAACTTCGTCGGGCCCAGCGCGAGTTGGATCCGGCCGAGTTGATTCGCGGGAAGGGTCTACCCGCGATGCGCGCGGCGCGCAGCGAGTTCGACCGGGCGGCGGACGCGTCCGGCTCGGTGTTCCTGACGCCGTTCACGGTGCTGCCGTTCGTTGGTCGACAGGTGCAGTCGGTGCATGCCCTCACCGGCGGAGCGTCGAAGGTGGTGAACGTTGGCGTGCGAGCAATGGAACAATCCACGAAGGAGCTCGCCGCGAAGACGGCCAATGGTCCCGAACGGGTGGCGCTGCTCGAACGGCTCGGTCAGATCGGCCGTCACGCCTCCACCGACCTACGCGGCGTCGGGCTCGGGCCCGGTAAAGCGCTCATCGGTCCGCTCGCCGATGCTCGGGTGAAGTTTGCTCGCCAACTTCGCAAGGCCCAACGGACCATGCACGACGTTGACCTCGCCTCGACCGGTGTCGCCGAAATGGCCAAGGGACCCACCAAGTACCTCCTGCTCGCCGCGAATAACGGCGAGATGCGGGCGGGGTCGGGAATGCTGCTCTCCGCAGGAGTCCTGACGGTGAATCAGGGCCGGTTTACGCTGGGTCAAATGGTGTCGGTCAACGACCTCACGTTGCCAGCG
This sequence comes from Acidimicrobiia bacterium, assembly GCA_031430375.1. GTDB lineage: Bacteria > Actinomycetota > Acidimicrobiia > IMCC26256 > JAENVU01 > JAENVU01. The sequence continues at coordinate 6,567 of JANPBJ010000269.1, forward strand.
GGAGCGGTACCGCTCGGCGGCGACTTCGGAGCGCGTTGGGGATGGGTGGACCCCACCCAAGAGTGGCGGTACCTGGCAATGTCTCCGCAATTCAACGTCACCGGGAGTCTTGCCGCGCAGATGTGGAAGGCCAAGACGGGAGAGGACGTTGACGGTGTTCTCGCGCTCGATCCGATCGCACTTCGCGCTTTGGTCAAGGTCGCGGGTCCAGTCGATGTCGGCGGTACTCAGATCGACCAAGGCAATGTGGTGGAAGAAATCCTGCTCCAACAATATTTGGACTATCCGGCGTCGGTCGACGGATCCGAATTCGACCTCCCCGCGAACGATCAGCGCCGCGAACGCAACGGTGTGATCGCCCGGGCCATCGTCGACCAGCTGGATCGGGTCGAATGGAATATCGCCGACCTCCTCGACGATCTACGCGGCGCAGCGCGCGGACGCCACGTGTTGTTTTGGTCCTCGGAACCCACACAGCAGCGGGCCTGGCGCGCGGCGGGTGTCTCCGGCGTTCTCCCCCGCGACGGCTTCATGATCGCGGTGCAGAACCGGGCGGGGAACAAGCTGGATCAGTTCTTATCGGTCGCAACCACGATCGACCATCACCGGGTTTCCGGCGGAAGCCAGGTCACGGCCACTATCAACATTGCCAACCTCACTCCCGCCACGGGACTCAACCGCTATGTCGAAGGGCCGTTCGACGAGACGTTCGCGCCAGGCGAATATCGAGGAATCCTTGCCGTCAATGTCCCGGGCTATTCCGGCGATATTCACCTCGACGGCGGGGAGCTCACGGTCGCGGCTGGACCGGATGGTTCGACCCGTGTGGTCGGTGTCAACATCCGTGTACTTCGGGGTTCGGTCGGCACCTACACGTTGCGTTTCACCGTGCCCACCGGATACGAGCACCTCGATGTGATTCCATCGGCTCGCTATCCCGCGATCAAGTACACGGCGGGAACCCGGCAATGGGACGACGACGCGCCGCGTGCCGTCAACTGGTAGGCCGTTTGGGTCATCGGGGGGAGAAAACGGTACCAATGACCTATCAAGGTGTCCGATTTATAAGCTTTTAAGGCTTGCACACCCTGTGGACACCCTGTACAGTTCCCGCCACAACCCCTCGCACTTGGGGCGGGGTTCCAAAGGTAATCACCCGAATCGAATGCCGATCGGGATGGCGTGGAGGTCAATTGTGAGTACGCAGGGAACGTTCGCCGGACGGGCGCTTCGAGTTCTGGCAGTCAGTGGAATCGCGCTCGTTGCGGTTGCCCCCACGGCGGCCTTCGCGGCGCCGTACCCCGATGGTGGCGACCCGCCGGCAGCAGTGGATCCGAACACTGCCGTCAAGCCGGCCACCGCCACCAGGTCGTCAACCTTGCCGTTCACCGGCGGCGACGCAACGGGTCTTGCGATGATCGGCGTTGGTGCCGTGGCTGCGGGTGCGGTCTTCGTGCGCCAGTCACGCCGTCGGGCCGTCACCGCCTGACCCACATGGTCGAGCTGAAAGAGAGGACGCGGCCAGTTCTGCTGGCCGCGTCCTCGCGTCTGAAAACCCTGCGCTCTCAGGTCAGGTCGGGCGATGGTTGTGCCGAGTGAACCAACTATGAGTACTGACCCGCAAGTAGGGCGGCCGCCGTCCGAGGGGTTCGCGCACCTGACGTTCGTGGCCCAACCTCGTGGGTCCTATGTCCGAGTGATGAAACCCATGCTTGACCGAGTTCTCGGCGGGTTACTCCTCGCCGCCGCGATTCCCTTGCTGGTGCTTGTGTGGTTGGTCGTGCGGTGGAAGATCGGGTCGCCGGTGATCTTTCGTCAGGCGCGCTGCGGCCGTGACGGTGAACCTTTTGATGTGTTGAAGTTCCGTACGATGCGTGCGGATCGGCGCGGCGCGAGTCGTCCGGTGCCCGACGATCGCAGGCTCACCCACAAGAGCGATGAGGACCCGCGCCATACCGACCTGGGCCGCCAACTCAGGAAATGGAGTCTCGACGAGTTACCGCAACTTTGGAACGTGGTGCGGGGTGATATGAGCCTGGTCGGACCACGCCCGGAGCTCGTCGAGATTGTGGAGCGTTACGAGCCGTGGCAACGCCAGCGCCATCTTGTTCGTCCCGGACTCACCGGGTTGTGGCAAATCTCTCGACGCGGTGAAGGGCTCATGCACTTGTACACCGATATCGATCTGGAATATGTGTCGACGGTGAGCCTTCGCACCGATGTTCTGATCTTGCTGCGGACGATTCCGGCGGCGCTTGGTCGATCGGGTTCCTGAAGTCATGCGCGTCGTCAGGCGGTGCTGGACTCGGGCGGCGTTCGCGCAATGAGCGCGTATTCCTGGGGCCCAAATAGCACGTCGTTGAGGCGTCCCAGCGCGGTGTTGATCTCGGCGACCCACGGCGGCGAATCCGGACCTGCGGTAATCGGTGCGAGCCGGTAGTCGTCGGCGGGCGAATAGAAGCGCAGTTCCACGTCACGGAATCCGGCGCGCTCAGCAAGGAATGTCATGAGCGACGGGTGCAGTGGCCATACATGGGTCGGGTCGAGGATGTAGGAGTTTCCGAGCACGATGAGCGACATGGGGTTCGGCGTCTCCGCGATGAATATGCCGCCGGGTCGGAGCCGGGTCGCGGCGAGTTCGAAGAGTTCGACGAGGACTGCGAGTGGAAGGTGCTCTGCAACATGCACGGAGATCACCGCTCCGAGGGTGTTGGCCTCGACGCCCCGGAGATACTCGAGTCCGTCACCAAGGTGAACTGCGCGCCCGTGTCCCTGCGCTTCGGCGACCATCCCGACATCGGGGTCGACGCCCATGGCCTGAAGGCCACGGCTCGCGAGAACCTCCACCAGCTCGCCCCGCCCACATCCGAAGTCGAGCACTGGCTGATGTTCCGAGAGGAGTGGTCCGTACCGGTCGGCCAGGGTTTCGAGCACCACCTTCGAATCTCCGCGGAATCGGCGTTCAAAACCCACGTAATCGAACCCGCCGGTGGGGGCAATCGTTGGGGTAGCAGGGGGAAGAGATTCCGAGCCCGATTGGGTTGCGCCGGGGGAACCGAGCGCACGGGTGTGGCGATCGAGTGCGTTCACCTGTTCCCGAAGCTCTGCGAAACGCGCGGGGACGCCGGCGACTCCCGCCCCGGGCGCGATTGCTTGGCCGACTCCATCGAGACTGGCTCGAAACGCGCCGAGTTCTGCCTTCATGAGCTCGCTGTTGATTTCCAGTGCATCGAGTCGTACCGAGGCCGGGCCCGCGCCGAACGCGTTGATGCCATCAAGGGCGCGCTGCAGCTCCGAATGTTGTGCTCGCATGAGTTCAACGGTCGCCGCGAGCTGGTCGTACTCCGACCGCAAGCTGTGGCGGAGACGATTCGCTACCAATCCGACGAGCCGATCAAGCGCCGGAATGGCGACCGGCTTGGCGGCGATGACGATCCGTTGTTTGATCCGCGCTCGTCGTCGGAGAACGACGGGCGCGTCGCCCAGGCGCGGGCGTGGCTCCGTGGTGGCCGGACTCTCAGGCACCCGGTCGTGGGCGAGTGCAACAAGGCGCATTTGCTCGGCGGCGCTCAGATCAGGATGGCTCATCGACGTCTCCCGGTGAGATCGGCCCAGTCGGCGGGTCCGGCAACTGCCGCGGCGCGCCGCAGGGCTCGCTGCGCGACCGAAGATGTGTCCGGGGTGCCGAGCGCTGCGAGTTCGGCATCGAGGTTCGCAAGCGGCGCTTCCGGGAAACCGGTCGGGCCGATGCCGAGAGCGTCGAGCAATGAAATCGCGACACCCCCGACGTCGTGGCGTTCCTCGATGAGAAGCCGACCACCCCACCCGATGGCGGTCGCTCGGGGAAGATCCCCAGAGAGTGCAACGGCGCGAGCGTTGGGCTCGGTTGGTGAAGCGACGACAACGTGAATGTTGTGAGTGGCTCCGATACGGGCGGCCGATGACGCGTCGGTGATGACGGGCGTTCCGAGCGCGAGGGCGGTCAGGAGCCACGGGCCGCGAACGATCGCAGCCGAACAGGTGGCCAACGCGGCGGGTACCGCTTGATCATCGGTGGGCCAGGGGTCAAGGACACCGAGGCGAACGATGAGGGGGTCGGGTAAGCCGAGACGCTCTCGCCACCGTGAGCGTACGAACGGTGAGATGCTCGGGTGCTCCGCGGTGCTGACGTGGTCTCGGGGGAAGAGGACTGCGCGGTCCGCGAACGGCTCTGCGGATTGCGCGTCACGAAACACGAGGACGTCGGCTCGCTCGAGTACCGCCTCGGGAATCAGGGACGGTGAATCGATGAGCACAGCGACGGGCGCGGCCCCTGCCAAGGCCGCGTCCAATCCGATTGCGGCTGAGTCTGCCGCGAGATACGCGTCGGGCGCGCCGAGCGCGCGATCAACGGCGTTTGGCCGACTCCATTTCCGGAGCGCGACGACCAGAGGTGCGATCGCCCCGGGATCTGCTTGGCTCGCCAGGAGCCCGATGAGGGGAATGTTCACGGCGCAGTGAGGCGATCCACGACCGGGCCCCATGCGAGGTTGGCCACCCGGGCGCGAGCGGCCTCACCCATCCGTTCAGCCAAGGCTGGGTCGGCAGCGAGTCGGTCGATCGCGGCGCCGATGGCCTCGGGGCTGCCGTCAGTGACGAAGCCGGTGACACCGTCCTCCACCCATTCGAGTACACCGCCCGAATCGACTGCCGTGATCACGGGCTTCCCGGCGCGAAAGGCTTGAAGGGTGACGTAGCCATAGTCCTCGTCGTACGGGGCGTAGACCACGGCCAGTGCGCTTGCGTAGTGATCGATGAGATCGTCGTCGTTGACGAACCCCAGCAGATCCAGTTGGTCGCGCACACCCAGGCGGGTGGCCTGATCTTCGACCTCGCCCGCGAGCGAGCCCCGCCCGGCAAGCGCTAGCCGGGTCCCTGATTTCACGTGCGTCAACGCGTCGACGAGGAGCCCGGGACGCTTGTTGCCCTCGAGTCGAAGCGGACAGAACACCGCGTTGCCAAACGGTCCGGGATGAAGCCGATCAAACAGCGGTGCAGGGTGGTACAGCGGTTCGGCCGCGAGTCCGTTGTACCGAGCCAGCCGATCGGCGACCACGCCGGAACTCGTGAAGAGCCGAGTGGCTTCGGACAGGGCGCGCGTGTCCCACTCAGTCAGGAGGCGTTGGGCCTCGAGGCCTGCATCGTCGAGGCCGAAGTCGGACCACGGTCCGCCGGCACCGTCGTACGCGGCACGGTGTTGGTGCGCGAGCCAGACAACCTTGCGCGGGTGCTGGATGAAGTACGACGGAAAATTGATCGCGATGACGAGGTCGGCGTCGAGCGGAACCATGCGCCAGGCCAACGCTGCATCGAAGACCCGTTCCCGATCCCAAACGGTCGGGAGTCGCACGAGTTCGGCACGATGGCCGGCTTCGATGCAGGCCGTCACCAGGTTTTCCATGTGCGCTTCCGCGCCGCCGCTCATGAACGGGACCTGAGCACCGCAGACGCAGATGTCCATCGGGGCGATCGTAGCGCCAGAGCGATGTGACCTCTTGGAGGACCTGCGGGTCGGCCCGATGCGCCAGGTCGGCCAGTAGCCTCGCTTCCGTGGAACGGAAGGGTCGGCTGGGCTTTGTGCCCGCTCGTTACGGAGATGGTGTCGTCGGCGGCGCCGAGGCAGTGCTGCGCGAAATGGCCCATGGGCTCGCCCGCCGGGGCTGGGAGGTCGACATCCTCACTACGTGTGCCGTCGACCACTTCACGTGGAAGAACGAATTTCCGCCCGGTGTGGAGGAAGCCGCCGATGGTGTGACCGTCCGTCGATTCCCGACCGTGATCTCGACGGCGCGTGCAGAGCGGGCAGCGTTCAACGCTGCGATCGTCGCAGGGTCGCCTTTGCGCATGAGTGATCAAGAGCGGTGGATGAACGATGACCTCCGACTCCCTGACCTTTTTCATTACCTGCTGGATGAGTCGGATTCGTACCGAGCTTTGGTGTTCGCTCCCTACCTGTTCTGGCCGGCGTTCGCCTGCGGGCAGGTAGCGCCGGACCGCACAATTCTGATGCCGTGCCTTCACGATGAACCCGAGGCGTACCTCGATATTTTCGATCCGGTGTTCTCGGGTTCTCGCGGCTTGTGGTTTCTTTCGGATCCCGAACGCGACCTCGCAACATCCATCCATCCTCGGCTGGCCGACTTCGAAGTCATCGGTTCCGGAATTACCGTGCCCGAGCAGTACGACCCTGAAGGCTTCCGTCGTCGTCACGGGATCGAGGGTCCGTTTGTCGTGTACGCGGGTCGACGCGAGGGCGGGAAGAACTGGGATCGAATGCTCGAAGGCTTCGCTCGCGCGGTAGTGAACTCTGATCTACCACTCTCGATGGTGACGATGGGCCACGGTGTTGTCGACCCGCCGCCGGAGATCGCGGAACGCGTCATCGACCTCGGATACGTGACCGAGGCCGAACGAAACGACGCATTGGCTGCGGCCTCGGCTTATATCCAGCCCTCTGCGTATGAGAGCTTTTCGCGCACGATCATGGAAGCCTGGCTCGCCGGAACGTTGGTCCTCGCCACCGGGGCCAGCGCCGTGAACCGCTGGCACTGCGATCGGTCGGGCGCGGGTCTTCTCTATGACGACGAAGAAGAGTTCGAGGAGTGTCTCCGATTCGTCGCGGAAGCTCCGGAGGCCGCGGCGGGCATCGCCGCGCCGGGTCGTGACTATGTGCTTGAGCACTACACGTGGCCACCGGTGCTGGACGCGGTTGAACGCACGATCGATGCCTGGCTGCCATGGAGTTGATGTGCGCATCCTGATGGTGAGTCCCTATCCACCGGCCCGCGATGGGCTCGCGAACTACGCGGTCCAAGAGGTCAAACGACTTCGCGCCGATGGCAATGACGTCGAGGTGCTTTCGCCGGGCCCCTCTGCCGCGCATCACCATCTCGACCTCGTCGGAGTGCGAGGCGCGCTCGCCCTCGCCCGGCGAGTTCGTGGTTACGACCGCATCATTGTGCAGTACCACCCTGCAATCTTCTTCCCGACTCGCACGACTCCAGCCGAACGGGCTCGGATATATCTCGCGCTCGGCGCGGTATGGACCGCAGCGCACCATGTGGAGCTGCGTGTTCACGAGTTCCCGCACGTGGGTGCCGAGACCAAGGGTGAGATGCTTGCCGCGCGCCGGATGTGGTCGGCGGTCGACCGTCTCAGCGTGCATACCGAACGCGAACGCGTGGAGTTTGCTTGCGCGTTCGGTCTGGCCACGCACGCGATTGAGGTCTCGGACCCGGGAGCGAACTTCGAACGTCGGACCAATGTTGATCGGACTGATGCGCGTGTTCGCTTGGGTCTGCCTGCTGATGGGTTCCTGTTTCTCTCGATCGGGTTTATCCAACCGCACAAAGGGTTCGACCGAGCGGTCCATGCCTTTGCGGGCATGGCCGAACATGGGTGCCGGCTCGAGATCGTCGGTTCCGTGCGCGTTGAGGACGACGAGTATGTCGCCTACGCAGAGGACCTGCGCGAGCTCGTCGAATCGACGCCGGGTGCACACCTGCGCGAGACCTACGTCAGCGATGCGGATTTCGACGTCTGGATAGTCGCGGCCGATGCTCTGGTGTTGCCCTACCGACTGATCTGGTCCTCAAGTGTCTGTGAGCGTGCCGCTCTGTATCAGCGTCCCGTGATTGCGTCTCGTATCGGCGGGCTCGCGAACCAAATCTCGGGCGACGCGTTCCTCGTCGATAACGATCGGGAACTGGCGATCGCGATGCGTTCGGTCGCAGGGCTGGTGAGCGATGTGCGCGTCTCCGGAGGTTGGCCCGCGACTGATCGCGAAGCGGTGATGACCGAGATTCAAGCGCGAGCGGAGCGCCGCCGGCCGAGCGGGATGCGCTCAGCAGTGGGAGTTGGTGCGGCGCCCGACGCAGTCGGTCGGCGTGTTTCGCCCGTGGCTCGGACGGCGCCGCTCCGCCGGCTCAGTCCGCTTGCCCTGCCGGAGCCGCGTTCTGCTCGCCCCGGAGCATCGTCGTTGAAACGCATGGTCCGACGGCTCACCGCTTGGCAGATTGACCCCATCGTGGGCCAGGTAAACCGACTCCAGCAGGCCGCGATCGAAGCAATGACTGCCCGAGCCACCTCCGATGATGACGGTTCTCTCTCGCGCTGAGAAGAAATCGGTGCGGATCGAAGTGAATCGGTTAACTCCGCCGGGTCTCCCTGCCGATGATCAGGGGAACCGGAGGTCCCGTGATCGTCTCGATCTATCGCAGAATGCTCGTCGCGGTTGTGGCTGCGTTGAGTGCGGTCGCACCATTGAGCAGTTTCACGGCTGCTTCGCCGGCGGCGGCCGCGCATACTCCGGGTCTCATTCCGGTTGGCGAGTTTCATCACACTTACACGTCGTTCTGGGGCGCGGGAACGACTTCGGCCTTCTCAACGCCCGCGGTCGGCGACGTGACCGGCGATGGAGTCCCGGAAATTGTGACGGGCGGTATGGACGGCTGCGTCAGGGTCACGACGCTCCAGGCCCGGTTGCTTCGGGGCTGTCTCTTCACCGGCGGCGGCGCGGTCCAGGGCTCTCCGGTGTTGGTCGACTGGAACCGCGATGGCGTGCTCGACATCATCGCCAGCTCGACGGGTGGGGGCATTCACGGTTGGCGCGGCAATGGAGCGGCGCTGTTGTCGATCCCAACCCAGGGTCCCGTGTTCTCGACCCCGGCCGTTGGCGACATCGACGGCGACGGCTTGCCCGACATCGCGATCGCGACCTGGGGTTCGTTCGTCACGGTGTTCCGCCACGACGGGTCCACGCTCTTTTCGCACTTTATCTACGACACGTCATGGTCGAGCCCCGCGCTGGCTGACCTGGACGGTGATGGTCGCCTCGAGGTCATCGTTGGTGCCGACATGGACATCGGCAACGGCGCGAACTTGCCGCCGTACAATCTTGCGCCCGGCGGATTCGTGTGGGTGTTCCATGCGGATGGCCGCGTTGCCAACGGCTTTCCCCGGCATCTTTCGGACCAGGTGATCTGGTCGAGCCCATCGGTCGTTGACCTCAACGGCGATGGCAAACTCGACATCGTCGTCGGTACGGGAGAGAACTGGTTGGGGAAGGGCCGCGAGCTCTTTGCGATCGATCGCAACGGCAACTCGCTCCCGGGGTGGCCGGTTGCTATGCCAGGACCCACTATGGGATCTCCCGCGATCGCGGACCTCGATGGGGACGGCCAGCTCGAGGTGGTTGAGCAGTCAGGCGATGGCAGCATCTCCTTCATCTCCGCGAACGGCGGTGTTCGAAAGCGCTGGTGCAACCGGTCTGCGAATCAGGCGTGCTTCCCCGTTTCGCTCGACGGTCAGCCGTCGATCGGTGATATTGACGGCGACGGAGTCCAAGATGTGGTGACGGTGACTGAGGCTGACCTCCGGGTCTTCAACGGTGCGAGCGGGGCCCTGGAGTACACCAATGCGTTGCCGTTCTGGTGGTCGCCCGGGTCACAGCCGACGATTGTGAGTTACGGCGGCGATACCTATGTGGTGGTGGTACGGACCGAGCGGACTGCGCAAAGCGACCCCGCGGGCACACGCGGCGTCGGCGACGAACAGGCGATCAGGGTGTTCCGGAGCGGCCATGCCGCAGGGGCGTTGGCGTGGCCGACGTTCCGCAACAACATGTTGCGCACGGGAACGTTCCATGATTCGGTGCCGCCGACGGTGTCGGGGTCGTTCACCGTGGCGAGTCCGGGATTCACGAAGCTGTGGATCGACCATTCCGGTATGGATGTCGACACCGGCATCGGGGGATTCGACGTCGAGGTTCGCCAAGATGCTCTCGCGTGGGCACGAGCAGTCAGCCGTGGTGGTCCACGCGGTGTTCCGGGAGCGTCGGTCGCCAACCGTCGAGTCGTCTTCGCGTTGCCTGGGCACAGTTATACGGCGAGGGTCCGTAGTTGGGACCAGGCGGGGAACCGTTCCGCGTGGAGCGCCCTTGGAACCATTGCGGTTGGCTCCACCGTGACCCGGAGTCAGCCGTTTCGCAGCGCCTATGCCGGATCGGTGAACGGAGCGGTGTCGGCCATCTCGAGTCCGCCGGTGAACGGCCCCGCGTTGCCCGGAGGCCTCGGTCGCGGTGTCGCGGCCTCCCCACGCGGCGGCGGGTATGCGCTCGACGGCTGGGGTGGGATACATCCCTTTGGTGGTGCACCGGCACTGGCCGGGACTTCGTATTGGCCGGGATGGGATATCGGTCGGGGCATTGCGCTTGATCCCGCCGGTGGAGGTGGACTCGTGCTGGACGGGTTCGGCGGGCTCCACCCGTTCGGAACAACCCGGGCTCCTCGCGGCGGGCCCTACTTCCCCGGCGTGGATATTGCTCGTGGTGTGGTGATGCGGGCGGATTCAACGCCGAGTCGACCGAAGGGTTACGTCCTTGACGGCTACGGAGGCGTTCACCCCTTCGGTGGTGCCCCCGCGGTGAGGGGAACGGCATACTGGGCCGGCTGGGACATTGCGCGCGGGTTCGCCCTCGATCCTGCCGGCGTTGGTGGTTACGTCTTGGACGCCTTCGGCGGACTCCATCCATTTGGTGGCGCGCCCCGCCGTTCGATCGGTCAGTACTGGTCGGGTCGGGACGTGGCGCGCGGCGTTGCCCTCATCGGTGGCGGCGCGCCCGGGCGCGGGTATGTGCTCGACGCCACCGGTGCCATCTGGCGATTTGGGGCTGCCCCTGGCGTCCAGGTCACGACCCGCTGGGCCGCCAGGGTGGCTCGGGGCCTCGCTATCGCACCCTGACAAACCCTGGTTCGCAAGGGGTGCCGACGTAGACTTCGGCGAAGCGCTCACGCACCTCTGCGCGAGACGGCTTCACCTTCCCCTGTGGCTACTTCCCTCGATCCCGCCGTGACGACCCGGTCCCAAGATCGGTCTGAGGACTCCAGCCGTCCCGGTCCGATCCAGCGGGTTCGACGACTGTGGGAGTTTCGCGAACTCTTGATCAACTTGGTGCGCAAGGAACTGAAGGTCAAGTACAAGAACAGCGCCCTGGGATTCGTCTGGTCGCTGCTGAACCCGCTCCTGTACCTCGTGGTGTTCTATGTGGTCTTCACGTTCTTTATCCCAGCGACGATTCCGTTTTTCCCGATTTTCATGCTCGCGGGACTCCTGCCCTACAACCTGTTCTCGGCCGGGCTCGGCGGTGGAACCTCCTCGATCGTCGGCAACGCTGGTCTCGTCGGGAAGGTGTGGTTCCCACGCGAGATCTTGCCGCTCGCCGCCGTCGGTGCCGCGTTGGTGCATTTTGGCCTCCAGCTCCTCGTCTTGGCGGCTGCCTTAGTGGTCTTTTGGTACCAGCCGTCGTGGTCGTACCTGCCGCTCGTAATCCCCGCGTTGGTGACCTTGTTGGTGTTCGTCGCCGCACTTTCGATCGCACTCGCGGCTGTGAACGTGTACGCCCGAGATACCCAGCACTTGCTCGAGCTTGTGCTGCTGGCCTGGTTCTGGATGACGTCGATCGTGTATCCGTTCGCGCAGGTGCAGGCCAAGGTCGGTAACTGGGCGCTCCTGAACCCGCTCACGCCCATCATGATCACGATGCAACGCGCCATCTGGGGGACGTACATCGTCGAACTCAAGGTCGACGGCGAGCTGCAGAAGCTTCCCGCGGTGCCGGACGCGTCGCAGTGGTGGTATCTGCGCAACCTTGGAATCCTGTTCGCGGTTTCGGTTGGCCTGCTGTTTGTCGCGTTCTGGATCTTTGGTCGACTCGAGGACAATCTCTCGGAGAACATCTAGTGGGACCAGCAATCGAAATCGACAACGTCTCGAAGCATTTCAAGCTGAACCACCAACGCGCCGACTCGCTGAAAGAGCGCGTGATCAACTTTCGGAAGTCGACGCACGAAGAGTTCTGGGCGCTGCGCGACGTGACGATTCACGTGGAGGAGGGCGAGACCGTCGGCCTGCTCGGGCATAACGGTTCCGGAAAGTCGACCTTGCTCAAGTGCGTTGCCGGGATCATGCGTCCCACGACGGGAACGATTCGTAAGCGGGGTCGGACTGCCGCGTTGTTGGAGCTCGGTTCAGGGTTTCATGGCGACCTCACCGGTCGCGAGAACATCTACCTCAACGGCTCGATCCTCGGATTGACCCGTCCCGAGATCAATCGGATCTTCGACGAGATCGTGGACTTCTCGGAGATCGAGGACTTCATCGACAACCAGGTGAAGCATTACTCCTCGGGTATGGCGGCGCGCCTTGGTTTCGCGGTCGCAGTCAACGTCGAGCCCGAGATTCTCCTGGTCGACGAGGTACTGGCGGTTGGCGACGAAGCGTTCCAACGGAAGTGCCTGAGCAAGATCAAACTGTTTCAGAAGGAGGGGCGCACGATTCTGCTCGTGACCCATGCGGTCGACCTCGTGCGCCAGATCTGTGACCGTGCTGCGGTGCTGGATCACGGCAACCTGGTTGCCGTCGGCCTTCCCGGTGAAGCCGCGCTGGCCTTCCGAGAACACCTGAGGAACAAAGGTGCCGAGGTCCCGAAGGACCTTGATGATCCAACGCTGTTGCGCAACCTCAAGATCGAGATCCGCGATGCGACGGTGGTGTACCCCGATGCGGATCGGTCGTACCTGTTGCCGAGTGAACCGCTCGAGATTCGCGTCGACTTTCACGCGCCACAGCGGGTCGACGATGTGGTGTTCTCGATCGCGTTGTTCGACCAGCAGGGCAATCTGTTGCTTGGCACCAACTCGGATCTCATGGGTGATGATCCCGGAGCGGTTGTGGGAGACGGAACCTGTGTCTTTGCCTTCGAGCGGTTCCCGGTTCGCGACGGCGTGTATCTCCTCAGCGTTGGAATCCATTCACACGACGGTGGCGTCATCTACGACCAACGCGCCGAGAAGGACACCATTGAGGTCTCGAGCCAAGGCCAAGAGGTAGGACTGGTGCACTTCCCGGTCCGAGCGTGGGTCGAGCCGCGCGCAACGCTGATCTCGGGCTGACGCGGCGAGGCGATGGCCACCGACGATTCTGTTTCGGGCGCTCGGCGCCGCTCCGGATCTCTGCTCTCCGGTGCAGGGGTTCTGGTTGTGGGGCGCTACGCCGTGGCCGCATTGGCCTGGGTCAGCACCATCATCATCGTCAATCGGCTGACCAAAGCGGAGTTCGGCCAGTTCACCTTCATCTTCACGTTGTTGGGGATCGTGGGCTTCATCGCCGATCTGCGGTTGTCCCGCATCGTGCTTTCCCAAGTGTTGGCCGCCGACGAAACGGAGGCGGCGCGGGTGGTCGGTTCTTACACCGGCTTGCGACTGGTGATCGGAGTGGTCTCCTACGGCGTCGCGATGGCATGCGTTGGAATCGGTTACGCCACGGGTGCGTTCTCAAGCCAGATCGTGATTGGAACCGCGCTCGGCGGTCTGAACCTCATCATCCTGTCGGTAGCGTTCGGGCTGATCCTGCTCTTCGAAGCGCGCCTCTGGCTGCGTGACATCGCGATCGCCAACGTGCTCGGTCAGGTGGGCAGCTTTACCCTCACCCTCTCGGTCACGCTCGCAGGTATCGGGACCGTCCTCTGGTTCGCTGGCGCCAACCTGGTGAACGGCATCCTGGTGCTGCTGTTCATCTTCTTCGCTTTGCGTGGCGGCGCGCGGATTCGGATCAGTTTCGAGCGCAGCGAATGGTGGGCATGGATGCGCGAGGCGGCACCACTCGCACTGGGTGCGGCGCTCGACACGATCTACTTCCGGATTGACATCGTGATGCTGCTCATCTTGAAGTCAGAGGTCGCGGTCGGTATCTACAGCGTTGGTTACAAGTTCTCCGACCTCATGGGCGCGGTCCCGATCGCGGTCGTGACACCGGCGCTGACACTGATGGTTGCCGCGTGGCCATCCGACGCGGCGGGGTTCCGCCGCACCTTTCGTCACGCGCTCGTCATGCTTATGGTGGCAGCGGTCGGCGCGTGCGCGGGGTTCTTGGTATTTGCCGAGCCACTGGTGACGACGTTGTATCCGGGCTACCGCGCCAGCGTGGAGTCGGCTCGGCTTCTGGTGGTGGGGCAGGGCCTGCACTTCTTCACGCTGCTTGCTTTCACCACGCTGGTGGCGGTGCGCCGAAACCGCCTCTATCCGATCGCGATGTTGGTGGGAGTGCTGATCAACGTCGGCCTCAACCTGGTGCTGATCCCCGAGTTTTCCTACCTCGGGTCTGGTTGGGCAACCGTGATCACCGAGTGCATCGTCTTGATGGTGCTCGGCGTGGGAGTGATGCGTATCCCCGGCCTGCGACCGCTTCCGTGGCTCGCTACTGGCAAGGTCATCTTCGCGGGCCTCGTGGCCGGCAGCGCGGGGTGGGGGCTGCTCGGACGAGTGCCGTGGCCAGTCGGACTCGCGACGGTGGCAGTGCTCTATCTCGCGCTCGTCCATTTCCTCGCGCCGAACGGGCGAGGGGGCTTGCGGGCATTCGCGGGCGAACCGCGTGATGACCTACTCGCGGCGGTGGAGGAGGGGATCGACCGCCCCGGTGTGTAGAGGGCGCGCGGAATCCGAATGGCAGGACTTGCCTATTGGCGCGCCCTCTTAGCCCTCGTAGTAGGAGGCGGTCTTCTGGACCGATGCGCGGTTGATGACCACGCCGATGAGATTGGCACCCGCGCGCTCGAGCGCTTCGAGCGATTGGCGGACCGCGCGCCGCCGGCTGGTCTTGGCATCAAGGATGAAGATGGTTGCGTCGCACTGTGATGCGACGGCCATCGCATCGGCGAAGAGGTTCGAAGGGGGAGTGTCCACAATCACGAGCCGGACCGCCCGCAGCGCATCGAGCACGTGGCGGAAGGATCGTGCCCCGAGCACCGCGGAGGCGTCCTGGACCGCGGCGCCGCTCGGCAGCACCCGGAGGTATGCATTGTCGGGCACCTTGGTGAGCGCCGCGGTCAGATCGCCGCCCTGGAGCACGGATGAGAGTCCGGGCGCCCGAGGAATCCCCAAGCGCTGGTGGACCGCAGGTTTCCTGAGATCGGCATCGACCAGGACCACTTTCTCTTCCAGCGCGGCGGCCGATTCGGCCAAGTGGGTGGCGGTAAAGGTCTTGCCCGCAGACTGGTTGGCGCTCACGATGGCTACGGTCCGCGGCTTGCCCGCACCCTCCAACACCATGAGGTTGGTGCGCAGTACGCGGAAGGCTTCCGTGACCTCGATTCCTTCGCCGCGCGGGATCTTGGCGAGTACCGGCAGACCGGTGAGCGCAGCAACGTCGGAGCTGTCCTCCGCCCCCGAGAATCGGTCACCCACAAAGTGCGCCAAGACTGTGAGCTCGCCCACCGCAACGAGTGCAATGAGGAAGCCCAGGATTGCATCACGAGCCGGTTTCGGCGCCACGGGATCGTCGCTGCTGATTGGCAGGCTGAACGGATAGACCGCGTCGATCGGAATCCGGAACGCGTCGGCCTCGACCTGGTCGAGCGCGTTCAGTTGGAGCTGGATGCTCACGGCATCAGAATTGGTCGGGAGGTCGGCGAGCTGCTGCTGGAGTCGTTTCCGGTCACGGCGAATCGGGTCCAGGATGTCGGCGCGTTTGCTTTCGCCCAGGACTTTGACGGCCTGAACGAGTTCGTCACTCGTGGCTTTGGTGACTATTTCCGCCTCGCGGCGGCTCGGCCCGGTACCGGCGATCGTGAGAAACCCGAGATCGCCGTCAGGTGTAGCGGAGACACGAGCGGCCAGTTCGCTGAGTGAGATATCGAGCTTTGATTCCCGAAGCGCCGGGACGAGCACGATGCGGAGGTCGACGTATTTCGCGTAGGTCTGGGCCAGGAAACTCGCAGCGTCCTTCTCGGAATCGCCCGGATCGATCGAGGCTGCTCGGACAGCCAAGGTCTCCTTGGCTTGAAATGAGTCGGACTGAAGCCCGGAACCGATGAACACCGCTACGGCGAGTGCTGCCGAGATGATGAGGATCCGCAACCAGTTTTGGGCGATGACACGGAAGTGCGCGGCGAGATCCATGAGGCGCTCATGATAGGGGTACCGGCGAGTCGGATCGGTGACGCTCGGTCAGGCGCGCGCGTCGAGCGCTCGAGCGGCTTCACCCGCGACCGGCGGCCCGGCCGCGTAGTCCGGCGCAATCGTTGCGATGGCACCCACGACCAACCAGAACAGCTGGTCCATCGGAGCGAGTTCGAGGTAGGTGGCCACCAGTGATGCAATCATGACCGCCAATATCTGGGCGACTGCACCGCTGACGAAATCGCGGTCGATTCCCGAACATCGTCGTTCGACGGAGCGCGCGAACAGGAACATAGAGATCAGCATCACGACGAAGAGCCAGAGTCCGATGATGCCGAGTTCGAACATGACCTTGAGCCAGGAGTTGTCGGGGACGTAGGTGGCGTCCGGATCCTGAAAATTCAGTTTCGCGGCCTTCTCGGCGGCAGCTCCGGTGGTCCCGATACCGGTTCCGAACGGGTTGTCCGCGAATCGGTCGAATCGATCACTCCAGGAGAGCGTCCGATCCTGAAGGCTCTCTGCGCTAAAGATGGCCTTGCTCACGTTTGCCCCCGTGGGAATGAAGAGCGCGGCGAGCAACACGATCGGGATTCCGTATACCAACATCTTGTAGCGATGGAAGGCGAGGTAGAGCAGGCCAACGGCAAGGCCGAGCATCGCACCCCGGACGAAGGAGAACAGGAGCCCTGAGGCGAGCAGTGGCAGTGAGATGAAGAAGATCTTGCTCCGGAGCCGATGCGGCTCCGCGATGGACATCGGCAGCGCGATGAGAAGAACGAGCATGAGGTAGAAGCCGAATGGGAACGGAAGGTTGAAGGTCGAGAACGACCGAACCGTCAAGCCGGTGGTGAAGCGGATGGTGTCGCCGTAGTCGTAGCCGAGTGAGTACAAATACTCGTGGCCCACCACTTGCTGCCAGAGGCCCACGATCGAGGTGATAATTCCGAGCGTCACGAAGACCGTCACGAGGTTGTCTCGCTCGCGGCGGCTGAGCGGACACCGCCAGACGGTGAGCGCAATCAGGGCGCTAAAGAACGAGAGGCGCAGGCCGACGAGCGCCGTATTGCGGTCGACGAGCACGGTGGATGCGATCCCGAGCAGCAACAGGGCGCCAAACGCGATGGTCCAGCTCGGGAGTTTGCGCCGGACCTGGGCACGCGCTGCTAGTGGGCACACGAACGTGAGGACCAAGAGACCGAGGATCACCGCCTGCTTCCACGGGTTGGTCCACGAAGGTCCGAACTCGCGGAGCATGCCGTCGAACGGGAGGAGGGCCGAGAACATCACCACGCCCAGTTGGGGGCGCTGCGCCACCGCGATCGCGGTGGGGATGAAGATCGCGAGCCCGAGCACCCAGGCGCCCCAACCCAGGAGCAAGGCCGCCGCCACGAGCAGCACTCCCGAGCCGAACGTCCAGGGTGCGCGAATGGGATTCCGGCGTAACTCGGTGAGAACGGCGGCCATGAGAAACCGAGACTACCGGCGGCTTACCCCGGCGGCGTGCCGCGTGCGAGCGCGCGTGCGACCTCAACCAGCTGGTGGGTGTGTTCATCCCAGGTGATGGCTCCCACCGGAAGGCGAGGCACGAGGTATGGAGTTCGCACTGCCTTCGCCGCAGCGGTGATCGCGAAATGCCAACTGCGGTCGTCGCCGGGATCGATATGGGTGACCGACGGATGGCCGCGCGAAACCTCGCGCAGCGCCAGGTCGGTGCTCGCGATCACCGACGCGTGGAAGGTCATGGCCTCGAGCAATGGCAATCCGAATCCTTCTTCAAAGGTTGGGAACAGCACGACGCGGGCGTGCTCGTAGCACCAGCGCAGCGCGGCGTCCTCCGCGTCGCGGATCCACACCACGCGGCCCGATCGTTCGAGTTCCAGCAGATCACGACGTATGGGCGTATTGGTGCCCCGATCCGGTCCGACGACGACGAGGGTCAGGTCGCCCGGCATTGTGGTGGCCCACAGCCGTGTGAGGAGCGCCAGGTTCTTCCGGGGTGAGAGATCGCCCACCACCAACGCGAAGTCGCGGTCGTCGAGTGACGCTGGCCGCTCCGGCTTGGCATCGATCAGGTGCGCGCTCATCCCGTTGGCGATGACATCACATTTCGCGCTCCACCGTCGATCCAATGCTCCGAGGCGGGTCTTGGTTGCTGCGCTCACCGCCACGAGTCGGGATGCCGAAGTCAACGAACTCCGATACTGCGCGGGAAGGAGTAGTCGTTTCGTGAACGCGTTCTCGTGGGCTCGGGTGATGGTGAGGACATCGTGGACCACGAGAAGGGTGGGACGTCGGGTGTGAGGAACGAGGTGTTTGCAGCCGATGATCACCTCGGCACCCGCCGCGGCGAACG
The DNA here is from genome assembly GCA_031430375.1 of Acidimicrobiia bacterium. GTDB lineage: Bacteria > Actinomycetota > Acidimicrobiia > IMCC26256 > JAENVU01 > JAENVU01. The sequence goes on from JANPBJ010000269.1 coordinate 24,912, forward strand.
CCCGCCCCGCTCGGTACCGATCCCAGAGCGCCAGCGAGACCTGATCGGTTCGGGGCGGGACCACGATTTCCTGCAGCGCCGGACCTGCGAGTGATCGCGCCAGATCGGCCGAGGGTCGGGGGGCGAGCACCGTGACGCGAACGTCGGAACGTCGGCCCAGTGCACCGAGCACCTCGCGCACGTAGCGACCGATGCCACCTGGGTGGTCGAGGGTGTCGGCCAGGAAGCCGACCTGCAGTGGCGAACGCACGGGGATTGGTGGTCTCCGGTGGGGATCGGGGCCGTTAGCCTACGGCCTCCTCATGCGTGTCTTGATGGTCTCAAGTCTTTGGCCACCCGAGGTTCTGGGTGGCGCCGAGCAATACGGCGCAGCGCTGACTCAACGGTTGCGGGCCGCCGGCCATGTGGTCGGGGTCGTGACGCTGGGCGTAGAAGGCGACGACGTGGTCGCGCAGATTCCCTCGTGGCCATACCCGATCCGCGAGTATGAGCGTCAGCCCGCCCTGCGCCGCGCCCTCTTCCACGCATCGGATATCGGGCGCCCCGACACGCGTCGGGTTATGGAACGTGCGCTCGATGAGTTTCGTCCTGATGTCGTACATAGCCACGTGGTGCAGGGGATGAGCGCGGCTGCGCTCACTGCGCCGGGCCGCCGTCGGATCGGACACGTTCACACGCTGCACGACTATTGGTTGGTGTGTCAGCGCAACTCGATGGTGCAGCGCGACGGAACGGTGTGCGTGACGCTGTGTGCGTCGTGTCGCGCGATTGGCGGCATGCGGAACCATCAAATTGCACGACACGCACCCGACGTAGTGATCGCGGTATCTGAAGCTGTGGCGCGTCCTCACCTGGCTCACGTGGCGTGGATGCGGGGTCGGACCCGAGTGGTGTACAACCCAGTGGAGGACCCCCACCCAGAAAAGGCGAATCGAACGCCCGGTGCTCCCATCACCTTCGGGTATTTCGGCCGGCTGGGACGCGACAAGGGGATCCTCACGTTGTTGGCCGCGTTCGACCTGGCCGCGTTCGGCCGGGTGGGCGTCGATGGATACGGCGTCGATGGAGACTTGGCGGCCGGAGGTTCGGTGCATGACTCCACGCTCGGACGCGCGCGGCTCGTGATCGCGGGTCGCGGCGCCGAGGAGACCGCCGTCCGAGCCGCCGCTGCCGCGGACTCACGCGTGGAGTACCGCGGATGGGTGAACGCCGCGGCGAAAGACGCGCTGTTCGCCGAGCTCGATGCCTTGGTGGTGCCATCGCTGTGGCAGGACCCTGCGCCACTTGTGGTCAACGAGGCACGGGCTCGCGGTCTCGCGGTGATTGGCACGCGGGTGGGAGGTATCCCCGAGCTGATCGCCCCGACAAGCGAACCGCTGCTGGTTCCTCCAAATGATCAAAACGCTCTCGCGGCGGCGCTGACAACGTTCGCATCGAATCCCGATGGATTCCGCGCGACGCCAGAGACAGTTCCCACCGATTGGCGCGCCCACCTCGTGGCGATCGAGAGGGCATATGCCGACGCGATGGCCAGTGCGGCAACTGCGGAAGCGACGCCATGGCGTGGACGCCACTGACATCGACCGCGGCTACCCTTGACCGATGGGCGTGGGAGTTTCGGGTCGACGCCGCGCCGATTCCGGTGTCGCAGACCTTCCGGGGGCGGGACGCGTGAGCGGCGCCCGAGCCCGGCACGATTCCCCGGTTTTGATCCTGGGTGTCACTGGGATTCTCGTGCTCGGCGTTGTGTTGCGATTCGTGGCCCAATCGGATCTCTGGGCCGACGAAGTGCTGTCCGTCAACATCGCCAGGCTTCCCCTGGATCAGATCCCGACCGCGCTCCGCCATGACGGCGCGCCGCCGCTTTACTACTACCTCCTGCACGCGTGGATGCGCCTGTTCGGGACGGGCAACGCGTCGGTACGGTCGCTCTCTGGTGTCGTCGGCGTGGCCACGTTCATCCCGGTCTGG
>JANPBJ010000270.1:0-3088 GCA_031430375.1 Acidimicrobiia bacterium
TACGCCGCCCGCCGGATCGCGCCCGACGTGCTCTATGAAGCGTGGCCGGGCCGACGCTCCGTCATGGCCCGACTTCTCGGCGAACGCCCTTCGGATGACGCCCCGTCGTAGCCGGATGCCGACGTGGCGCGCCGGGGTCAATAGGCGAGGACGGGGCGACGCACCCATCCGTGACGTCGCAACATAGGCGGCATCGAGTTCCGCCAAGAGTTTGCACAAGAACGAACGCGTCCGAGCGATCGGACACGCGAAACGCCACCTGGCCTGGGCAAACATTGTGTTTCTGACAACGGGTGGACCTCGAGGGACAGCTTTCAAACCCTGCGAGACCGCTGAAAACCCTTGTGGGACAGGGGTCGCGTACGTCGAAAGGCACGCGAGACACCCCTGACGACGGCCCGAATCGGGCTTCGGATCCATCCAGAGACGCAGTGCCGGAGGAAAAGCGACGGCTTTCAAACCCTGTGCAACGCCGGCTCTCCCGAGCGGAGATCGAAGCGCTAATCGTCCGGTACCGAGAGGGTGCGTCGATCGACGGACTTGCCCGTCTCTACGAAGTTCACCGGACCACCGTCATCCACCACCTCAACCAGGCTGGTATCGCGCGACGGCGCGTGGTCCGCAAGCTGACCGACGAGTCCGTGGCGCGGGCCGCGGCGCGGTACGAGGAGGGCGCGTCACTCGCGGTCGTGGCAAGCCAGTTCGGAGTCCACCAACGAACCCTGGCGAGCGAGCTCCGGCGAGCGGGAGCATTGATTCGACCCCGGCGTGGGTGGCACCGTTGACGGTCACCGGACCCGTTGGACGGGGCTCGAGCGCGACCAGGGCCGTCCCCAACCGGTTCCCGTGCCGTACGGTTCGGCATTGTCTGGAGCGTGACCGGGACACCCCCCGGCCGGTCTGGGCGCTTCAACCTAGGATCTGTCGCTTCGCAGACGAGGACACGGTACGCGTTGGCGACGCAGACGTAACTGTGTTGTTCACGGACCTGGTCGGGTCCATGTGCTCGCCGACGGTCGTCGACATCGACGAGGATCGGACGAAGAAACGATGAGCGAGGTCCTTGCCGAGGGTGTACCGGACGCGGAACAGGACGAAGTCTTCGCGTTCTTGGACCAGATGGGCGAGTTCCACCCCACCCAGGAGCACTGGTACCTGCCGCTGATGGGCGTCGACGTCACAAGTCAGAGTCGCGGCTACGGCTCGGCGCTGCTCCGGCATGCACTCGAGTTGTGCGATAGCGATGGGTTGCCCGTTTATCTCGAGGCCACGACCCCGCGCAACAAGGCGCTCTACGAGCGCCACAGCTTTGAAGAGCTTGGTGTGATCCAGGCGGGCGCGTCGCCACCGATGTGGCCAATGCTGCGCAAGCCCGCTGGCGCCCCGAGCTAGTTGTATTGCCCGGGCAGGTTGATTCGGGTGCTGGGTGGGCGCTCCGCCTCGCTGCTCGAGACAGACGCAGACGGACGACCTGAATTGCTTGCCATCCATCGCGCAACCCCAATAGTCCCGGTTCGGGGCGACGAGACGTAGCCACACGCCAGAGTCACCGATGTTCCTCGAGCCAGCGAGCAGATCGGCAGTGAGGAGCGGCCGCGGTCTTGAGACATGCGATGCAAGACGACCGATCGCCGCGATCGGCGTAGGATCCATCGCGCGGATGGGTATCGAGACCAGGTTGCGGGCGACCGAGGGGCGTGTTGCGGCGGCGAATGGACTCGACGTGAAGGGGCGTTGGGTCGACATCGCGTCGCCGCCCGTGCGGGTGCGTCTCCTCGAGTCGGGCGTCGGCGACCCGGTGTCGTTCCTCAACGGCATCTCTGCGCCAGGGATCGGGATGGCGCCGCTGGCCGGCCGTCTGCCTGGGCGCTGCCAACTGCTGGTCGACCTTCGGCTTTCAAACCCTGTGCAACGACGGCTGTCCCGAGCCGAGATCGAACAGCTGATCCAGCACTACCGCGAGGGTGCCTCGATCAACGATCTCGCCGGTCGCAGATATCACCTGCACCGAACGACGGTGATCCACCACCTCGACCAGGCTGGCATCACGCGACGGCGCGTGGTCCGCAAGATGACCAACGAGTCGGTCGCCCTCGCGCCGCCGCACGCTACGAGCAGGGCGCGTCGCTCGCAATCGTGGCGAGCGAGTTCGGAGTGCATCAACGGACCCTGGCGAGAGAGCTCCGCCGAGCTGGATCCTTGATCCGACCCCGTAGCGCGCCGGTTCCGGTGGGATGCAGCACACTCGACGGGTCGAGCCCGGCCGGCACGCGCCGGGAACGCAGGCGCGCTCCCGTTCACTTCGGCGACCCGAGTCGATGTTCTCGAACGCGATCACACGGCAGTGCCGCACACGAACGGAGGCGTGGAGCTCGACCTGCGACCGTTCGAGCTCGTCACCCTCAAGTTCGCGCCGCCGTCCTAAGCCGCCGGCCATCCCTCTCCGACGGAAGCGGGGTCGACGCCGCTGCCGTGGGTTTCGCTGCTCGCGTAGGCGGCGAGCGCGAACCGCAACACGTCGACGGCCTCCTCCGCGCTCCACAACAGTGGGCCTTCGCCAGTGTGAAGCCACCGTAACCAGTGGCGTCCGGAGTCGCGGAAGCTGCTGGCCCAGTCGTCATCGAGGGCGTGGTAAGAGCGCATCTCGCCGTCGGCGTACACCTCGAGACTCGGCTGTTGGATCCCGCGGCCGGTGCAGCGGTTCACCCGCGCGTACCCGTTGCGGCCAGTCACTTCCCACCGTTCGTCGTTCGTGTAGTAGTCGGACCGCAGGTACATGTAGATCGCGAGGGTGATGTCCCACACGCCGCGGATGCCGCTGTAGTGTTCCCACACGATCGTGGTCTGGGCGTCGATCTCGATGCCAGGACCAACCTCGGTGCGACCGACCCACGCCATGGGCGGCACATTCAATGTGGACATGACGACGATTGATTGCCAAGATACGCAAGGCGAATGGGGTCAAAAATTGGTCGGACATTTGAAATCGGATGATTTTTTCTATGCCGAAAAATTTCCAAAATCAACGCTGACCATCAAAACCGTCACCCCAAAAGGCGCAAATCAATATTGCGGCCTATCCTTTCCA
>JANPBJ010000271.1:0-3309 GCA_031430375.1 Acidimicrobiia bacterium
GCGTCGACCGTCGTGGTCGGCTACGACATGCGACCGTCGTCCATCCCGCTCAGCCGCGCCTTCATCGAGGGTGCCACGATGGCCGGTGCCGATGTGGTCGATGTCGGGCTGGCGTCCACCGACCTCGTGTACTTCGCGTCGGGAACCCTCGATGCGCCCGGCGCGATGTTCACGGCCAGCCATAACCCAGCCAAGTACAACGGCGTGAAGTTGTGCCGCGCCGGTGCTGCGCCCGTGGGCGAGGAGACCGGGTTGGGCCAAATCAAGGACGCGGTCGCGGCCGGATTGTTGGAGCGAGCCGAGGAGAGCGGCCAGGTCACCGAACGAAACCTGCTCGCGGACTTTGGTGCCCACGTTCGTTCCTTCGCCGACGTCTCGGTGCTGCGCCCGCTCAAGATCGTGGCCGATACCGCGAATGGCATGGGCGGGCTCGTGGTTCCGGAGGTCTTTGCCGGGCTCCCGTTCGACCTCACGGTGCTGTTCGGAGAGCTCGACGGTACGTTTCCGAATCACCCCGCGGATCCGATCCAACCCGAGAACCTGGTCTCGCTTCAGGAGTTGGTGCTCGAGACCGGCGCGGATATCGGACTCGCGTTCGATGGCGACGCGGACCGCGTGTTTCTGGTCGACGATCTGGGAGTGCCTGTCTCCGGTTCGATCACCACGGCGATCGTGGCGCAGGCGATGTTGGCTCGCACGCCGGGCGGCACGGTGGTGCACAACCTGATTTGTTCGAAGACCGTGCCCGAGGTCATCCGCGAGTGCGGTGGTGAGCCGCTGCGCTCCCGGGTGGGCCACTCTTTCATCAAGCAGGTTATGGCCGAGAGCGATGCGATCTTTGGTGGCGAACATTCCGCGCACTACTACTTCCGCGACAACTGGCGCGCCGATTCCGGTTCGATCGCCGCGATGGTCGTGCTTGAAGCAGTGTCGGTCGCCGGGGTTCCGCTCTCGGAGTTGCGTAAGCCCTTTGAGCGGTATGCAGCATCGGGTGAGATCAACACGACGGTCGCGGATCCGCTGGCAGTGATCGAGGCCGTCGCCGAGCATTTCGCAACGAATGCTGATGCCACCCAGGACCGGCTCGACGGTCTCACGGTGGATCTTGATGCCTGGTGGTTCAACTTGCGCCCGAGTAATACCGAGCCACTGCTGCGCCTCAACCTCGAGGCGGCCGACCGTGGCGCGTGCGATGCTCACACCGAGGAAGTACTCACGCTCATCCGAGCCCAGTCGTAGGAGAAGATCGTGGCCCTCGATTCACAGCTACTCGAAATCCTGGCGTGCCCCGAAGACAAGGGTGCACTGCTGTACTTCGAGAACGAGAGTTCGCTCTATAACCCCCGGCTGAAGCGCCGGTACACCATCCGCGATGACATTCCGATCATGTTGATCGATGAAGCCGAAACCGTGAGCGACCCCGAGCACGAACGGCTGATGGCGAAGGCGGGAGCCGAGAACATTCGCCCCACCTTCGACGCGTGACCCGCCGACTTCAGGATCTGCGCCCGGTGATCACCGAGCGAAGCGAGCAGCTCGGGAGGCGTCTCGGCTCGACACGGCCCGGACAGTTCCGCGATCTGCGAACGAAGCCGGACGAGCCGACATGGCCGAACGAAGCCGGACGAGCAGTAGTGACGAAGCCGGACGAGCAGTGGTGACGAATGACTCGCTCGGGTTCCTCGACGCGGTCGCAGGGCTTCCGGAACAGCTGACCTCGGCGCATGAGGCGGCAGCAGTCGCGCTCTCCGCCGACGCGCTCCCGATGGCGGACGACATTCAGAACATCGTGGTGATGGGAATGGGTGGTTCGGGGATTTCCGGCGACGTCCTGGGCGCGGTGTGTAACGGCACCTTGCCCGTCCCGGTCACCGTCTTGAAGCAGTACCGCACGCCTGCGTTCGTCGGCCCGCACACTCTCGCGTTCGCGGTGTCGTACTCGGGCGGGACCGAAGAGACGCTCTCGATGACCACCGGCGCGCTCGATGCCGGCGCGCGGGTGATCGCGATTGCGAGCGGGGGAGCGTTGGCCGAGCTGGTCACGAGCCGCGGTGGCCAACATGTGGCGTGTCCGCCGGGCTACATGCCGCGCGCCGCGCTCGGCGCCTTGGTCGCCCCACTTTTCGTGACGCTCTTTCGGATGGGGATGCTGCCGAACGCGCACGCGCTGCTCGTGGGCGCGCAGGACCAACTCACTCGGCGCCGTGATCAGTGCGCACCCGGTGTGCTCGCCGGCGCTAATCCCGCGCGCGAGATCGCACGCAAGATCGGGCGCACGATTCCGCTCATCTACGGAGGCGGAGCGCTTGGCGCGGTGGCGGCCTTGCGGTGGAAGGCCGACATCAACGAGAACGCGAAGGCCCCCGCATTCTGGAACACGCACCCGGAGTTGGACCACAACGAGATCTGCGGCTTCGGTCAACATGGCGACGTCACGCGTCAACTGCTCACCTTGATCGAGCTGCGCCACGGCTTCGAACACGATCGCCTCGAACCGCGCTTTGCCGGCGTGCGCGCCCAGATCGAAGAGTGCGTGACCCGTGTGATCGAGGTTCGCTCCGAAGGCGACGGCCGGCTCGCGCACTTGCTCGACCTCATGTACCTCGGCGACTGGGTGAGCTGTTACCTCGCCCTCGACAACGACGTCGATCCCGGTCCGATCCCCGCGATCGCCACACTGAAGGACGCCCTGGCGCGAAGCTGAATGAGTGACCGAGCTTCCGTTCGACGCCGACCCCACCACATTCACGACGGTTGGCGATGCGCGTCGCGTCGAGAAGCCATGGGGGTGGGAGATCCATTGGACGCCAGGCGACAGGGCGTACGTGGGCAAGGTCCTGCACGTTCTCGCAGGCAAGCGGCTGTCGCTCCAACTGCACGACGAGAAGTTGGAGTCCTGGTTCCTCATCAGCGGCCGGGCCACGGTGGTCTGGGACGACGGCACCGGCGAACTGGTCGAGACCGAGCTCGAGCCGGGGCTCGGCTACTCGTGTGCGATCGGCCAACGGCATCGATTGGTGGGCCTCACCGACTGCGACATCCTCGAGGTGTCGACACCGGAGATCGGCACGACGTACCGCCTCGAGGATGACTACTCCCGCCGCGACGAAACCGAGGATGTGCGCAACGCCCCCGGGCGCGGCTGGACCGGCTGACTTTTCCGTTCCACCGAAAGCGCTCCGCGGCGGCGAAGAGCGTCCGTTCGGTGCCTGGGTGTAGTCTTGTGGCCTGGTCGGGCCCCCGTTGGGGCTGTCATCCGGTGATCCGGGCCGACTCTGGCAAACGGTCTCGTACGCATCGCATCTGACG
>JANPBJ010000272.1:0-12542 GCA_031430375.1 Acidimicrobiia bacterium
ACGGCACCGCGCTCACCTTGAACGCGAACCCGACGATCGTGAGAAACCCGGCCACGAGGAGCAACGGCTCGTCGATCGCGCCCACCTTGGCCGCGATCTCGCTGAGCAACGTGGACCCGGTGAAGCCGAATACCAGTGACATCCCATAGAGCATCACCGCGGAGGACATCACGCCGATCAGGTAGTACTTGATGGCTGCTTCGTTCGACTTCGGATCGTGCTTGCGCCACCCGGCGAGGACAAAGGTGGGGATCGAGATCGTCTCGAGCGCGACGAAGATCGAAATGAGATCACGCGAACTCGCCATCACCACCATGCCGAGCACCGACGTAAGCAACAGGACGTAGAACTCGCCTTGGTAGTAGTCACCGTCGCCGATGTAATCAACCGACACCAACATGCTCACATACGCCGCGGCCAGGAAGAACCCTTGGAACACGAGCGAGTACGGGTCCACCACGAACCCGCCACCGAACATCGACCGGGTACCGCCGTCCACCGCCAGCGTGATGATCGGGATCATCGCCGCGAGCACGCCGAGGCTGGCGATCTGCTGGGTCTTGAACCGACCCCGATACTCGAAGAAGAAGTCGGCAATCAGCACCACCACGATCGTGGCCGAAAGAATGATCAGCGGCGCGATCGCGTGGAAATCCCAACCCGGATTCACGTGCTTTCCCCTCTTGGCCCTGCGGGCCGGGCCGGTCGGGCACCGCTCCGCCGGAGCCGCGCCAAATCGGATCGCCGTGCGGCGTCGCTCGTGCTTTCCCCTCCTGGCCCGGCGTTGCTCACGTCAGCCTCCAGCAGCCTTGACGAGGTTCGCGATATGCGTGGCGCCGTCGCTGGTGAGCGAGAAAATGATGTCCGGGTAGATACCGAGCGCCACGATAAGTAACAGGATCGGGGTCCACGCCAGCCACTCGTAGGTGGAAACATCGGGCACGTTCATGTCGGCGAACTCGGCCTTCGGCTCGCCGAACGCCACTCGTTGGAACATCCACAGCAGGTAGCCCGCGGCCAGGACGGTACCGATGGCGGCCACGACCATGTAACCCCGGAACAAGGCTTCGGAGAGTCCGGGTGCCGGTTGATACGCGGACAGGACCGCCGGGAACTCACCCCAGAATCCGGCGAGGCCGGGCAGGCCCAACGATGCCATCACGCAGAAACCGAGAATCCAGCCCATCTTCGGCGCTTGGGTGAGGAGACCACCGAGACGGCTCATCTCCCGGGTGTGGAAGGTGTGCTGCACCGACCCGCCGATGAAGAACAGCATGCCGGTAATGAGACCGTGCGCGACCATGCCGAAGATCGCAGCATTGATCCCAAAGTCGGTGAGCGTGGCGATGCCGAGCATCACGAACCCCATGTGCGCGACGGACGAGAACGCGATGAGGCGCTTCATGTCGGTCTGGGCCAGACAACACAGCGCGCCGTAGATGATGCCGATCACCGCGAGCAGCCCGATCCACGGGGCCCACTCCTTGGCCGCGTTCGGCAGGATCGGGATCGCGATCCGGATGAATCCGTAGGTGCCGAGCTTCAGCAGGATCGCGGCCAACAACACCGAACCTACGGTGGGCGCTTCGGTGTGTGCGTCCGGCAGCCACGTATGGAACGGGAACATCGGCACCTTGATTGCGAAGCCGAGGAACAGCCCACCGAAGATCAAGATCCGCGTGGACTCGGCGAGGTTGCCATCGCCCATCTTCGCGAGTGCCGGGATCTGGAACGTGCCCTGCAAGAAGTACAGCGCCAGAAAGCCCAAGAGCATCAGCGCCGAGCCGAACAACGTGAAGAGGAAGAACTTGATCGACGCGTACTCGCGGTTCGGCCCACCCCACACACCGATCATGAAGAACATCGGAAGCAAGACGATCTCGAAGAAGATGAAGAAGAGGATCAGGTCTTCGGCGAGGAACGTGCCGTTCATGCCGACCTCGAGCAGGAGGATCAGCGCGAGGAAGCCCTTCACGTTGTGCGGCTCCGGGAAATGGTTCCAGGAGTAGATGATGCACAGCACCGTGATGAACATCGAGAGGATGAGCATCGGCAGTGAGATGCCATCCAAGCCGAGGTGGTAGCGAGCACTGATCACCTTGATCCAGGACTCGTTCACACCGAACTGCAGTGTGCCCGCCTTCTCGTAGTTGAACTCGACGAGGATGCCGATCCCAACTGCGAGCGTGACGAGGCTCGTGCCCAACGCCACGACCTTGGCCAAGCCTTCCTCGGCTTTGGGCACCATCATGACGATCACGAGCCCGACCGCAGGCAAAAAGATCGCCAGTGTCAGTGCCCATTCATGGAACCAGTTCATTCTCGTCTTCCCCTAACCGAAGATGGCGAGCGCGAGGGCGATGAGCCCTACCGCGGCAAAGAGCATGAGCGCATAGCGCTGCACGCGACCCGACTGCAAAGGACGCAACAAGCCACCGGCTTGATCCGTTTCCCGTGCTATGGCATTGACCGTACCGTCGACCGCACCTTGGTCGACGTACTTGTAGACAACCCGACCGAGTCCGGTCGAGCCGCGGCCGACGGCGTTGATCACACCGTCGATCACATTCATGTTCACCCAATACGACGCCCGCGCGATGGGGCCCTTGATGCCGCCCACGATGACATCGGTGTACAGGTGATCCAGGTAGTACTTGTTGAGGAGGAACGTGTGCCCGGCCTTGGCCGTACCACTCCGCTCGGTGAGTCCGGCGAGACCGAACTGGCGCTTCTCGGTCCAGAACACCCACGCCACCACGATCGAAGTCAACGCGAGGCCGACCGAGATGAATGCAAGGAGGTAATCGAACTCGGGAACGAGGATTCCCTCCGGGAACGCAGTGCGGGGCTCGACGTACTCGAGGAATTTCTCGATGCCGGCGGGCGCGGCGTTGGCCAAACCGGCGATGACGCTGAAGCCGGCGAGCACGATCAGAGGAATCGTGATCGCTTTCGGCGACTCGTGCGGATGATGATGGCCGCGATACTCACCGAAGAAGGTGAGGTACACGCAGCGCGTCATGTAGGCCGCGGTGAGCAAGGCGCCGACGAGACCGACGACCATGAAGATCTCGAATCCGCCCTGACCGGCCACGGCGAGAATCTCGTCCTTGGACCAGAACCCGGCCAGCGGGAAGATTCCCGCGAGCGCCACCGACCCGATCATGAAGGTGGCGAACGTGACCGGCATGAACTTGCGGAGCCCGCCCATGTCTTTCTTCATATCGAAGGAGTGATGCGACCCCGAGTGGCTCACCGATCCCGCGCCGAGGAAGAGCAGCGCTTTGAAGAACGCATGGGTGAAGAGGTGGAACACGGCGCCGACCCAGGCCCCCACGCCGAGTCCCATGACCATGTAGCCGAGCTGACTGATCGTGGAGTACGCCAACACCTTCTTGATGTCGTTCTGCACGAACGCCAGCGCGGCCCCGATCAGGATGGTGATCCCACCCACGATCGCCATCGCGTTGACCCCACCGGCATCGATCGAGAAGCCCTGCCAGAACACTCCGTAGAGGCGAGCGCCCAGGTACACACCGGCAACGACCATCGTGGCGGCATGGATCAGCGCCGAGACCGGCGTGGGTCCGGCCATCGCGTCCGGCAACCAGGTGTGGAGCGGGAACTGGCCGCTCTTGCCGATGATTGCGAGCAACAGGCACGAGGCACCCACTACCCAGATCGTGTGTCCACCCTCGCCTGCCAGCGCGGCTTCGTTCACCGCGACGATGTCGAAGGTCTGGCCGGCGGCGAAGAACGTGACGATCACACCGATCATCAGACCGATGTCGCCAGTGCGCGTGGTCAGGAACGCTTTCAACGCGGCGTTCGTGTTGTCCTGTTCCTCCCACCAATGGCCGATGAGCATGAACGAGCAGAGGCCCACGAGCTCCCAACCGACCAACAGCTGCAACGTGTTGGAGGCCACCACCAACGTGAGCATTGAGGCGGTGAAGAGGCTCAACGCGGCGTAGAAGTAGGTGAACCGCCGGTCGTCGTGCATGTAGGCGGTGGAGTAGATGTGCACGAGCAGCGAGATGAGCGTGACGACGAACAGCATCATCACCGCGAGACCGTCGATCTGGGTCCCCACACTGAAGTCGAGCGCACCGTTGCGCCACCAGGTGATCGTGTGGATCACCGGCTCGACAATCACGTGCTCCTCACCGGCGCTGAGGAGGCCCTTGCCGAATGCCTTGATCGCTTCGGTCCCGTGCGCGCCGGACGCGTCCTCCACCCGCTGGAACCATTGGACCGCGGTGATGCAGGACAGCACGAACGAGGAGCCGACGGCGACGATGCCGATCTCGGATCCACCCTTCGGCATCTTCTTGCCGAAGAACAGAATCAACAAGAAGGACACGACCGGGATGACCGGGATGATCCAGGCGTAGTCGAGCACGGTTCCCCTAACCCTTCAGCTGTTCGACGCGGTCGAGGTCGGGGCTGTGGAGGTTGCGGTAGATGAGCAGGACGATCGCCAGACCGACACCCACTTCGGCCGCCGCGATCGTGATGACGAAGAGCGCGAAGACGTCACCGGCGGTGGAGCGTAAGTACGCCGAGAACGCGATCAAGTTGATGTTCACCGCGTTGAGCATGAGTTCCACGCTCATGAGCACGAGCACACCGTTGCGCCGGGCGAGCACGCCATAGACACCGATGCAAAACAGCACCGCGGCGAGTATCAGGAACTGATTGAGAATCACGTCAGTCCCTCCGCGCAATCACAACCGCGCCCACGAGCGCAGCCAGCAGCAGGAGCGAGACAATCTCGAACGGGACGACGTAGCTCGTGAAGATGACGTCGGCGAGTTTGCCGGCCCGGCCGACTTTCAGCAGGTCTTCGCCTTTCGCACCGCTGATCACGATCTTCTTGTCGCCGAAGGCTTGGACGAGCAGCGTGCCGAGCACACCCGCGAGAAACGTTCCCACGATCGCGGCAGGCCAGCGTTGGTCGTTGTCGAGGTTGGTGTCGCCGTGCATCGGTGCGCGCGTGAGCATGATCCCGAAGAGGAAGAGGATGATCACTGCGCCGATGTAAATAATGACCTGCACCCAGGCCACGAACTCCGCGGCCAACAGGATGTACTGCGCCGCCGCACCCGCCATCACCACCACGAGATTCAGGGCCGCGTGCACCACGTTTTGTGAGCGCACCACACCGATCGCGGCGCCAACCATCGCGGCCGCGAGCACCCAGAAGAAGATGTTCTGAACCAGCACTATGGCCTCCCTCTCTGCGGCCGCGAACAGGCGGTCGTAGCGAGGACATCCAGTCGCGGTCCACTCGATGGGAGCGGCCGCGGGCGTTCGCTTGGCTGTGTGCCTCCGCTGCGCTCCAGCACGGGAGGGCGCAAGGTGGTGGTTCCGTCCAACATCATTTCTTGGCCTTGACTGGTTCGGCGCCGAGTTCGAGTTGTTCGGGCTCGGGGACAGAGTCCATCCACTCGCCGAGCTTGGCTTTGTCGTGGAGCAGTTCCGCGATCCGCGGCTCGGAGTACTCGTACTCGGGGCTCCAGAACAACGCGTCGAACGGGCAGACCTCCACGCAGATCCCGCAGTACATACAGAGGCCGTAGTCGATGTCGAACCGGTCGAGGATGTTGACGCTGCGCGGCTTGCCACCCTCGCGGCGCGGTGGGCGCAGCTCCTTGTGGCCCTCGATATAGATGCACCAGTCGGGGCACTGCCGACCGCACAACATGCACGCGGTGCAGTTCTCTTCCTTGAGTGCGATCACGCCACGCGCGCGGGTGGGCGGCTCTTCGCGCTCGTGCGGGTACTGGACGGTGACCGCGCCTTCCATCATCGTGCGGAAGGTCACGCCGAGACCGGTGAGCACGCCGGGAAGCTTGGGCTTCTTGAATGCGGCCATCAGTTCACCGCCACCTTGATGATCGCGGTCGCGATGATGTTGAGGAGGCCGATGGGGATGAGGTACTTCCACGCGAGGGCCTGGAGCTGATCTTCTCGAAGCCGGGGGTAGGTGAAGCGCACCCAGAACATCAGGAAGGCCACGCCCATCAGCTTCACGAAGAGCACCACCGGCCCGAGCAGATCGGCCAGGCCGCCGGTCACACCGGGGATCGCCCAGCCGCCGAGGAACAGCGTGGCGGCGAGTGCGGCAAAGGCGAACGCGGTACCGAACTCGCCAATGAAGAAGAACAGGAACCGGAAACCGGTGTACTCCACCATGTATCCGGCGACGAGTTCGGACTCGGCCACGGGCATGTCGAACGGAGTCTGCGTGAGCTCCGCCTGCGCGGCGACAAGGAACAAGAAGAAGCCCACAAACTGCGTGAGGATGAAGGGATTTCCCAAGAAGTCGATGCCGAAGATGGAACCGTCGGCCTGCGCCCCGACGATGCCTTGCAAGCTCATCGTCTCCGCCTGGATCACCACACCAACTACAGCGAGGAGCAGCGGCAACTCGTAGGCAATCAACTGCGCCGCGGCACGCAACGCGCCGATGAGCGCGAATTTGTTGGCGCTGGCCCACCCGGCCATGAGGACGCCGATGACCGAGAGGCTCGAGACCGCGAGCGCGTAGAACACGCCGACGTCGAGGTCTTTGACCACGAGACGCGGGCCGGTGGGGACGACGAGGAAGATGAGGAACGTGGAGATGACCACGATCGCGGGCGCCATCGCGAACACGCGCCGGTCCGCCTCCGCGGGCATGATGTCCTCCTTCTGGAGGAACTTGATGCCGTCACCCACGAGCTGGAACCAGCCGTGGAAACCTCCGGGGTCCATCGGACCGAGCCGGCTCTGCATGTGGCTCATCATCTTGAGCAGAAACGTGTAGCCGAGGATGAGCGCACCAAGCGGAATGATCATCAGGACCAGCAAGGTCTTGATCGCGAGCGTGGTCCCCCATCCGATTTCGAGCGCGAGCATCGACACTATGACGCTCCGCTTCGCGTCGCGGGACGAGCCGCGTGGTCCTGGCTGCGCTCGGTGTGGCCCATTAGCGGTCGATGTCTCCGAGGATGAAGTACAGGCTGCCCAAGATGGTGATGACGTCGGGAACGTAAACGCCGCGCAGCAGCCACGGCAGGATCGAGACGTTCGAAAATGACGCCGAACGGATCTTCACCCGAAACGGTCCCGTGGCACCCTTCGAGATGATGTGGTACCCCATCTGGCCGAGCGGATTCTCGACCTCGGCCCACACCTCGCCCGCTGGCACCTTGATGATGCGCGGGACCTTGGCCATGATCGGACCGGCCGGAAGACCATCGAGTAGTTGCAACACCATGCGCGCGGACTCGCGGGTCTCTTGGAGACGAACCCAGTACCGGGCGAATGAATCTCCGTCGGAGTGGGTCCAGACCTTGAAATCGAGTTCCGGGTAGGCAAGATACGGCTTGCCGTCGCGGCGCAGGTCCCAGTCGATGCCCGAGGCGCGCAGGTTGGCGCCCGAGACGCCGTAGGCCGCGCCGAGCTCACCGGGAATGATGCCGATGCCGCGCGTGCGGGCAACGAAGATCTCGTTGCCGACGAGCACATCTTCGAAGTCGTCGCACCCGTCGAGAATGCGCTTCATCGCATCGCGACAATCGGCGATCCAACCCCACGGGAGGTCTTCCTTCACGCCGCCGATGCGATTGAAGTTGGGATGGAACCGTCCGCCCGTGGCCGCCTCGATGAGGTTGAGGACATGCTCCCGATCACGGAAACCCCAGAACGCAGGCGTGAGCGCTCCCACCTGGAGGCCCATCTCACCGAGGAACAGATAGATGGTGGCGATACGGCTGAGCTCAGTAAGGATCGTGCGAATCCACTGCGCACGGGGCGGGGCCTCGATCCCCATGATCACCTCGGCACCGTGCACGAACGGAACCTCGTTCGCGAAGCTCGAAAGCCAGTCGATCCGGTTGATCAGCGTGGTGATCTGCGGATAGGTCCGGAACTCGCTGAGCTTCTCGTACCCGCGGTGCATGTAACCGATGACCGGATCGGCGGCGACGACTCGCTCGCCGTCGAGACGCACCACGAGCCGCAAGGTGCCGTGGGTGGCCGGGTGTTGCGGCCCCAGGTTCAGGATCATGTCGCCGGTGTCGAGTTCCACGTTCACCGCTGAGTCGGCGAGGTGGCGATACAACGACGGGTCGACCTCGAAGTTCGGAGTCTCGGTGGAGGTCACGCGCCGGCCTCGGCGGTGGCGTCGGCAGTTTCATCTTCGGTGTCGTCACCGGGCATCAGCTCAACATCCACCAGGCCGGGCCACGGTTTCACTTCGCGGGCGAGAAGCGCGAAGTCCTTGCGCAGCGGGTGACCCTCGAACTCGGCCGGAAGATAGAGGCGGCGGAGCTTCGGGTGACCCTCGAAACCGATGCCGTACATCTCCCAACACTCGCGTTCGTGCCAGTCGGCGCCCGGGTAGACCGGCACCCAACTGTCGACGATCGGGCTGGGCTCCACCACATCGGTCTTGATCGTGATACCCCAGTGCCGCGACGTGGACTGCACGTGACCGAACACCTGGAAGCGGCCGTCAGACCCGGTCACCCCGAACGTCATCGTGTCGGGCTGGACCGGTGCCGAGAGATCCGATCCGTCCTCACCATCGCGCTTGGGCACGGGCAGCCAGTCGATACCGGCGATAAACGAGAGGTAGTCGCAATCGAGATCGGCGCGGGCCACCTCGGCGGCGCGCTTCCACGCGTCGGGCCGGACCCGCACCACGAGAGTGCCGTGCATGTCGGCATGGTCGAGAACGCCGTCGCCAAGGGCGGCTTCGAAGCGAGCGAAGAGGGCCTCGATCTCGGGATCGATCTCCGGGGCAGCCTCGGCCGGCGTTTCGGCGGCGACGCCAGACTCCGGCGCGGCTGCGGCGGCCGGGGTGTCGTCGACCGGCGCCGCCTCAGGGGTCCCGTCAGGCGTCTCGTCGAGGGTCTCATCAGCCATGGATCAGCCCTACGCCCGGGTGCCGAGAGGGACAGGCTCGGCGCGTACGCGCTCGACCGGAACGTGCTCGCCGCGCCACCGCTTGACCAGCTCGTCGTTGCCGATACCTTCGTTCTGAATCCGCTCTTGCAGCATCACGATCGCTTGCATGAGCGCCTCGGGGCGCGGCGGACAGCCGGGAACGTAGATGTCGACCGGGATGACTTGGTCGATGCCTTTGGTCACCGAGTACGAATCCCAGTAGGGCCCGCCGCAGTTGGCACACGATCCCATGGAGATGACGTACTTGGGGTCCGGCATCTGCTCGTAGAGCCGCTTGATCGCCGGCGCCATCTTGTCGGTCACGGTGCCCGAAATGACCACAAGGTCCGCTTGGCGCGGGCTCGCCGGGAACGGGATCACGCCCAGGCGCATCATGTCGTAGCGGGGGCTGGCGAGCGCAGCACCCATCTCGATCGCGCAGCAGGCCAGACCCCATTGGAACATCCACAGGCTGTACTTGCGGCTGTAGTTCAGCAGCCACGTGACCGGCTTCAGCGGTTTTTTCCCGAGAAGACCGTTTTCGACTAGGCCCATCGCAAGACTCCCTTGCGCCAGGCGTAGACCAGGCCCAGCGTCAGGATCACGATGAACACGATCATGGAAACGAGCCCTTGGACACCGAGGGACTCGACCCGGGTGGCCCACGGGAAAATGAAGACGGCCTCCACGTCGAACATCACGAAGAGCAGTGCGTAGACGTAGTAACGGACGTTGGATTGACCCCAACCGCCCACCGGATCCGAACCCGACTCGTACGTGACGTACTTCTGGGGCTGCGGGCGCGTCGGACGGATCAGCTTGCCCAGTCCGAGCATGCCGCCAACCATTGCCAACCCCGCGCCGATGAGCACAGCGACAGCTAGGTATTCCCGGTAGTAATCCGTCACGCGAGCCCCTCCAGACACGGAACCGGGCGAGTATAGGTCTGGCCTTTTCTCCAGCCTCAAACTGTGCGCATCGGTTTCTTCGGGACCAGAAGCCCGGGTCCTCGGCGCCACACGCGCCTCGGCCTTCGCGGGTCGGATCAGACCTTGGTGATGCGATCCTTGCGGGCGATCGGCCCGGGTTGAATGACCCTGGCATTGATGCCCCGGATTCGGAGTTCGCGGCCCACGTCAGAGTTCACGAACTTCCTCGCTCCCGCGCCAAAGCGCTGGCTGAACTGCGAGCACCCGGTATGGGGCTGTGCGGTGATCTCGATCACCGCGGACCCGATCGCGAGGCGTGTCCCGGGCGGGAGGTTCGCCGCGCTGAGGTCCAGATCCACGTAGAGCTGGTCTCCCGCGAGTGACCAACGGTCGGGCGTCTGGGCGATCAGCGCGATCGCTCGGGCGTTCATGAGGTTGAGCTGCATCTCGGGGTGCGGCCCGCCGTCGGCACTCCGGCTCGAGGGTCGTTGGTTCCACGTGTCGCCGCTGAGCCCTTCGGCGAAGTTCAACTCTCCGGTCTCGAGTACGACACGTTCCCCCTCCGCGGGGCGCGCCACGATCAGCTCCAGCGTTCCGTCGTCGGACGGCGACTGGCGAACATGGGGAATGCCCGCTTCGAGTTGTTCGAGTTCCAGGTGTTCCATGTGCGCGATTCTGCAACACCACGAGCGCAGCCGTGTGGCATTTACTTACAAGAGGAGGGTGGCGTCCCTGGCGAAGTCGATGATGATTGTGGGCAAGATGCCCATCCAGATCGTGGCGGCGACGCAGACCAACAGCACTACACCCGCCGGCAGTCCGATGGCGACATGCACCGGGCCCGTCTTGACCGCATCGGGTACTTCCTGCTCGTCTTCGGACGCATACATCGTGAGGATGACCTTGAGATAGAAGAACGCGGCGATCACCGAGGTGACGACCCCCACGATCAGCAACGCATACGAATGGGCCTCCGCCGCGGCGGCGAAGACACCCAACTTGGCCACGAAGCCCGCCGTGGGCGGGATGCCGGCCTGGGCGAGGAGGAAGAACGCGAGGAGCGCCGCCATCACCGGCCGTCGCCGTCCGTAGGCCTGGAGATCCGAAATCGCGTGGAGATCGTCGCGATCGTCGAGCAGCGTGACCACTGCGAATGCGCCGATGGTCATGAACGCGTAGACGAACAAATAGACGAGCGCAGATTGCAAACCCTTGACCGATCCGGCTTGGACACCAATCAAGACGTAGCCGGCGTGCCCGATCGATGAGTACGCGAGCAAACGTTTGAGGTCGGTCTGGAGGAGCGCGCCAATACTCCCCCCGAGCAGCGTGAGCACCGAGAGGGCGAAGAGCAACTCTCGCCAGTCGGTCTGGTACTGGGAAAACGCCGAGTACAAGATGCGCAGCAGCGCCGCGAACCCGGCGGCCTTCGTGGCCGACGCCATGAACGCGGTGACCGGGCTCGGCGCGCCTTCGTAGACATCAGGTGTCCACATGTGGAAGGGGACCGCCGCCACCTTGAACGCCAGTCCCACGAGCAGCAAGACCAGGCCCGCAAGCAACGTCGCCTCCTCCACCAACACATTCGTGGCGAGGAACGACTGGATGCCTTCAAGGGATGTGGTGCCGGTGGCGCCGTAGATGAGCGCGATGCCGTAGAGCAGGATCGCCGATGAGAACGCGCCGAGGATGAAGTACTTGATGCCCGCTTCGAGTGACCGGGTGCGGTGGCGGTCGTACGCCGCGAGCACGTACAGCGGGATCGACAGAATCTCGAGCGCCACGAACACCACGATGAGATCGTTGGCGCCGGCCATCGCCAACATGCCCGCGGCCGAGAACAACACGAGAGCCACATACTCGGGCCGAGACTCGATGCCGCGCCGCACGAGGTAGTCGCTGGAAAGGAACAGCATCAGCGTGGCCGAGACCACCACGATGACGCCGACGAAGACCGAGAAGCCGTCGACCGCGGTCATCTTCGCGAGTGCGTCGTAGGGCGCATCGTCGATGATGACGCTCCACTGCTTGGCGAGGAAGAACGCCGCGGCGGCGAGACCGAACACGCCGATCACGAGCGCGGGTTCGTAGGTCCGGATCCGCTCGCGTGCAATGGAGCGCATGAGGATGATCAGGAGTCCGGCACCCACCAGCATCACGACGGGTGCGAGCGCGTACCAATCAACTGGGGGTGGGGCGATGCCAATCATCGACAACCCCGAATGTCGTTGGTATCGACACGATCCGCTTCAGGCCGGCTCATGTCGGTCTCGAGTTCGAACGTGCGCATCACACACTTCACCGTCGGTTCAACCCGCTCGAGCACCGGCTTCGGGTAGACGCCGATGAACAGGGACAGCGCGAGGAGCGGCACCACCACGGCCATTTCCCGCCAGTTGGCGTCGGCCATCTCCGCGTTCTCACCCTCGGGCACGCCGGTGAACATCCGCTTGAACATCCAGAGCATGTAGATCGCGCCGAGGATCACCCCCGCGGTCGCAACCACCGCCCACCACCGGTGCGTGGTGAACGCGCCGAGCAACGAGAGGAACTCACCCACGAAGCCCGAGAACACCGGGAGTCCGATACCTGCGAAGGTGGCGATCAGGAAGAGCCCGGTGAGACGTGGCGCGGATTTCCAGATACCGCCGAACGCGTCGATGTCGCGGGTGTGGC
>JANPBJ010000273.1:0-4122 GCA_031430375.1 Acidimicrobiia bacterium
GGCGCATTCTCCGGTCTCGGCGCGATCGTCAATCAGGCCGGCACCGTACGGGTGCAAATGGCGAACATCCACGGCGACATCCTCAGCACCACCACCACCACCGAAACCGACTGGGTCGACGGCCTCGGAACCGGCACCACCACCTGGACCGCAACCGACGAATACGGGATTTCGGAATCGGGCACAAACAACCGCTACGACTATTTAGGGGCAGTGCAACGCTCGCGCGATGACAACAGCGGGCTTCAGCTCATGGGGGTCCGTGCCTACAACGGTTCAACTGGCAGATTCCTCCAGCAAGACCCTGCAGAGGGAGGGAGTTGCAATATCTATGACTACGTGTGCGCTGATCCAGTTAACTCGGTCGATCCAACTGGGCTATGGCAATTGAGATGTGGGACTTTCTCGTGCAAGATCTATTTCAACCGCGGTGAGACGAGAAATCTGCGAAACGCGACGGTCGTCGTCGGCGTATTCGCGTTAATTTGTCTCGCTCTTGTTCCAATCATACCGCATTTGGTCGCGGTGCTCTGTGTGGTCGGTCTCGCCAAGGCCCTGCCGATCGCCGCCAAGACAGCGGCATATTATAAGAACGGTAATTGTGTCAAGATCCACCTTCCGTGGGTTAGCGCTCAGCAGCACTGGCGTGGGGAGAGAAACTGTAAATGATGGCGAAGCGAGGCCACTGGCAGGAGGTAGGAAATGTTCCTGAGTTCTGATGCTCCCAACTCTAAGAAATGGTATGAGGGGCTCATAATTGCTTCGGGAGTCGTTCTCACGGTCGCCGTTGGAGCCCTAATATGGGCCACAACCGATTCCAATCTCGGGTTCATAATTCTTGTGCCCGCCGTGACGCTCTGGGCACTCACGCGGCTCAGACTGTACGCTTTGGCGGAGTCAAATAGTAGGGATAGGGGACTCATCGACCGTGTTGCCCAAGTAATCCCGGGTTGGTTGCTGCTGGAGTTCCTAGGTGGCCTTGCAATTCTGGCGTTCCTTTTGATTATCTTGTACTTCACTCGGTAAGACTTGCGCGGCCCAGGCAGCGGGGTGCGAGTTCGACCGGGACCGTGCGCCCACCGGTGGAACTCGCCCACGTTCAGATCGCCAAAGTGCGGTTCGATCAGGAAATGGTCGCCGTGACCCCCGCCAATTCGCTCTGAATCTCTTCGAGGCTCCGGCCCTTGGTCTCGGGCACGCGCGAACGGATGAACAGAACGGAGCCGATGCCCACGGCTGCGTAGAGCCCAAACGTTGCCGACTCTCCCAATGCATCGATGAAGCTGAGGAACGTGAGTGACACCACGAGGTTTCCGATCCAGCCCGCCATGGTGGCCACCGCGTTCCCTGGTCCTCGTACGGCTGCCGGGAAGATCTCCGAGACGATGATCCACACGATGGGTCCGAGCGAAAACGCGAAGAACCCGACGTAGACCCACAGCGCGCCGATGGTGATCACGCTGGTGATGCCGAAGCCGGAACTTGAGTTGCCAATCGCGAATGCAACGGTGAGCGCGAGGAGCGCGCCAATCATGCCAATGAGGCCGATCGTGAGCAGCGGCTTGCGCCCAACGCGATCGACGTACCTGATCGCAACAAACGTGGAGGCAACGTTGACGATGCTCACCGTGATGGAGGCCCAGATGGCGGCGGAGTCCGATCCCAGACCGGCGTCTCGGAAGATACGGGGCGCGTAGTAGATGATGGTGTTGATCCCCGTCAGTTGCTGCACCAATGCGAGGCCCACCGCGATGATGAGTGCTCGGCGCGCCGTGGTCGCCGCCAGTTCACGCCAGCCTCGGCCGGTCTCACCGGCGCGAGCGTCGTCGATCTCGGCAAGAGATTCCGTGGCCGATCGGCTCGTGTCCATGAGGCCGAGTACCGCAAGGGCTTCGTCGCGTCGGCCGCGGTCCACGAGCCATCGCGGTGATTCTGGGAGTCCGCGCAACCCGACGAAGAGGAAGATCGCGGGCACTACTCCGATGCCGAACATCATGCGCCAGGCTTCGTCGTGCGCAAAGGCCTCGTCCACGAGGTAGGCCGCGAAGATCCCGATCGTGATTGCAAGTTGGTATATCGCCACCAACGAGCCGCGCCGCGCAGCCGGTGCGACCTCGGCAACATAGAGCGGTGCCGCGACCGAGACGATGCCGATCGCTATCCCCACCACGATCCGCGCGGCATCGAGAAAGGCCGCATTCGGACTAGCCGCAGCTGCGATTGATCCGGCGGTGAAC
This sequence comes from Acidimicrobiia bacterium, assembly GCA_031430375.1. Classification (GTDB taxonomy): domain Bacteria; phylum Actinomycetota; class Acidimicrobiia; order IMCC26256; family JAENVU01; genus JAENVU01. The sequence goes on from JANPBJ010000273.1 coordinate 2,238, forward strand.
AGCAGCGCCGAGACGCCAATCGTGTGACGACGACCGATGCGGGCTACCAGAACGCCGGCGGTCAGCGAACCGATAATTGCGCCAATGAGCACACAAGCAACGAGGACCTCGTCGGAGAACGACGAGAGGTGGAAGTCCTTTTGGATGAACAGCTGGGCGCCACCGATAACACCGGTGTCATAGCCAAACAGCAATCCGCCGAGCCCGGCCAGGAACGCCACGCGTCCTACAGAGGTCTCCGAACCGTCGCTCATGTTTGAGCTATCGAAACACGCCGGGGGGAACTGAAGGGCCTGTGTCAACGGATCTGACGGATCGTCAGATGTAACGTGGCGCCATGTTCAGCCCGGAAGAGTTCCCCAAGATCATTTCCGTCGACGATCACGTGATGGAGCCTGCGAACGTTTGGGTGGATCGCCTGCCCGAGAAGTTCCGGGACATTGGGCCCACGATGCGTCGGCGCAAAGTTGCAGAGATGACGTTTGTGGGCGGCGTGTTCAGCTACCGCGAATCCGGGCCCGGCGAAGAGGGTACGTGGTGTGACTGGTGGGACATGGAGGACCTTCGGTATCCGCTCACCCGGGTGATGGCCGCGGCCGGCGTGCCGCGCGAGGAGATCACGGTCAGCCCCATCACCATGGAGGACATGCGTCCCGGTTGCTGGGATCCCGTCGAGCGACTCATCGACATGGACACCAACTGGGTGGAGGCTTCGCTGTCGTTCCCCACGTTCCCACGATTCTGCGGTCAGACATTCCTCGAGCGAGAGGACAAGGAACTCGCGGATCTCTGCGTGAAGGCGTACAACGACTGGCAGTTCGACGAATGGTGTGCAGGCTCCGGTGGTCGCCTGATTCCGTTGCCGATCATCCAACTCTGGGACGCGCAGCTGGCCGCCGCAGAAGTGCGCCGCAACGCGGCACGGGGCGCGCATGCAGTGTGCTTCAGCGAGATCCCGCCGTTCCTCGGCTTGCCGTCGGTCCACGACCCCGATCACTACTGGGACCCGTTTTTCACCGCGTGTGCCGAGACCGAGACCGTGGTGTCGATGCACATCGGATCGAGTTCCAAGATGCCGTCGACGTCAGCGGATGCACCCCCGGCCGTGAGTTCCACCCTCACGTACATGAACGCGGCGATGTCGCTCACCGACTATCTGATGTCCGGCGTCTTGGAACGCATCCCGAATCTGCAGCTCGCGTTCTCCGAGGGTCAGATCGGTTGGATTCCGTACGTCTTGGATCGGGCCGACAAGGTGTGGGCTGAGAACCGCGGGTGGGGTGGCGTAGCGGACCACGTGAAGGTGCCACCGAGCCAGGCCTACCGTGAGCACGTCTTCGGGTGTTTCTTCGACGATCCGCACGGCTTGAAGTCGCTGGACGAAATCGGCGTTGAGACGGTCACCTTCGAGACCGACTATCCCCATTCCGACTCCACCTGGCCCCACTCTCGCAAGGTCGCGATGGACATCATGGCCGACCTCGACGACGCCACCATCGTCCAGATTGTGCGCACGAATGCCATTCGCATGTTGCGGCTCGACCTCGACGCCTGAGAGGGCGCGCCAATAGGAAACCAGCGCCTCCCGAACTTCGAGACCGCGTGGGCGCGCCCGTGGCCTGAGCGGCCCGTGAGCGCCAGCGAACAAGAGCGGGGAAAACGTTTGCCGGGTCGACGGAGCTTGAACCTATTGGCGCGCGTTCTCAGCCTCCCCCGGCCAGCACCTACTCTCTTCTCCGATCACGCACTACTCACGCGGCAGCTTCCTGACGAGCCGCGCCAACCACGAGGACTCCGTTCATGAACAGTGACCAGCTCAACGCCATCGCGACCCGTCCTGGGTTCATCGCCGCGCTCGACCAGAGCGGTGGCAGCACTCCGAAGG
>JANPBJ010000274.1:0-4069 GCA_031430375.1 Acidimicrobiia bacterium
TCAACGGCACCGAGACGCTGCCTGGACCCCCGGCCGAGGCCCCGCTCGCCGGAACCATGCGACCTCGCGGAGCCACGGGCCAGCCGCCCGGCCCGCCACCATTCCAGTCCGGTGCGGGCCCGTAGGCATCGCCGGCACCAACGGAACGATCTTGACCTCGTACTTGCACCATCATGCTCCTGGCCCGCGGATCTCACCGCCAGCCTAGGAGCCGGCCATATCACCGATCCGCGCGCGGCGATCCGAACATCGGAGACGGCCGCCGATGGCGGCCCGCATTCACCCTTCGATCGTTGGGCCCCGAGGGCCGTGGCGCGCCTGTGCCCACACCACGTCGTTGGCCAGCCGGTCGATCCGGTCAGCGAGCTGCCTGAACCCATCAGGCTCCTCGGTCGCGTACTGGATCACCATCGTCGAGACCGCGTCCCGCACCACCTCGATGCGGTATTCCGGGAAGTCCGTGACCGGAGACTCGTAGATCTCGTCCCATCCGAAGAACCCCGCACGCTCGACCGCACGGGCAAGGCGGGCGAAGCGCCAGCGCGAGGCCGAACCGACGAAGCGCCCAATCCGCGCGGCGTGCGCAAAACCGAGGAACTCGGCCGCGCCGTTCCGATGGAACACAACGTCGTAGACCGGGCATTCCCCCAGACATGCGCCCCGGGACAACCGGACCGACTCAATCGTCACCGCGCAGGTCTAGCGCCTCCGCCCCAGCGGCGGGCGCTGTTGCATTGGCGCAAGGTCGCGACGGTCGGTGAGGTGGCGGGATGAGGCTTCGTCGTTCTCGTCCGATCTCCACCGTTCCGAGCTCGGCGTTCAAGGGCTTCGGGTTTCCGCCCGAGATCGTCGTCCTCGCCGTGCGGTGGTATCTGCGGTATGGGCTCTCCTATCGCGACGTCGAAGGGCTGCTCGGTGAGCGTGGGATCGAGGTCGACCACGTCACCATCTACCGGTGGGTCCAGCGATTCACACCGTTGCTCGCGGACGCGGCCGGGCCGTTCCGCCATACGGTCGGCGACCGTTGGTTCGTCGACGAGACCTACGTGAAGGTCGCCGGAAATTGGCGTTACGTGTATCGCGCCGTCGATCAGTACGGTCAGATCATCGATGTGCTCGTCTCGACTCGACGCGATCTCCGGGCAGCACGGCGGTTCTTCGCCAGAGCGCTGTGCACCCACGGTGACCCGGTCGAGGTCGTGACGGATCGGGCCCCCGCGTTGCGGGCCGCGATTGAAGGACTCATCCCAGCCGCGTTTCACAACACCACCCAGTATTCGAACAACCGCGTCGAATGCGACCACGGCCGGCTCAAGGCCAGACTCGGTCCGATGCGCGGACTCAAACGCGACGCAAACCTTCACCGCGGGTCGTCACTACGCTCAACGCCGCCGGCTTCGACGCGGTACATGTCTTCGATCATCTCCAGCGATACCGATTTCGGCGCACTGCTCGCGCTTCACGACCGGTGCAGACCGTCGTTCATCGTGCTCCGGTATATCAACGACCTCACGCTCGGTTCCCGCCCAATGGACCGCCGGCCTACCGCTTGGTTTCTGTGTGTTCCTCGAGCTTGGCGGCGAAGACGGCGGCCTGAGTTCGTCGTTCCATCCCCAACTTCGTCAGCAGGTTCGACACATAGTTCTTGATGGTCTTCTCCGCAAGAAACATCCGCGCACCGATCTGACGATTCGTCAACCCTTCCGCGATGAGCGACAACACCCGCTTCTCTTGCTCGGTCAGCGACGCGAGCCGTTCGTCCTCTGCCGGCGGCCTCCGCAGTCGTTCGAGCACCCGCTCGGTCACTGCCGGGTCGAGCAGCGATTGGCCGCGGGCGACCCGCAGTACAGCGTCGACGATGTCGGGCCCCTTGATCTGCTTCAACAGATAGCCGGAGGCGCCCGCCATGATCGCCTGGAACAGAGCTTCATCGTCGGAGAACGAGGTGAGCATCACGCACTGAACGCTCGGATGACGGGATCGGATCTCCCGGCACACCGTCACCCCGTCGCCGTCAGGCAGTCGGACGTCCAACACCGCGACGTCCGGCCGAGTTGGCGGAATGCGAGCGAGTGCTTCCGCCACTGTTCCGGCCTCACCCACCACCTCGATGTGTCCCGAATCCTCCAGTAGCTCACGGACACCGCGACGCACAACCTCATGGTCATCCAGCAGGAATACTCGGGTCAGCACCTCTTCCGCCATCGACGCATCGTAGGGCGGACACCTTTCGGCTCGCCCAACTCTTGCGCGTTGAACATCGCAACAGTCAGGTCGGGCGCGCGTCGGAGCATTCGACGAAGTCGATCAGCGCGTCGAGCTGTTCCTGAGTCCCGATCGCAATGATCACGTGGCCCTCCTGGATCTCGGTGTCAGGGCCTGGATTCGTTTGGAATGTCCCGTCACCGCTGCGCAGCGCCAGCACCAGGGCTCCCGTGTGATCGCGCAAGTGGGCGTCCCGAAGCGACCGCCCCGCGAGGGACGATCCAGGGGGCACCGCCACCTCCTCCAGCCGGAACTCGAGGTTGCGCTCGTGCATCACGACATCGACGAATTCCGCGACATTCGGCCGCAGTACGAAGGCGGCCATGCGCGCACCGCCGATGCTCTGAGGATTCACAACCCGATCCGCTCCCGCTCGGCGTAGCTTTTCGACACTGCCATTGCTGCGGGCCCGCGCCACGATAAACAGCTCTGGGTTGAGAGCGCGCGCGCTGAGCGTGATGAACGAGTTGTCCGCGTCCAGGTGGACGGCGGCGACCAAGGCGGCCGCGCGCTCGATACCCGCATCAAGAAGCACGGCATCCTCAGTGGCATCGCCCACGAGCGCGGGATGCGAGACCTCGCCGAGGACGGCAACGTCGGCATCGACGAGAACCATGTCCCGGCCCGCGGCAACCAGCTCAGCGGCGATCGAACGACCGACGCGTCCCCACCCGCAAATGATCACGTGGTCGTGCATCGATGCGATTGAATGTTCCATGCGACGTCTCCCGAGCAGTTCATTGAGTCGGCCTTCGATGAAGGTCTCGATCAGCACACTGAATGCGTAGAGGGCTGTCCCGACCCCGACCAAGATCAGCACCATCGTGAAAATCTGACCGGCAGTCGACAAGGGCTCGACCTCACGGAACCCGACCGTCGACACCGTGGTGACGGTTTGGTACACCGAGTCCAGCGGGTCGAAGCCCAGCACCAGGTATCCGACGGTGCCGAAGGCCATCACCATCACGAAGGCAATCGCGGCGCCGACCAGGCGCCGCCAATGGCTCATGGGCGAGTCCTCTGGTCCGGGTCGCCGAAGGTGATGTCGACAATGAAGCCGGACTCGACGCCAGCCGCGGCGCGAAAACTCAAATCTGTCACGACTTCATCGTGGCCGGTCGCTGCTCGTCGTACCAAGCAATCGTCTCAACTCCGGGCGCCGGTGTGCGGGACAGTCGTATTGCTCGAACTCGACGACGCTCAGTATCGCGTCAATCACCGACAGGGGGCGGCATTGGATCAGTTGAGGTCAGTCGAGGGACCGTCACCGTGTTCCGCGGGCCGGCACCTACGTCAGGTCTTGTCTTGCACGATGAACGCCGTGACCATGCCGAACATCGTGCCGTCGGCGTGCTCGGCGTGGCTCAGGATGTGGCAGTGGTAGGCCCAGACCCCGAGGTGCGCGGCGGTCGGACTCACCAACACCGTGTACCGCTCACCGGGAGCGACCGAGACGGTGTCGGCGTAGTACGGCTGGGTGAGCGGGAACCCGTCCTTGGCCACCACAAGCTGTGGGATCCCGTGCAGGTGCATCGGGTGGATCTGCTGGCCTTCGTTCATATAGTGGATCCGAATCGTGTCGCCGGGCGCGGCCATGATCGGCGCCGTTGCGGGGAACGATTTACCGTTCAGCGAGAACCCGATGACACCGGCATCGTTCAGGACCATTGGGAAGTCCTGATCGACCGAACCGAGATCGGCCGGGACCGGCTGATCGTCGATGATGAATGCGCCGAGCAGACCGTCCGACACTTGACCGACCGCGTAGTAGTGCGAGTGATACATCCCGACGGCGGGCCCTTTG
>JANPBJ010000275.1:0-36316 GCA_031430375.1 Acidimicrobiia bacterium
CAAGAAAAAGCAGCCGACGTATCGCGTTGTCGTTGCCGACGGTCGCAGCCCGCGCGACGGCCGTTATATCGAGATCATCGGCCTGTACCAGCCGCGCCAGGATCCTTCGGCGTTCACGGTGGACGACGAGAAGGTGCTCGCTTGGTTGAACAAGGGCGCCCAGCCGACGGAGCAGGTCCATCGTCTCCTCGTGGGTTCCGGTCTGTGGGAGCAGTACGAGGCGGCGCGGAGTTCGCAGTCGACCGCCGCCAAGGTCGCAGTGCGCCGGGCGAAGGGCCACGCCGCTGCTCGTGACGAGGAAGCTCAGGCGAAAGCCAAAGCGGACGCGGCTGCCGCGGTCGAAGCCAAGGCTGCTGCAGATGCGGCCGCCGCCGAAGCGAAGGAGGCTGCTGCTGCTGCTGCCGCCGCCGCGGAAGCAGTGGAGACGCCGGAACCGGCCGCCACGGCTGACGCCACAACCGATGATGGCGACGCTTCATGAGTGACCACGAAGACCACGACGAAGACCACGATGACGATCACGATGACGATCACGATGAGGATGAGGATGATGGCAATCGCAAGATCGGTGGTCGCGCGAAAGCCGTTGTCGAGCATGTGACGCGTTCGATCGCCGATGAGCCCGACGCCGTCGAGGTTCAGATGACTGAGCGCCGTGGTGAGGTTTCAATCATCGTGCACGCTGACAAGAGCGATATGGGTCGTCTCATTGGCAAGCGCGGACGCGTGGTCCAGGCCCTGCGTCAGGTCACCCGCGCCGCGGGTGCAGCTGAGGACATTCGCGCCTCGGTTGACATCGTCGAGTAGTTCGGTGACCGCGTCCCGCCTTGAGGTGGGCCGCATCGGACGAGCCCATGGACTTCGCGGCGAGCTCGCGGTGACCTTCACGTCTGATCGTGAGGAGCGCCTGGCTCCAGGCTCGGTCCTCTACGCAGAGGAACGACGGCTAGTGGTGACCGCCTCGCGACCCCATCAGCATCGCTGGCTCGTGACCTTTGAAGCGGTCTCGGATCGCAACGCGGCCGAAGCGCTGCTCGGTATGGTGCTCACCGCGGATTCAATGCCCACCACCGATGATGGTGAGTTGTGGATTCATGACCTCGTGGGCTCTGAAGTCCGCGATCCAGCGGGTCTGCGACTCGGTGAAGTGATCGCGATCGAAGCAAACCCGGCCAGCGATCTTCTTGTGCTCGACGGCGACCGATTGGTGCCGTTGACCTTTCTCGTGGACCGTGCGCCCGGAGTCCTCGTGGTCGATGTGCCCGCAGGGCTCTTGGACTGACGCCGTGCGGATCGACGTTTTCACGATTTTCCCGGACTACCTCACAGGCCCGCTCGGCCTCGCGCTTATCGGTCGTGCTCGCGAGAATGCCCTGCTGGATGTCCGCCTCCACGATCCGCGCGACTACACCACAGACCGCCACCGCAGCGTGGATGACTCGCCATTCGGGGGCGGGCCGGGCATGGTGATGCGGCCCGAACCGCTCTTCGCTGCGGTGGAAGCGCTGCATCCGCCGCGCCCGTTGTGGCTGCTCTCGGCCGGAGGTCGGCCTTTCGATCAGTCGCTCGCTCGTGAACTCGCTACGACCGGCGGTTTTTCGATGGTGTGCGGCAGATATGAAGGGGTGGATCAAAGGGTCGCTGATCACCTCTGCGATGGCGAGCTTTCGGTGGGTGATGTTGTCCTCGCAGGTGGGGAAGCGGCCGCGCTCGTCGTGATCGAGGCAGTGACCCGCCTGGTTCCCGGCGTCATGGGCAACGACGAGTCGGCGGTCGACGAATCGTTTTCCTCGGGCGGACTCGAATACCCCCAGTTCACCCGGCCGGCGGAGTTCCGCGGGTGGTCGGTTCCGGAAGTGCTCCGATCCGGGGATCATGCCCGAGTTCAGGCATGGCGACGGGCACAGGCCCTCCGCCGCACACTCCTTTACCGACCAGACCTGATGCCGGGCGGGGTGAGCGGGCTCAGTCGTGAGGATCAGGAGCTGCTCGACGAGTTCTCGAATCCGGACGAGCCCGGCTAGCATCGTTCGCTTCCGCAGATCTTCCTGAAGGACTGAACGCGCCATGAACCCCACCGATATGGTCGACCGCGCCGCACTGCGCGACGACATCCCCGACTTCGGACCCGGCGACACCGTGAAGGTGCACGTCCGCGTCGTCGAAGGAAACCGTCAGCGGGTCCAGGTGTTCCAGGGCGTCGTCATCGGTCGCAAGGGTGCCGGCGTGCGCGAGACCTTCAAGGTTCGCAAGGTCAGTTTCAGCGTCGGAGTTGAGCGGACCTTCCCGGTCCATTCCCCGATCGTGGCGCAGATCGAAGTGGCAACCCGAGGCGATGTACGGCGGGCGAAGTTGTACTACCTGCGTGACCGCATCGGGAAAGCCGCGAAGATCAAAGAGAAGCGCATCTGATTGTCGGGTGTGGTCGTCGGACGGCGCGAGGCACCTGAACCGATGAAGGGTGCACCTACACTGGCCCGGATGACGCCTGCGGAGAACCACGGCGAATGAGTGCCGAAGACCTCGAGCGGTACGAAACCGAGATCGAGCTCCAGCTCTATCGCGAGTACCGCGATGTGTTGTCCATGTTTTCTTTCGTGGTGGAGACTGAGCGTCGCTTCTATCTCACCAACACGGTGAAGATGGATGTGCGCACAGAGAACGGGGCGGTGTATTTCGAGCTTGAGCTGCAGGACGCTTGGGTTTGGGACATGTATCGCCCGGCGCGCTTCGTTGCCAATGTGCGCGTGGTGACATTCAAGGACGTCAACATCGAGGAGCTCGCGGGCAAGGAGTTGTGAACCCGCGGGCGCTCGGTGCTCGCGGTGAACTCATCGCAGCGGACTGGTACGTCGAGCACGGCTACGCCGTGCTCGATCGCAACTGGCGCACCCGCCACGGCGAACTCGACTTGGTGCTTGAACGGGAGCGCACCTTGGTGTTCTGCGAGGTGAAGACTCGCAGTTCCGATGCATTCGGGGCGGGCGTGGAGGCGGTGACGCGGGAGAAGCAGCAGCGCATTCGGCGCCTCGCAGGTCAGTGGCTTGAACAGCACGACCAAGCCGCTCGTTCGCTGCGTTTCGATGTGGTGTCGATCCTGGCTCCGCGCGATGCAGATCCCACGATCGATGTCTTCGAAGCCGCGTTCTGAACCGCGCGGCGCGAACTCAGCGCCGGCGCTGTTCGCGGTGCCAACAACCGGTGTGCCAATGGCGTCGGTCCTCGGGCGCGAGGACCGGTATCACGACTTTGTGGCCTTCACCAGCACGGATCTCGTGATCGCAGCCCGGGCAGCGGTACTCCTTGACGGCTTGGTACGGCTGCATATGCTCGACGGTGACGTCTTCGGTGGTCATGAGTCGTACAACCGTTATCCGGTCATCGCCCAAACGACCAACGCGATGACGATCGCGACGCCGGCCATCACGAACGCCACGTCACCTCGGTGCGCGACTCTGCCGCGGAGAGGGTTCATTCCCATCGGTTTACCGTAGCGGCGACGAACGGGATGTGAACCTAGGACGCCGGAGTCAACTGCCCGAATGGGTTGGACTTGGCGACTGCAGTGGCGGCGCGGGCCGCCCGTGCGAGGTCCCAGTCCGGCTCGGCCGTTCGCCGCACGAGCGAGTTATGGGCTTCCCACTCGGCTTCACACGCCGTGCAGGTCAGCAGGTATGACCCACCGGAGTACTGGCCCAGGTCGAGTTCGGTCCCGTCGTAGGGGCATCGCCGCAGTTTCACGTCCCATTGATCGGCGAATCCTTGCCGAGACTTGACGAACGCAGTCTCAGAGCGGCCAGAGCAGGCCATTCGCCCGGCGAATCCGGCCTCCTCGTATCAATCCGGCGACCGCGACCGCGACGGGGCCCGGCTCCAATCCAGTGCGGCTCGTGAGTTCGTCCAGGGTCGCAGGCTCGCCGCCAAGCGCGCGATGGACGTCCTGCTCCTCGTGCGTCGAACCGGGGACACTGCCAGTCGCGGGTGCGCGTCGATCGCCCGGAGTGAGTCCCAGCACTCCCAATACATCCTCGGGATCGACGACGACGTGGCCAGTACGCAGCAGCTCATTGGTGCCGCGCGCGGAGGGGTTCCGGCGGGAGCCGGGATACACACACAGGTCCCGGTCGTACTCGATTGCGTAGTCGGCGGTGATGCGGGCGCCGCCGGTGGCCGTTGCTTCAACGATCACCACCACATCGGCGAGCCCGGCGATGATCCGGTTGCGTGCCGGGAATCGACCGGGGTGCGGTCCAGTGCCGTACGGGTATTCGGTGACCAACAGTCCGCCCGTGCGCACGCGATCGTGCAAGTTTCGGTGACGACGCGGATAGGCCACATCCAGTCCGGTGCCGAGTACACCGATCGCGGCGCCGCCGGCGTCGAGGGCGCCTTCGTGCGCGGCGCCGTCAATGCCGATGGCGAGTCCACTGACCACCGTGACCCCGGCCCGCGCCAGCACACTGCCCAGCTCGTAAGCATCAGTGAGCCCATGGGGTGTTGCGGCGCGCGTCCCGACCACGGCGACGCGCGGACGGTCGAAGGCATCGGGCCGGTCGCCCTCCGCCAGTAAGACGGAGGGGTGGTTCGCAATGCCGGTGTCGATCGGGAAGGTGTGATCGCCAGTCACGTAGACGCGGGTGGCGCGGGACTGGAGAAACTCAGCCATGGGAGCAGTGTCGAGGCGGGTGCGCCAGAGTCGGACGAGATCCCGCGGATCTCGCCGGGAGTCGGGACGCCCCTGGTTCAGCACCGTGATCACCCGCTCCGTGTGCAGGGCCGCGATGGCTTCCACCGGGTTTGGCCAGGCCCCGAGGAGTCGTCGCAGCGTCGCCGGCCCCATTCGAGGCAGCGCGGTGAGCGTGGCCGCCGCGACCTGGTGATCGCTGAGAACGACTTGGCCGCGGGCGAGTGGTTTGGTATCAGCAGGCGGGTTCACGGGACGTCCTGACGGAGGGAGGCAGCGAGGATGACGTGCTCACCGTCGATCAGCGCGGCGTCGGTGAGGTCGGCGATCGTGCGCGCCACCCGGCGAACCCGTGCCGCGCCACGCCCGGTGAGGAGTCCGTCTTCCACCACGTGATGCCACGCATCGAGGGCGTCGCCTCCGAGCCCGGCGTACCGATCCATGAGGTTGGCAGGGATCTCGCGGTTCCACCGCCATTGAGTGCCCTGAAACCGGGCACGTTGGCGAATCACGGCGTGGGCGACTCGTGTCGCGACCGTTGCCGAGGATTCGCCCGGAGGATCGTGCGCCGTGGGTCCGGTGATCCGCAGCCGCAAATCGAACCGATCCAGCAGCGGTGCACTCAACCGCCGCGAATAGCGGGCCTTCTGCGCATCGTTGCAATGACATTCGAGCGCGATCCGTCCACACGGACACGGGTTGGTGCAGGCAATCAGTACGAACGATGCCGGGAAGCTCAGGCTCGCGCCCTGCCGCGCGATGCGGACCACACCTTCCTCGAGTGGTTGCCGCATTGCGTCGAGCGCGACCGGCGGGAACTCGCCGAGCTCGTCGAGAAAAAGAACCCCCCGATGCGCCCGGGTGACTTCACCGGGCCGCGGCCGGCCCGCGCCGCCTCCCACGAGCGCGGGAGTGGTTGCCGTGTGATGGGGCGCGCGGAACGGCCGGGCGATCGCGAGACGGGTCGGTGGTGCACCGCCACAGACTGATCCGATGCGGGTGACCTCGATCGCTTCGTCCTCGTCGAGCGGGGCGAGGATCGTGGGGAGCCGACGGGCCATCATCGTCTTGCCGCAGCCCGGCGGACCCGCCAACAACAGGTGATGACTTCCTGCCGCGGAGATCTCGAGGGCCAGCCGAGCGGTCGTGAGCCCCCGCACCTCGGCGAGGTCCACGGGTTCGGCGTCGAGGTGGTCGTCGTTGGCGGGCGGTGGTCCAACGTCGGGCCAGGGCTCCTCTCCGTTCAGGCACTCCCGCAGGTGGCCGAGCGTGGGCGCGGTGCGGATCGTGAGACCGGGGACCAGCCCGGCTTCATGCGCGTTCGACGGTGGAACGATCACCACGTCCACGCCGGACCCGGTGCCCGAGCGGGCGCCGTTGCCGGGCTGGTGCAATGCGTCGGCGAGGACCAGCGTGCCGGGGACGGGGCGGAGCGAACCGTCGAGGCCGAGCTCTCCGAGGACCCCGACCCCTTCGAGGCAATCCGGAGGCAGTGCGGACTCGCTGACCAAAAGACCAAGCGCGATCGCCAGTTCGAGCCCCGCGCCGGTCTTCTTCACCGTGGCCGGAGAGAGGTTGACTGTGATGCGTTTCTGGGGCCAGGGAATCCCCGACGACAACAGCGCGGCCCGCACGCGTTCGCGCGACTCACGGCCCGCGGTATCGGGCAGGCCGACCACGGTATAGCCGGGCATCCCGTTCGAGACATGGACCTCGACATCGACGGGATGACCCTCGACGCCGAGCAGCGTTGCACTGCGGATCGTGGCGAGCACCACGGACCTCCTGGACAGTTCGTATCGACGAATAGCTGGAGGAGGGCCGACTCGGGTGGTACTGATGCCGCGGCAACCTCGACGGCACGTCGCACCGTAGTGGTGGGGTATGACCACGGAAGCCTTCGCAACCGATTGTCGGGCGATAGGGACTCAGAAGGCGAGCTCTTGGGGCCGGGTGGCAGGTGAGCAGGGGGGTTTCGCCGGGGAATGGCCGTGGCCGGATCGTGGGCGCCGCTAGCGTTCGCGAGATGTCCTGGGATGTCGACGGCTTCGTGACGTCGCTCACGGCCCAGAGCCCGCACACCGTCGATGCGTACTCCCGCGACGTGCGCCAGTTCGTTACCTGGGCCGACCGCGGTGGATGCCAGAGCCCCACCGTTCTGGATCACGCCACGCTGCGGCGGTACCTCGGCTACCTGAACACGCGCGGGTTGGCTCGACCGACGGTGTCGCGGAAGGCCGCGGCGATCCGTGCCTTTCTTCGCTATCTCACCCGTCACGGCGTGCTGGTCACCGACCCGAGTCGAACGCTGCGGTCACCGAAAGGGCCAAGCCGTCTTCCTCGAGTGCCCCGGATCTCGGAGGCGGCCGCGATGATTGATGCGGCGGCCGCCGCGGCCCGCGCCCCTGTTGCCGGTCATGACGTTGCCGGTCATGACGTTGCCGATCACGAAGTCGCGGACGGCGACCAAAATGGCGATCACGAAGACGGCGATGGCGAGCGAGACCGCATCGCCCACGCCGTGGCCTTGCGTGATCTCGCGGTCCTCGAGCTGCTCTACGGGACGGGGATCCGGGTGTCGGAATGCTGCGGCCTTGATGCCACCGACCTCGATCTGGGCCGGAATCTGCTCACGGTGCTCGGAAAAGGCTCCAAAGTTCGCCGGGTGCCGCTCGGCGATCCAGCCGCGATCGCCATCGAATGCTGGACCCGGGACGGCCGCCGGTTCCTCGAATCCGACGAGACCCCACGGGGCGCGGTTTTCCTGAATCAACGGGGCCGACGGCTCGGTCCGAGGGATGCTCGCCGCGTCCTGGAGCGTCATCCGCTGGCCGATGGGCAGCGATTGCACCCCCATGCCCTCCGGCACGCGTACGCTACTCATCTGTTGGAAGGCGGAGCCGACCTGCGGACCGTGCAAGAGCTGCTCGGACATGCAGACCTGGCGACGACTCAGATCTATACGCATCTCACCCGCGAACGCCTCCGGGCGGTCTACGAATCGACGCATCCTCGTGCCTGAAACTGTGATGAACAAAGCCGAGGCCGCCGCGGCAGTGGCCGTGCTCTGGGGCGAGTACAAGTCGACACCCACCGGCGATGCTCGCGAACGGCTGATCCTGCACTACTCCCCGCTGGTGAAGTTCGTGGCCGGCCGCGTGGCCGCCGGGCTCCCGCAGAGCATCGAGCAGTCTGACCTCGTGTCCTACGGGATCTTTGGACTCATCGACGCGATCGACAAGTTTGATCCGGAGCGGGGATTCAAGTTCGAGACCTACGCGATCAGCCGCATCAAGGGCGCGATCATCGACGAGTTGCGCTCCATCGACTGGGTGCCGCGCACGATCCGATCGATGGCCCGAGCGATCGTGCGCGCCTACTCGAAACTCGAAAACGAGTTGAAGCGCTCGCCCGACGATAAAGAGATGGCCGCAGAGATGGGCATTTCGGAGGCTGAGCTGAGTCAGACCCTCTCCCAGATCAGCTTCGTCGGCATTGTGGCCCTCGACGAAGTGGTCAACACCGGCGAGAAGGGGAGCGGCACCACCACTGTGGGCGACACCGTGGCCGACAAGGTCAACGATCCAGTCGCCGCATTCGAAGTGGAGGAGATGAAGCACCTCCTCGCCGATGCCATCAATCGGATGCCCGATCGCGAACGCCTCGTACTCACGCTCTACTACTACGAGGCTCTCACACTCGCGGAGATCGGTACCGTCCTTGGTGTCACCGAGAGTCGGGTGTGCCAGATTCATACAAAGGCGATTCTGCAACTCCGCGGGCGGTTGATAGAACCGCCCGCCAACGCCAACGCCAACGCCTGACCAAATCGGCGTGACCAAGAACGCGTGACCGCCACCGGCTGACGTCAAACCGGCTCGGCGTCGCCGCCGAGACGGTTCCCTTCTTTCGCACGATTTCTCGTCAACGCGGGCCGGAAGCGTATCTGTCCCCTTGCTCCGCGAGTTCGGCATTGGTACACTCCTGCTCAATTCCCCCAGAACTTCCTCCTCCCGTGTTCGCTCACGCCCCGGGAGGCGTTGATGGGTTTTCGTTGTGCTGCCGCGCGTTTCATCGCGCTCTCGCTCGCGGTCATTTCCACATTCGGTCTGTTCGAAATACCCGTAGCGGATTCCGCCGCGGCGGATTCCGGTGTGCCCTCGGTCTGGTCTCGTCCGGTGCCCGGTCGGGTCGTCCACCCATTCATTGCCCCGAAGTCCCGCTATGGAGCGGGGCACCGCGGCGTCGACTTCGCCGCACCGATCGGCACTCCAGTGAACGCCGCTCGCGCCGGAGTGGTGACGTTCGCCGGTGCGGTGGCCGGCTCCCTCCACGTCGTGATCGATCATGGCGGCGGAGTCCGCACATCGATGTCGTTTCTTGCCGCGGTCGGTGTGCGCGCGGGCCGGAACGTGAGTCGCGGTGAAATTGTTGGTACTACTGGCGGCACCGGCCCCGATCATGAGATCGGGGTGCTGCATTTCGGCGTGCGGGTCGGCGAGGACTACGTGGACCCGATGGCACTCTTCGCCGCGGTCGATCTCGCCGCGGCCATTCATCTCGCGCCCGTGCACAATGAGCCGTCCCAGACCGGGCTCATTGCTCGCCCTAGTGAATCCCGGAGCCTGGTCGATTCGCTCCAGCTTCCGCGCGCGATTCCGGGCCTGATCCACGAGCCCACCCCGAGCCTCTGGCAGCAGCTGGTATCGGGAGCCGAGACCACGCTCGACGGCACCCTCGGCGGTGCGAAGTGGGGGGTTGGTGTCCTGGTCAGGCTGCGCTACGGAACGTCGCTCTCGCTCTGGCATCTCGTGCGTGACCACACCCCGGTGGGCGCTCTGGCTGAGGATCTGCATTCGATGGCTTCCCGGTTCAGGGCGTATGTGGACGCGCAAGACAAGTGCACCAGCGATGGGTCGGCCCCGTCGTCGCCGTTGGCAAGCCTCGGCTCCGGGCACCGGCTCATGGCCGTTGGTGGGATCAATAGCGCAAGCGATGCCAAGACCGGCGCGACCTTCGGACTCGACACCTCGGCGCTCGGATACCTCAAAGGCGAGGTGGAGTGGTTTTCGTACGCGTCCGACGGAGGGGCGTACCAACCCGGCGACACATACGCCGATCTACGGGGCAAGGCCCTGCTGCTGCGTGACCAACTGCGGGAAATGCAACGGGAACAGCCCGGGGTGGAGGTGGACCTGATCGCTCACTCCCAGGGTGGTGTGGTGGTCGACGTCTTTATGCAGCTCGTCTATGACCCCACCGACCGGAGCCTTCCGCCGCTGGGGACGGTGGCGACCCTTTCGTCGCCACACCAAGGCGCGCCGCTCGCGCAGGCGGGTCTTGAGATTCGGGAGTCGTTCCTCGGACGCACACTGCTCGACGGCGCCGAGTGGGCAGCAGGGGGCGCGATACCACCGTCGAACGGAGTGTCGACTCGTCAGCTCGCACCAAGTTCGCGTTTGATGAAACGGCTGTGGGCCAAGCCGCTTCCCGAAGGATTCGACTTCACGTCGTTCGGTTCCGCCGATGACTACGTCGTCCCGGGAACCCAGACGTTGGTCCCGGGTGCCCGCTCGCTGATGGTGAATCCTGATGGGTTGAGCGATCACTCCGCGATCGTCTCGGACCCGTCGGTGATGCGCGACGTGCGCCTCGCGCTCGAGATGCGATCACCGCAATGCGTCGGTCTCTTCGAGGGGATCCGCGGTGCGGTGGAGCCGGTGCTGATCCGGCGAGCCGAGGTCTACACGGGCCATGCAGTCGGCGAAGCGTTGAAAAGCCCCATCGACGCGGTGGTCCCGTGAATGGCACTTCCGTTTTGCGCCAATGAGTTCTGCCAACACCATCAGCGAAGAGATCGACAACGAAAATCAAACGACAAGGAGGTCGTAGACATGACGATTGACTGGGATATTCAACCGAACGGCGGGGAGCTTCCGTCGCGTCCGGTGCCGCGGTCATCGGCCTGGTCCCGATTGCGCCGGGGCCTCACCGGTCGACGCGCAACCCACGCGGCTCGCACACCGGATGATGGTGTCGGATTCTGGGAACGTTCGTCGCCAGGGCGACCGGTGACGCGCTGGAACAGGCAACAGACGCACCGAAGGGGCAGCGGCAACGGGTACCGCCACGGGGCGTTGGTCTCGCGGCGGTGGACACGGGTGGCCGCGATCGTGGCGCTCGGAACCGCGGTGGTGGTCGGTATCAACGGGATCGCCAGCGCGATTCGCCCGGACGAATCTGGCGGTGCCCTCGATCCGTCATTGGGTTCCGCCGCGAGTTCGAGCCCAGCGCCGATGCGCGGGGCCGCGGCACCGTTTGAGCACCTCACCCGCGACTGGGCCGCGAACCTGACTGCGGATCCCGTGGCGATGAAGGTGTCGGGGCCCGACACGATCGTCATCACGCCGGTAGAGGTCGTGGCCTACGACACCGCGAGCGGGAGGGTGCGCTGGACCACGCCACTTGACCAGGCCGAGCCCTACGTAGCGGTGAACGCCGAGACCGTGCTGGTGGGCACCTTCCACGGTTTCACCGCGCTCGATCGGTCGACGGGGCAGCCACGCTGGCGAAGTCCCATCGACGCGCCCAACGATCGTGCACGCGGTGTTGCGCTCGTGAAGACGTCGGGTGCGGTGATCGCGGTGGCGGCGACCGAGCTCGGCGGGGTGGTCGGCCTCGACGCCACGAACGGCGCCACGCTGTGGTCGCTCTCGGTGGACGGAAGCCCCCGCGGGAAGTTGGTGAGTTCCGACGATCGAGGTGGCGCGGTGGCGCTGGTGAGCGACCGGAACGACCACGTTGACCTGCGAGTCTTCGACGCCGCCACCGGAGCGGTGCGCTGGTCGGACACGCTCCCTGCTCGGTCCGGGACACCAGAGATCGCCGGCGGACTCCTGGTGGTGGGTTCCGGAGCATTCGATGCGCCCGGCACCGTTCGGGGCTACGAGATGGTGGATGGCCACCTTCGGTGGGAAACGCCAACGCCGGCGTACTTCAAAGTCGACCCGGCGCCGGTCGTCGTCGATGGTTCCGTGTATTTGGTTGACGGCGTCGGCACTGTGATGGCTCTTGATCTGCGCAGCGGGCGCCGCCGCTGGTCCCACACCCTCACGGGCGTCGCGTTCTTGCTTGACCTCGCCGTGATGGACGGATCCGTTTTCGTCACTGATCTCCTGGTCCGGGTGCACGTCCTGTACGCCACCTCGGGTCGGTCACGCAGTTCATGGGACTGGGCCGGATTCCCCGTTCAGCTCGGGACGACCAGCGCGGGACGTATCGTGATCGCGCAGGGCCAGGTGGCCCAGCATCAGGTCCTCTCCTATGTCCCTCATCACATGACCGACGTGGAGCGCCCCGACCACCCAAGGAAACTCAAGGCGTGGCTCGGCCGGCAGGCCGCTCGGGATCGAGCCGCTCAGCGCTGTCGACGCCGGGCATCCGACTGCCCGGGATGACGGGTGTAGGTGTGGGCTCAGAGGAATCAGGACTCCTCGGGCTACACTCCCGCCCGACTCGACCGCCGTTTCGGCGTCGGGATCTCGCACGCCTGGTCCCCAATGGTCGCCGACGGAATCCTCCGGAGGCGCTGACCGGGCGGAAGTTCAACCAGAGGGAAGGACAGACCCGTGGCTGTTGTCACTATGAAAGAGCTGTTGGCCGCCGGAGTTCACTTCGGTCATCAGACCCGCCGCTGGAACCCGAAGATGCGTCGGTTCATCTTCGGCGAGCGCAACGGGATTTACATCGTCGACCTTCAGCAGACGCTGGAACGCATCGACACGGCCTACCGTTTTGTGCGCAGCACCGTGGCCGATGGCGGCACCGTGTTGTTCGTCGGCACCAAGAAGCAAGCGCGGGAGCCAATTCAGAACCTCGCTTCTCGCTGTGGGATGCCGTACGTGAACTACCGCTGGCTCGGTGGAATGCTCACCAACTTCCAGACCGTGCACGCCCGTGTTGGCAAACTGCGCGAGATGGAGCGTCTGGTCGCCACCGGTGAGATCGAACAGATGATCAAGAAGGAAGGCCTCAAGGTTCGCCGTGAGGTTGTGAAGCTCGACCGGAACCTCGGCGGAATCCGCAACATGGACAAGCTCCCGAGCGCAATCTTCGTGATCGACACGAAGCAGGAACACATCGCGGTGACCGAGGCGAATCGCTTGGGTATTCCCGTCGTGGCCATCGTCGACACGAACTGTGATCCGGACATCATCCAGTACGTCATCCCCGGCAATGACGATGCCATTCGCTCGGCAAATCTGATGTGTCGGGTGATTGCTGACGCGGTGGATGAAGGCCGCCACATGGCCCAGAAGCGTGGGGCACGTCCGGGCACGAAGTCTGAGCCCGTCAAGCCAGCGCCGTTGACCCCAGAAGAGCAGGCTGTCCGTGACGCTCAGCAGGCCGAGGCCCGCAACGCGGCTGCGGCTCAGCAGGCGGCGCGTGAGCAGCGGCTCGCCGAGGCCAAGGCCCAGAAGGTGCCGGAGCCCGACGCACAAGCTGAGACCGTCCCCGAGACCGATACCGTTCCCGGAGCGCCCGTTCCCGACGCACCGGTTGCTGAGGCCGTGGCGGAAGTGACGGAAGTGACGGAACCAGCAGGTGAGGCCACCAATGGCTGACGTTGCGGCGAAGGACGTTGCCTCGCTCCGCAAGCTCACGGGCGCCGGGATGATGGACTGCAAGAAGGCGCTGTTGGAGTCCGACGGCGACACGGAGGCGGCCAAGGACTGGCTGCGGAAGAAAGGCCTGTCCGGCGCGGCCAAGCGTGAAGGGCGAGCTGCTGATCAGGGCGCGGTCGAAGTGGTGGTGGAGCCGGGAGTGGCAACGCTCGTCGAGCTTAACTGTGAGACGGACTTCGTGGCCAAGGGCCCCGATTTCAAGGCCTTCGTCGGCACTCTCGTGCGTCAGATCTCACAATCCGGTGACACTGATATTCCAGGTCAGACCTTCGACGGATCCACGGTGGGCGAGGCCATCGCTGTGCTCGGTTCAAAGCTCGGTGAGCGCATCGAGCTCGGCCGCACGGCTCGCTTCGAGTCAGCCGATGGCGTGCTCGACGCGTACAAGCACGTCCAGAACGATCGGGGGACCATCGGGGTCCTCGTCGAACTGGGCGGTGTCAGCGCCGAGAACGAAGCGGCCAAGGCAGTGGCTCACGACATCGCGTTACACATCGCCAGCGCGGCGCCTCGGTTCGTGAGCAAGGACGATGTCCCCGCGGACGCGATCGAAAAAGAGCGCGAGGTCCTCACCGAGTTGACTCGTAACGAAGGCAAGCCCGAGGCCGCGATGGAAAAGATCGTGTCCGGTCGCCTCAACGGGTTCTACAAGGACTACTGCCTCCTCGAGCAGGGTTTCGTCAAGGAACCCAAGACCACCATCGCATCGCTCGTGGCGGGGCTCGGAGCGGGTGTCTCGGTTCGCCGATTCGTGCGGATCAAGGTCGGCGAGGACTGAGCAGCCGTGACGGCGAGCCGCTTCCGACGCGTAGTGCTGAAGCTCTCTGGCGAATCCTTCGCTGAGGAGATTGGCTTCGGGATCGATGCCACCGTGGTGGAGCGAATCGCGAATGAGATCGCGGAGTCGCGCCGGGACCTCGACCTCGAGATCGCGATCGTCGTCGGAGGCGGGAACATCTTCCGGGGCATCGCCGGCAAGACCCGAGGTATGGACCGCGCTCGCGCCGACTACATGGGGATGCTGGCCACGGTGATCAACGCGCTCGCGCTGCAAGACGCGTTCGAAGGAGTCGGCCAGCCCACTCGAGTCCAGACCGCGATCACGATGGCCAAGGTTGCCGAGCCGTATATCCCGCTGCGGGCGATCCGTCATTTGGAGAAGGGCCGCATCGTGATCTTTGCCGCCGGGACCGGTAACCCCTATTTCACCACCGACACCACGGCGGCGTTGCGCGCCGCAGAGATCGGCGCCGAGGCCGTGCTGAAGGGAACTCACTCCGGCGTCGACGGTGTCTACAGCGCAGATCCTCGCCTCGATCCCACCGCCGTCAAACTCGACGCGATCTCCCACTTCGAGGTGATCAACCGGGGCCTGAAGGTGATGGACTCCACCGCGATCACGTTCTGCATGGACAATGAGCTCCCGATCACGGTCTTCGATGTGTCTGCGCCCGGCAATATCCGCCGTGCGCTCAAGGGCGATCTGATCGGGACCCTGGTCAGCACCAGCTCTCATGCCACCACTACCCCTCCACCCGCTGAGGAGCGCTGAGATGGCGACGGCCCCGGAGATCATCGCCGAATGTCGCGACAAGATGGCCAAGGCCGTCACCCACCTCAAAGAGGAGTTCTCGACGGTTCGTACCGGTCGGGCCACGCCTGCGCTGGTCGAGAAGATCCGGGTCGACTATTACGGCAGCGACGTGCCACTCCAGCAGCTCGCAGGGTTCAGCGTTCCGGAGCCCCGGGTCTTGGTCGTCATGCCGTATGACAAAGGCGCAATGAGCGCGATCGAGAAGGCCATCCAGCAGAGTGATCTCGGAATCAACCCTGGCAACGACGGTCAGGTCATCCGCCTCGCGTTTCCGCCATTGACCGAAGAGCGCCGTAAGGACCTGGTCAAGGTGGTCAAGCACCGGGCGGAGGACGGCCGGGTCGCGGTTCGAAACGCCCGTCGTAGCGCTCGTCAGGATCTCGAGGCGCTCGAGAAAGACGGCGAAATTTCCAAGGACGAGCTGGACCGCGTGGAGAAGGAACTCGAGAAAGCCACCCACGAGGTCGTGTCCGAAGTGGACCAAATGCTCGCCCATAAGGAACAGGAGCTCCTGGAGGTCTGAGTGAGGCCACGGAGCAGAGGTTCAGGGGCCAGTGGCCCGAGGGGTCTAGGGTGCGCGTGGTTCTTCGCGCCACGGGGGGTGTAGCCGTGACTGACCGTCACGACGACGACAATCAGACGGGTGAGCGCACAGCCGCTACGCCGCCATCGGGTCCCGGAGAAGGTGTCCGGATTATTGGCGCGCAGGAGGCTCAGGCGGCGATTGATTCCGGCGCGGCCAAACGCCGCCTAAGCGAGTCCGACGCACGCTACGGCGACGTCCCCGACCGTCCTGATCCCACGCTGCGACCGGGTGCCACGTTCCCCCGGTCCGAGGGTTCCGATGCTCCTGGGCCGGATGAGACTGCGGGTCCGGGGGAGGAGGCAACCGCCGAGCATGCGATCGTGGCGCCGGACGCCGGCTTCGCGTCTCGGCCGGTGACCGCAATCGGTGATGAATCCGTCGCCCGCGACGTCGTGGCGCTTGATGGCGACGACGGCCTGCGTGGTCTCGAGTCGTTGTCCGATATCAGCACCGATTCGAGCACCGAGTCCGCTCCCGCGCCCGAAGGTCTGCCGCATTGGAGCGAGCCGGCTACCGGGGAGGTCCCGATCATTGGTGGCGACGGAGACGCGGCCTCCGATACGGGTGAGACCGCAAGTAGTCCCCGTTTTCGGACTGGCGCAACCTCAGAATGGGCCGACGAGGACCTCGAGGGCTTCGATGCGCTCGCGCCAGAGCACGAAGATGAAATGGCGCTGAGCGCGCTTGCCGTTCCACCACTGGACGACGATGTCGCGTTCGATCGTGAGGTCGCGGCGCGGAGGGTGCGTTCCACTCCCACCACGCGGCCTCGCCCGGGTGGGCCGATTCGGCGTAGTGGAACAGGTCGCGACGATCTCGATCTCGGTCCCGCGCCGGACCGTCCCGACATGCTGGTACGGGTCGTCACTGGGGTCGGCATGGCCGTGCTGGCCTTGATCTGTTTCAAACTCGGGCGTGATGCGTCCTTGGTTCTCGCCACGGTGGTCATCGGGCTGTGTGCGTTCGAGTTCTTTCAGGCGCTCCACAAACGAGGGTTCCGGCCGGCCACGGCGATCGCCATGCTCGGGTCGATCGCGATCGTTCCCCTGGCCTACTACCGCGATGAGTTTGCGTTCCCGTTCACGATGGCGATCGTCATGGTGTTCACGCTCTTGTGGTTCGTGTTCGAGGTTGTCCATACGCGACCAACGGTGAACGTGGCGGTCACGGTCGGTGGGTTCGTCTACGTGGGCGGCCTCGGCGGTTTCGCGGGCCTGCTCCTGGCTCATCAGAATGGCGTTGGGCTTCTCCTCGGAGTCTTGCTGCCGGTGATTGCCTATGACATCTTCGGGTACTTCGTGGGCTCGCAGTTCGGCAAAGCGCGCCTGGCACCGGCGATCTCGCCGAACAAGACGGTTGAAGGTCTGATTGGTGGGATGGCCGGAGCGATCATCGTGTCGCTGCTGTTGGTGAAGAACATTCACCCGTGGGGAAGTCTCAGCCACGCGTTCGCCCTGGGACTCACGATTGCCTGCATGGCACCGCTCGGTGACTTGGCCGAGTCGATGTTGAAGCGGGACCTGGGCATCAAGGACTTCGGTGCCATCCTTCCCGGCCATGGCGGTGCACTCGATCGTTTTGATGCCGTCCTTTTCTGCATGCCCGCGGTGTATTTCCTGGCCCGGGCCCTCGGCGTCGGTTGAGTTCGCCGCGCCGCGTCGTTCTTCTCGGGTCGACGGGATCCATCGGTACCCAGGCCCTGGACGTCATCCGTTCGCATCGTGACGAATACGAAGTCGTCGGACTCGCGGCCGGGGGTAATGCCGAAGTCCTCGCGGCTCAGGCCCGCGAGTTCGGAGTCTCGTCGGACCGCGCGTTGCTCGCGCGTGAACGCCCTGAGCTATTGGCGGAGCTTGCCGCGCTCGACGACGCCGATGTGGTCCTGAATGGAGTGGTCGGCTTTGCCGGTCTCCCTGCCACGATTGCCGCGCTGAAGGCCGGCAAACGGCTCGCGCTGGCGAACAAGGAAAGCCTCATCGCCGGTGGACCCGTCGTGAACGCGGTTCGGGATACTGGCGGGGGAGAGATCATTCCCGTGGACTCTGAGCACTCCGCGATCTACCAGGCGTTGCGAGGCGGTCGGGCTTGCGAGGTCGCGTCGATCGTGTTGACCGCGAGCGGCGGACCGTTCCGCGGCCGGACGTGCGAGGAACTCGAGCAGGTGAGCATCGACGATGCCCTGGCCCATCCCACCTGGTCGATGGGGCCCAAGATCACGATCGACTCATCGACGTTGATGAACAAGGGTCTCGAAGTGATCGAAGCCCACGAGTTGTTCGGTGTCGACTTCGATCAGATCGAGGTCGTGGTTCATCCCCAGTCGGTGATCCACGGCATGGTCACGTTCTGTGACGGAGCGACCATTGCCCAGCTGTCGATGCCGGACATGCGGCTCCCCATCGGGCTCGCGTTGGGCGCACCGGACCGCCTCGATCAGGCGTTCGGCCCGGTCGACTGGTCGAGCTTGCGCTCTTTGACGTTCGAGGCGCCAGATCTGGAGGCATTTCCGTGTCTTGGCCTCGCCTACGCCGCCGGCCGGGCTGGCGGCGGGGCGCCGGCCACGCTGTCCGGAGCCAACGAGGTTGCGGTGGAGGCGTTTCTGGCTGGTCGACTCCCGTGGAGAGCCATTGCCGAGGTGGTCGACGAGGTGCTCCAGCAAGGGACCGGGAACGTCGATGATGTCGAAGACGTTCTGGAAGCGGACCGAGTCGCGCGCGCCCGCTGCGTGGCCGTGATCGAGAAGCGAGTGGTTGTGTGAAAGATCCATTGGGCGACGCACCATCGGTCGAGACTCGTAAGGCCGTCACGGGAATCTCGCTGGTGGTGTTGGCGCTGATTGCTCTGGTCATTGCCCGACCGTCGACCGCGGTGACCGTGGCCATCATCGTGGGTTTGGTCTTCACGATCATGCTGCACGAGTGGGGTCACTACATCGCGGCGAAGAAGTCGGGGATGAAGGTCACCGAGTTCTTCCTCGGGTTCGGGCCGCGGATCTGGTCGTTCCGGCGAGGTGAGACCGAATACGGGATCAAAGCGATCCCGGCCGGCGGGTACGTGCGGATTATTGGGATGACCAACCTCGAAGAGGTTGACCCCGAGGACGAGGATCGCACCTACCGGCAAGCAACGGTGGGGAAGCGTCTCATCACGGTCTTGGCCGGGATCATCGTCAATCTGTGCATTGCCCTCGTGTTGATCTACGTCTTGCTCGTGTTCCACGGTCCAGAGCGGGTCTCGACCGTCGTTGACCAGGTCTCGAAACAATCGCCCGCCGCGGCGGCCGGGATCCGATCGGGCGACCGTATCGTCGCGATCGATGGTCGGCGGATCTCCACGTGGGAGAAGGTCGGCGCCGTAGTCCGCCCGAACGTGGGGCAAGCGCTGGCCATCGAGGTTGTGCGCGACGGTCGCCCAGTTATGGTCGACGCCACCCCGGTCCTGATTGACGGCGCGGCCCGTATCGGTGTCACGGCCAGGGTCGTCAACGATCCGGTGGGGCCAATCGCGGCCGTCCCCCGCATGTTCACGACCTTCGGGCGTGGCGTCAACGACACAGTTGCTGCTCTCGGAAAGGTGTTCTCCGCGAGTGGGATCGAACGCTACGGGAAGACCGTGACCAACTCCAAGGGTGGGTTCTCGGCTCAGGAGCGACCCCGGTCGGTGGTGGGGATCGTGGCCGACGGCGGAGAGATCGTCGACGGGCAATGGTGGGTTCTGCTGGGACTACTCGCGGCGATCAACGTCTTCGTTGCGCTGTTCAACCTGTTGCCGTTGCCGCCGCTCGACGGCGGTCACGCTGCGGTCGCGATCTACGAAGGCATCGCGTCGAAGATTCGCGGGCGCCGAGTACGAGTGGATTACCAGAAACTGATGCCGGTCGCGGCGGCCGTAGTCATTGTGATTCTGATCTTCGGCGTTTCCACGATCTATCTCGACATCCGCAATCTCTGACCGGTCCCGGGCGGGCCGGCATCGATGATGGAGATGTTGGGGAGATCGGTGGTCCGGGCCCGGTCCGACACGATGCCGCCTCTAGCCTGGGTGCGATGAACTTCGAGCGCCGCAAGACCCGTCAGGTTGTGGTGGGTCGTGCGCCGGGACCGAGTGTGGCGGTCGGCGGCGACGCACCCATCTCGGTGCAGTCGATGACCACCACCAAGACCGCGGATGTTGACGGAACCCTCGCTCAGATCTACGCGCTTGCCGGTGCCGGGTGCGACATCGTGCGGTGCACCTGCAATGACGAAGCCGCCGCGGAAGGCCTCGCCCAGATCGTGCCCCGCTCACCGGTGCCGATCATCGCCGACATCCATTTCCAGTACCGGCTCGCGCTGGCCGCGATGGAAGCAGGGGTTCAGGGTCTGCGCCTGAACCCTGGGAACATTCGCAAGCCCGCGCAGATCAAGGCCGTGGCCCAGGAGGCCAAAGATCGCGGACTGCCGATCCGAATCGGGGTGAACGCAGGATCGCTGGATCCCGACATCGCCGAGCAGTACGGCATGACCCCGGAGGCTCTCGTTGCGTCCGCGCAGCGTGAGCTCGCACATTTCGCCGAGGTCGGGTTCGACGACGTGAAGATCTCGGTCAAGGCGAGCAACGTCGCGCTCATGATCGATGCCTATCGGTTGTTGAGCGAGACCGTCGACTACCCGCTGCATCTCGGTGTGACCGAGGCCGGGCCTCCACCGAACGGTCTGGTGAAGTCGACGGCAGGGATTGCCACACTGCTCGCGGAAGGCATTGGCGACACAATCCGGTACTCGCTCACCGCAGATCCGGTGGAGGAGGCCCGCGCCGGGCGCACGTTGCTCGAGGCGCTCGGCCTTCGCGAACGTCGCGGTCTTGACCTCATTGCGTGTCCGAGTTGTGGTCGGGCCGAGGTCGATGTGATCAAGGTTGCCAACGACGCGCAGGTCGCGCTGGGTGCTCTCAACATTCCATTGCAGGTCGCGGTCATGGGCTGCGTGGTGAATGGTCCCGGTGAAGCGCGGGAGGCTGATCTCGGAATTGCCGCCGGCCGCGGGAGAGGCCATCTGTTCGTGAAGGGCCAGGTTGTGCGCGTGGTGCCCGAGGCGGAAATGGTGGACGCGTTGGTGGCCACCGCGCACCTCATCATGGAAGAGGGCATCGATGCGGTGATCGCCGGCGCGGATGCCGGCGCCGCGGCCGAAGCCGAAGCGGATCGAGCAGAACTGATCGCGACCCAGGGTGACGACGCGAACCAGACCGAAGTGAAGATCGGTCGAATCCGGACTCTCGCCGGCGAGTAGGTCCAGTGTGATCCGGTCGCCCTCTTAGCCGCGGTTGCAGTGCCAATCGCGTCGGCGGGCCGCAAGGCCGGTGAGTCGGGCGTCGTGCAGGCGTTCCGTCCGGAGTCGATCGACGACACCATCGTTGAGTGGCGTCAACGCGTCCGCGCCGAGCACCCAGCCGAGGAGGTGATCGGCGAGTGCGGGATTGCGAGGCAGCACCGGACCGTGGAGGTAGGTGCCGAGGATCCGGTCAGCCAGCACACCGTCGACTTCGGTGCCGTCTCCGCCCGAGACGCCGTTGCCGTGGCCGACGGTCACTCTCCCCAGCGGGACCTCGTCGGGGCCGAGGGTGGTGCGGCCCCCATGGTTTTCGAAACCGGTGAGCGCAGGTAACCCGGTCACGGCCGCGGGCTCCACCACACACTCGCCGATGAGCCGACCGGCTCCGGACCGAGTAGCGAGATCCACCAGTCCGAGCCCGTCGAGGATCTCTCCGTCGTTCGCCTCGTAGGTGGAGCCCAGGAGCTGGAAACCCGCGCAGACCGCGAACATGACCGCGCCGCTGGCGCGCGCGGTATCGATCGCGGACCGTGAGGCGCGCATGCCCTGGGCAGCCATGATCTGGGCGTCATCCTCACCGCCGCCGAACAGGTAGATGTCGAGGGATGCGGGGATGGTGGTTCCCGCTGCGATCTCCACCAGCTCGGCCTCGATCCCGCGTCGCGCGCAACGCTCCACGAGCACCACGGCATTGCCACGATCACCGTAGGTCCCCAGCAGCTCGGGATAGACCAGGCCGACGCGCACGGCGGAGGCGCGGGTCACCACGATGCTCGCGTGAGATGGGTGAACTGGGTGTAGGACGCGATGATGTGGACGTCGCCCGGGAGTCGAGCGGCGGCCCGGAGCGGATCGTGCTCGACGATGTGAGGGACGCCGCCGTAGTCGAGACGGACCGCCACATCGAGCGCACGCTCTCCGCTTGCCGCGACGTCCTTGCCCCGCAAGAGTTCGTACGGTACGTCCCAGAGCCACGATGGGTCCCGTCCGTCGGCCACGTGCGCGTTGACGGCGAGTACCACCGCGGTGCTGCGGGGTTCGAGCCATCGCAGCACCTCTGTCCAGCCTGCCGGGTTCTTGGCGAGCAGTACGAGTGCGTCGCGACCATCGGAGAGACGGCACGTGGAGAATCGCCCTGATACCACTTCGACGCTCCGGACACCGACGGCGGCGCGTTCGGGATCGCAATCAAAATGGGCGATCGCCACGGCGAGTGCCAGCGCGGCGTTCATGCGGTTCCAGTCACCGGGAAGCCGAATCCCGAGTTCGACTCGACCGGTCGGCGTGATGAGGGCATCCTCGCTCAGCCGGTAGGTCGCATCGGGTTGGGTGAAGCCGCAGTGATCGCAATGAAATAAGTCGGCAGACCACGTGAGCAGGGCGGAGCATTCGGGACAGGTGGCCGCGTCGGAGCGCCACGGCGCGCCCACGGCCACCCAGGTGACATTCGCGTGCGCGCCGACCGACCACACCACGTGCGGATCCGATGCGTTTGCAACTACCGCGAGGTCGGGATGGTTGGCACACACCACGCGCCACTTCTCCGCAATGCTGCGGACTTCGCCAAAGCGGTCAAGCTGATCGCGGGTGAGATTGCCGAGGACGAGCAGCTCGGCATGGAGAGGACCTACCACCTTGGGGACCCACCGTTCGTCCACCTCGAGCACGGCGACTTCCGGTTCGGGGTCGCGTCCGAGTGCGGCCGCGACCCCAGCCGGCATATTCGCACCGGTGTGGTTGCTGGCCACGGGCGTACCGCAGGCGCGGAGTGCCTCCGCGAGCAGTCGGGTCGTGGTGGTCTTGCCATTCGTGGCCGAGATGATCGTGACGTGCCGGCCGTGCGCGACCGTTGCGATGAGATCAGGCTCGATCATGAGCATGACCCGGCCACTCACCTGGGTTCCCGCGCCGCGGCCGGTGACGCGCGATGCCCAGCCGGCCGCGGTTCCGGCCGCGAGCGCGGCGCTCACCCTGAGGTTCGTTCGCACCAGTACGCATCCACGCGATAAGGGATCGCGATGTGGTCGCGACCCGCGGTGTCGGGGTGGGCCATGAGAAGCTCCCGGACGTCGTTCAGCACCGCGGCTTGCTCGGGTTTCTCAAGCACCGCGACATGACTCACCGAGCGGAACCGATCGACGACCTCCTCGACCGTCATCACCTGTTCGTGGTGGAAGGTGGCCTCATGGAGTGTTCCGAAGTACGGCGTTTCGTCGAACGCCGACTCGCGCCACTCGTCGTGCTTGCGCCATGGAGCGTGCTTTTCGACTCGGTCCATAATCGACCAGAGTTCGTCGACGAAAGGGTTGCTTCTATCTCGGGCGTTCCAGACGATCCCGAGACGTCCGCCGGGACGCAAGACGCGAGCGGACTCCGCGAGGGTGACCGTGGCGTCGAACCAGTGGAATGCCTGCGCGACCGTGATCGCGTCGAAGCTTGCGTCCCGTACCGGCATCTGTTCCGCGGTACCGGCCACAATCGCAATGTCGGGACTGGTGCGGGCGAGGACGTCGCGCATCCCCGCCACTGGTTCGGCCGCGAGCAGACGGGCCCCGAACGGGACGAGAAGGCGTGTGAACTTGCCGGTTCCGGCCGCGAGGTCGATGACATCGCGTCCGGGGGCGATACCGAGATGTTCGGCGAACCAGATGATGCAATCGGGCGGGTAACTCGGTCGGGACCGTTCGTAGCTCGCGGCTTCACGATCGAACCCCGTATCGGCGACGTGGTGGACGGGCATCCGGCCATGATGGCAGCTGTCCTCGCCCGTTCGGCGGGTTCTTCTGGTGTTAGACCCTTTTCGATGCCTGGAGTGTGTGGGTGCAGGCGAGTCGCTCGGGACGATCCATCAACTCCCATTCGCCGAACGGCGGAACCTCGTGCATCAGACCGTCGAGCGCATTCCACGGAACGGTTCGGTGTTCGGTGAGCATGTCAATCTGGCACCCGGCAGCGAGCAGCGCGGTTACCACTTCACCGATACTCCAGTTCCATTCGAACGTGGTGGAATGGGACAGCGTTGTCCCGTCGCCTTCGTAGGTGGTCTCGTCATCGAATCGGGTGGCACCTGTCGCACCGAATGCGGGGTACGTGATCACCAGGTCGTCGTCGCGTTTATCGTCTGCGGCGTACAGCATCGGGTGACCCTCACGGAGGTGGAGGCGACCCCCGGGCCGTAACAAGCCGGATACCACCGCGGCCCACCCTTCGATGTCGGGCAACCAGTTCAGCGCCCCGATCCCCGTGAAGACAAGGTCGAAGCGCGCGGCCTCAAGTACGTCGACGGCGTCGTACAACTCGCCTTCCACGAAGCTCACGTTCGATCCCGCGCGCGCCGCGAGATCGCGAGCCGCGGTCAGCGCGGCGGGGGAGAAGTCGTAACCCGTGACAGAGCGCGCGCCCAATCGATCGAGTGAGATGGTGTCGGTCCCGATGTGACATTGGAGATGAACGACATCCAGGCCCGCGAGGTCGCCGAGGCGGGGGACGTCGAACTGGACCACTCGGCTGATGTGTTCCGGTTCGTCGAATGCAGCGAGTTCGTAGCCATTGGGACCCACGTGAATGGGGACTCGCTCCTCCCAGTTGGCGAGGTTTGCACTGCGTTGTTCGTCGAGCGGCATGCCCGCCATGATGGCAGCAATCTCTCGGAGCCGGGTCCGGGTCCGCTTGAGTCGATTCCCTTCTTTGTATTCGCCCGACCATGATCCGCGAGATACTGCACGGTGAACGTCTCGGCGCGGCTGACCTTGGGAGATCGTGTGATGGATGCATGGCTCGACGCGATGGCACAGGCGGAACTCGTGCGATCGGGTGCGGCGACGCCGTTGGAACTGGTCGAAGACGCGATTGCGCGCGTCGAGGTGCTGAACCCGCACATCAATGCGGTGATCCATACGAACTTCGAACGGGCGCGCGCCGCGGCCCGGGGTGACCTTCCCGACGGTCCCTTCCGCGGCGTCCCGTTCCTCATCAAGGACGCGGTGTGTCACGAGGCGGGCGAGCCGTATCACTTCGGCATGCAGGTCCTCAAAGATCTTGACTGGCGCGAGGACTCCGACACCTGGCTTGTAGAGCGGTATCGCCGCGCCGGGTTCATTTCGATCGGCCGCACCAACCTGCCGGAGATGGCGAGCACGGTCACTACGGAACCGATCGCGTACGGTCCGACCCGGAATCCCTGGGATCTCACTCGCTCCACGGGTGGATCCAGCGGCGGAGCGGCCGCGGCGGTGGCATCGGGAATGGTGGCCGCCGCGCATGGCAACGACATGGGTGGTTCGATCCGGTTTCCGGCGTCGATGTGCGGTCTCGTCGGGTTGAAGCCCACCCGAGGGCGTGTCACCTTGGGACCGGACTTCGGGGAGTTGTGGGGACCGACCGCGCACGAGCATGTGTTGACGCGCTCGGTCAGGGACTCGGCGCGGATTCTGGACGCGACCCAGGGTCCGGGTATCGGTGACCCCTACGAAATCGCCCCGCCGGTTCGTACCTACGCCGAAGAGATCGGCGCCGATCCCGGCGCGCTGCGGATTGGGTTTCGCACGCTGCGGTGCGACGGCACCGGCGACTCGCACGCGGAGGTGGTCGCCGCGGTTCACGCCGCCGCAACTCTCTGTGAGTCTCTGGGACACCACGTGAGCGCCGAGGCGGTGGGGCCACTCGATGATCCCGGATTGGGCGCGGCTCTCCCCGCGCTCTGGGCCGGTGTGATTGCGCGCGAAGTGGATCGGTGGAGCGAGCGAATCGGCCGCACCATCGAGACCTCCGAGTTGGAACCGATCAATCAAGCTCTCGTGGGCATGGCTCAGGGCGTTTCGGCGAGTGCGTACGTCGGTGCGTTGGAGGGAATGCAGCACTGGGCACGGGGCGTCGCGGGTTCGTTCACGGATTTCGACGTCTTGATGGTGCCGACGATCCCGGAACCGCCATTCGAACTCGGTCGCTTTGCGGCCGGCCAAGGAGACGGGTTCGCCCAACTCCTCGACTCGGGCACGCTGATCACGTTTACGCTGCCGTTCAACGCGACGGGTCAGCCGGCGATCTCGTTGCCGCTCGGCATGAGCACTACCGGCCTGCCCATCGGCGTCCAGCTCGTCGCCCCATTCGGATGCGAGGACGTGCTCTTTCGCCTGGCATCACAACTCGAAGCCGCCGCACCCTGGGCTGACCGCCGACCGGCAGTATCCGCGACCTGACCGGGCGCCCAACCCCCGAATCGAAGTGTTAGAGGTGGAGACCGCACTCGGTCTTGTCGAGGCCGCTCCAACGTCCGGCGCGAGCATCTTCACCCTCGCCAACGGGCCGCGTGCAGGGCCAGCAGCCGATGGACTCGTAGCCCCGTTCCGACAGCGGGTGGATCGGAAGGTCGTGGTCCTTCACGTACCCGGCGACATCGCTGTCCGACCAGCCCGCGATGGGATTGACCTTCACCAGCCCGCGGCTCAGGTCGTAGCTCACGAGCGGGGTGCCGGTGCGCGCCGAACTTTCGGCTCGCCGAAGTCCACTCATCCACGCGGCCTTGCCCGCCAGTGCGCGGCGCATCGGCTCGACCTTCCGGACCCGGCAGCACGCGTCCGGGTCGTTGTGCCAAAGGTCATCGAGCTCGCGCTCCGGGCGGATCACATTGAGGTTCAGTCCGTAGCGCACCTTTACCTGCTCCACATACCAGAGCGTTTCGGCGAAGTGGTACTGCGTATCGAGAAACGCGACCTCCACGTCCGGCACGGTCTTGTAGACGATGTCGATGAGCACGCAGTCTTGGAACGATGCGGCGAGCACGAGGTCGGAGCCGAACCGGTCATACGCCCACGCGATGAGCGCGGACGCGGGACGCGACTCGAACCGGCGGGAGATCTCTGCCAGCTCGCCGAGGTCGGGGATGACGGGCGCGTCTTCGACCGCCACTGAACCGATCGAGACGGGAGTACTCGCGATTGGGGTGATCGCGGGGGAGTTCACGTGGCGCACTCGCTCTCGCCGACGGCTGATACGTAAGGACCAGTCTCGTCGAAGTCCACATAGAAGTCGGGGTTCTCGTCGGGCAGCGGGAAGACGTCGAGGTCTTTGAGGGTCGCGCCGACAGTGGCTGCGCCACCAGAACGGTCGAGCCACTGCCGGAAGGTCTCGCCTGCAGATCGTTCGCCTGCGAACCGCCCAACCACCCGTACCACGGCCTCTGAGGCAGTCTTGGCGGGGACTTTGGTGGCTTTCTCGCCGAACTGAATCTCCATGTTTCCCACGCTCCCGCCGAGCAACATTTGGTATCCCGGCGCGGCGCGTCCGTGCGCGCGGCGCTCGAAGCCCATGAAGCCGATGTCCGAAATGTGGTGCTGGCCACAAGAGTTGGTACAGCCGGAGATGTTGACGCGCACCCCGCCCACCTCGGCCAGGCCGGCGTCGTCAAGCGCGCGTTCGATGTCGTTCGCGAGTCCGCGAGATTGGGTGACCGCGAGATTGCAGGTATCCGCACCTGGGCACGACACCACATCGCGCGCGAGCTCGGCGCCCGGGCGGTGCATGTCGGCCGAAACCAGCCGCTCATAGAGGGTCGGGAGTTGGTCGTCGGTCAGGCCGCGCAGTACGAAGTTCTGTCGGTTCGTGATTCGGATCTCGGCGGCAAACTCGCGCTGAATGTCGGCGAGTTGGCGGAACTGCACGGTTGTGATGTCGCCGAGCCGGGCGTGGGCATAGGCGCTCACAGTTCCATTGGCGCGACCGCGTACAACGTTCGCGATCTCCCACTTCCGGTACGGGTCGAGGCCGGAGAACTCGATCGGGATCCCGCCATCGGCCGCCACCGCGGTGCCCATGCCCGCCGGTGCGTCCCCGGTCTCGATGACCGCATCAGGCAGACCGCCCGGGTAGGTGGCGGAGGCCCGCAGGAACTTGCGCTCCTTGATGATCCGTTCCCGCAGCTCTTCGATCCCCATCGTGTCCACGAGCCACTTCATCCGGGCGCGCAGCTTGTTGTCCCGGTTGCCGAAGTGGTCGAAGGTCCGCAGTGTGGCTTCGATCGTGGCCAACAGGTCTTCGCGGCTCGTGAACTCCTCAAGGGCCTGGGCCGGGTGCGGGTTCGCCCCGAGGCCGCCCGCGAGGAAGACACGAAATCCAGCTTCGACGGTTCCGTCGTCGCGAGGTTGTGAGACTGCGATCACTCCCACATCGTTGAACATGGCCTGACCGCAGTCCGTGGCGCAGCCGCTGAAGTTGATCTTGAACTTGCGCGGCATCCGCTGTGACAACGGGTTGCGGAGGAACCACTGATAGGTGGCCTCGGCCCACGGTGAGATATCGAGTACCTCGAAGGGGCACGCGCCCGCGAGATGACAACCCGCCACATTGCGCACGGTGTCACCGCACGCTTCCCGGCTGGTGAGCCCGACGGACGCGAGCAGCCGTAGGACCTCGGGCGTATCGCGAAGTTCGACGAAGTGGAACTGGGCATTTTGGCGAGTCGTGAGGTGACCCCAGCCGCGCGAGTAGGTCTCGGAGATTGACGCGAGCATCTCGAGCTGGTCGGGTTCCACGCGGCCATACGGGATCTTCACCCGCACCATCTGGCTGGTGCCGCCTTGGCGTTGGCCGTAAATACCCTGGTTCAGGCGTGAGACGCGAAAGACGTCTTCCTCGAGGTCGCCGGCGAGGTATTCGTCAATCGCGGTCGAGAAGCGAGTGATCTCGTCGTCGATCTCCGGATCGAGGGGGCGGGCCCGCAGCTCGTCGATATTGATGGCCATCGGTGTCCTTCGGAGAAGTTGGCACCGGCCGCGCGCAGCCGCCGGTCCCAGTCGGGAGGGCAGAAGGGCGGGCGTTTCGCGTCGGAAAATCAGACGCAGGAAACGCCCACAGTGCAACTGAGCTCGTCGCGCACCTCATGCGGGGTGCGGCCTTGCGCGATGCTCGGTGCGCCGTGGGCTTGAATCACGGTTGCCACCCTACCGGACCCAGGACTGAAATACCAGCAGATTGGTCGGATATTTCCCGACTGTGACACCCGGCGCTCGTGAACAGCCCGGTGGGCACACAATGTGTCTGTTCCGACCCGCCGCCGTTACGGCCGCTGCGCCGGTATGGGAAGGTCAACATGGAGGATTCCCCCACAGAGAGGTGCGGTGTATGAGTCGGATCGCGCAACGGTTAGTCGAGCTCGGCATCGAGCTCCCGGTGGTGTTTCCGCCGGCGGGGAACTACTCCGGGTGTACCCGTTCGGGTGACCTGCTCTACGTGGGTGGTCATGGTCCGGTCAACGGTGCCACCGTGATCACGGGCAAAGTCGGAGCGGATCTCACCTTGGACGAGGCGCGTGGCGCAGCGCGCCTGACGGCACTGTCGATCCTCGCGACGATGCGCCACGAGCTCGGGGACCTGGACCGCGTCGCCCGCATCGTCAAGGTGTTCGGGATGGTCAATGTCGCGCCGGGATTCAACCAAACGCCCGCGGTGATCGACGGATGTTCCGACGTGCTCGTGGAGATCTTTGGCGAGCCGGGGCGGCACACTCGCAGTGCAGTGGGTATGGCGGAACTGCCGTTTGACATCGCGGTCGAGATCGAGCTCATCGCCGAGGTGGGCTAGCTCGTGGTGCCCCGCACCAAACGCGCAACGACGCCCGCGACGTTCGCGCCACCAACTCCGCCAGAGGCGCCCGCCGAAGCCGAGCTGGCTACGGCGATCAAGGCCAGCGGGGCCTATGTCGAGCGCGTCTTCACTGAGCTCGAGCTGCTCGATCTTGATGCTCCGCACGCCCGTTTCGTTCGCTGCGAGTTCAGTCGGGTGCAGCTCACCGCCGCCAAAATGCGCGGCGGTTCGTTCGTGGACGTTCGCTTCGCCGACTGTGATCTTTCCGGCGCTGATTTCCACGAAGCGTCCTTCGTACGAGTGGAGTTCCGGAACTGCCGGATGGCGGGCGTCAACGGTTCGGATTCGGAGCTTGGCCATGTCCGGTTTACGGGATGCAAGCTCGACGGCGCGAATCTCCGATTCGCGGTGTTAGGACACGTCAGGGCGGATGAGTGTTCATTGGTCGAAGTCGACGCGCTCGAGGCGACGTTGCAGTCGGTTGCCCTGCGCGATTGTGACCTGACCGAGATCGACCTCACCAAGACCACGATCAGCGGTCTCGACCTTCGGGGTTCGCGCTTCGAGGTTCTGCGCGGCGTGGCCGGACTCCGTGGCGTCACGATCGGTGCCGACCAGGTGATTCCCTACGCGCTTGCGGTGTTCGCAGAGACCGCAGTGCGGGTCCAGCCCGACGAACTCGACGAGTAGCGAAGCGGTCTCCGGATCCTGGAGCCGCCACAAGTAGCCTCCGCCGCCATGCGGATGTCCTCTCTGTTCTTACGTACGTTGCGCGACGACCCGGCGGATGCCGAGGTCGACAGTCACAAGTTGCTGGTCCGCGCCGGGTGCATCCGGCGGGTTGCCTCCGGGATCTACTCCTGGCTTCCGCTGGGCAACCGCGTCTTGCGAAATGTGGCCCAGATCGTGCGCGAAGAGATGGACCAGGCCGGCGCGCAGGAGACGAGCCTCCCGATCGCCCAGCCCCTCGACTTGTGGAAACAGTCCGGCCGGGACGAGGCCTACGGCTCGATGATGTTTCGAGTGCAGGATCGCAAAGAGAACTGGTACGCGATGGCGCCGACGGCTGAAGAAGTGGTGACCACGCTGGTTGCGGGGGAGTACTCCAGCTACCGGGACCTGCCGGTGAACCTGTATCAGATCAACTGGAAGTACCGCGATGAGTTGCGGCCTCGCTTCGGCCCGCTGCGAGCCCGTGAGTTCTTGATGAAGGATGCCTACTCCTTCGACGCGAACCTCGAAGGACTCCAAGCGAGTTACGACGCGATGTACGCGGCCTACATCAAGGTGTTCAATCGGTGCGGGCTCACGGTCCGCTCCGTGAAGGCGCAGTCGGGTGAGATCGGTGGTGACACGAGCCAGGAGTTCATGGCGGTAGCCGCGATTGGCGAGGACGCGTTTGTCTGGTGCGAGCAGTGTGACTATGCCGCGAATACCGAGGCGGCGACCCGTCGACCCACGCCGGAGCAGGCGATCCCCGACCAACCCCCGCGTGAGTCGACGCACACGCCCGACATGCCCGGGATCGATGCCGTGGCCGAGCACCTCGGGACCACGGCAGATCTCCTGATGAAGGCAATCGCATTCAACGTGGCGGGGGAACTCGTCCTCGCACTCGTCCCCGGCGATCGCGAAGTGAACGAGTACGCAGTGATCGGTGCATTCGCGCCCGCGCCCGTGCGCCTGTACTCCGACGAAGACTTCGCGGCGCGCCCCGACATCCCGAAGGGCTACATCGGGCCTGACTTTGCCGGAGCGGCGTACGTGATTGCCGACAGTTCGATTCGGGCCTCCCACGGTTGGGTGACCGGCGCGAACCGCGGAGACCACCACGATCGCAACGTGGTCCTTGGACGCGACTTCACACCGAGGCATTGGGCGGAAATCGCGGTCGTCGCTCCTGGCGACGAGTGCCCAAGCTGTGGGAACCCGTTGCGCATCGATCGGGGCATCGAGGTCGGTCACGTCTTTCAACTGGGTGACAAGTATTCGGTGGCGCTCGGCGCGACCTACACCGACGAAGCCGGCGACGATCATCCGATGGTGATGGGCTGTTATGGCATCGGCGTGAGCCGAATTCTTTCCGCCATTGTGGAGGAGCATCACGACGATCACGGGATCGCGTGGCCGGCGGAAGTGGCGCCGTATCAGGTCCATCTCGTGATGCTCCCGGGCCGCGGCGACGGCGCGCTGGCGGTCACCGATGCGGCCACTGCGCTCTACGACGGCCTCCGGGATCGTGGCGTCCAGGTGTTGTTCGATGACCGTGACGTCAGCCCCGGCATCAAGTTTGCCGACGCTGATTTGCTTGGTATGCCGGTCCAGATCACCGTTGGAGCCAAGGGGTTGGGGCGCGGCGTGGTCGAGCGCAAGATCCGGGCCACCGGCGAGCGTGACGAACTCGCCGTCGACGCTGCCATCGACACGCTCGCCCGCCTGGGCTAAGGACCCGTGCCAATACGCCCAAAGCGTTGGGGGCGGTCCCGCTACGGAACGAAGTGTTCGGCGAGTCGGCCGAGCATGTACCCCCAGGCGATGTGCATGAACTCGCCCTGGTCGGCGGTCGAAACGAGTTGGTACACCTCGACTCGCGTTCCGTTTTTGCGGCGTGTGAAGCGGACGTATGCGGTGAGTTCGCGTCCGGGGAGCGGAACGACGTCGTCGTCGAAATCCCACCGTAGGACGATGAGCTCTGGCGCGAGGACAAACTCGAACTGACCGCGTACGCGGGTTCCCCACTCCAGCGTCGTCGCAAAGCGTCCGTCGTCGATCGTCACGGGGACACCGAGCCACTCGCTGAACTGCTCCGCGCTCGTCATGGCCCTGAATGCATCGATGGCATCGCACGGAACTTCGACGGCCACGCGGACCGCGATGTCGGTTGCGTGCTCCACGGTCGTTGGTTCCGGTGGCGGTTGGATCGGGATCCATCGTCCACTCTCGGCCGCAATGAGACCTTGAAGCTGGCGCACGGCGCCGTGCTCGGCTCGGTAGTAGCGATGGTTCCGTTCGGCGCGCACCGTGACGAGGCCGGCTCGTCGAAGGACCCCAAGATGTGCGGAAATGGTAGGGCCGGTGAGATCGAATGTGGCGCCGATCCGACCGGCGGCGAGTTCGTTGTCCCAGATCAGCCAAAGAATTTCACGACGGATGGGGGAGCCGAGTGCATCGAGGAGTAGTTGTACGTCCAGAGCCCCGAGGCTAGCGCTTGACACGACCCTATTTCGAGAGGTATCGAATTAGATCCCAAACCCCGATGAGGTGACCTGTCATGACGAAGTTTGTGCTCGCCTACCGCGGTGGTTCCGCGCCGGAGACCAAGGAAGAACAGGACGCGGTGATGAGCGCGTGGATGGGCTGGTTCGGCACGCTCGGGTCCGCGGTCGTAGATGGTGGCGCGCCGTTCGGCCCGAGCTCCACCGTGTCGAGTGGTGGTGGCGTGGCCGATGGCGGGGCATCTGCGCTCACCGGCTATTCGATCCTCGAGGCGCCAGACTTGGCCGCGGCGGCCGAGATGGGTAAAGGGTGTCCGGTCCTCGCGTCCGGCGGAACGGTCGAGGTCTACGAGTCGATGCCGATGTAGCACGGTTCTTCACGCTTTCCCCTCATCATCTTCACCCAACGATCGGCTGGTACCGCGCGACGGGCGCGGTACCGTCGACCGTTGCGCCGAACGGGGGATCGTCATGCTCGATCTGTCAACCATCCCGGTATGGATGGTTTGGAACACGATGCTCGCGGTGATTCCGTTGGGTTTGTCGTTTGTGTTGTTTGGTCAGCGTCGTCGTCCGACGCCCGGCTGGTGGGCTGGGTTGGCAGCGTTTCTCTTCATGTTGCCGAACGCTCCGTATGTACTCACCGATGTGATTCATCTGATCGACCAAGCCCAGCACGGTGTGCTGATTCGCACGGTCGTGCTGTACGTCGGGTTCATCTCGGTCGGGGCGGTGGCGTACACGGTGTGTGTCTCACGATTTGTCGGGCATCTTCGCCGCTGGGGGGGTTCGGTCTCGACGTTGATCGGAGTGGAGGGAGCGCTCCATGGAATCGTCGCGGTGGGAGTGCTGATTGGTCGCTACGGCCGATGGAACACGTGGGACCTCGGGACGCGCCCGGTCGCCGTCGTTCAGGACAGTGCCGCGTGGTTGAGTCCGCGGGCACTTGTGGCCGTTGTGTTGCTTGCGGGAGGGCTGGCCGTGATGAGCACCACCCTGCGGTTGGCCGCCCGCGGTGCCGCCAACGTGCTGACGCCGGCGCCTGCCTCGTGACGCCGGTGGTAGTCGCTCCGATTGCCCCGATGTTGGCGAAGCTCGCGCGCGAACTCCCCATCGGCGATCAATGGAGCTACGAACCCAAGTGGGACGGCTTCCGCTGCATCGTGTTTCGCGACGGCGACCACGTTGAACTCGGGTCGCGCAACGAGAAGCCGCTCACCCGCTACTTCCCGGAGTTGATCGAGCCGCTCAAGGCTGCGTTGCCCGACGGCGCGGTCGCCGACGGCGAGATCGTGATCATGACCGAGCACGGCCTCGAGTTCGACATGTTGTCGCAGCGCATTCACCCCGCCGCGAGTCGTATCGCGAAACTCAGCGTCGAAACGCCCGCCGCGTTCGTGGCGTTCGATCTCCTGGCGAGTGAGGGTGTCGACCTGCGGGAGGAGCCGTTCGAGGTTCGGCGCCTCGCGCTCGAACGTACGATCGCGCCCAATGTGACCGTGCACCTGACGCCGCGTACTCGTGATCCCGAGGCTGCGGCGGTCTGGTTCGAGCAGTTCGAAGGAGCGGGGCTCGACGGTCTCGTGGTCAAGGACATCGGGGGGACGTACCGGTCAGGCGACCGCGGCTGGTTGAAAGTGAAGCACCTCCGTACGGCCGATGTCGTGGTGGGCGGGTTTCGAGTCCACAAGGACGGCGCGGGAGTTGGGTCGCTGCTGCTGGGGCTCTATGACGAAGCCGGCACACTGCATCACGTCGGGGTGGCATCGAGCTTCGATGCCAAGACCCGGGCCCGGCTGGTGGAAGAACTCGCTCCGTATCGAGATCGCGCGCTCGACGCCCATCCGTGGGCCGATTGGGCGACAGCGGCCACTGAGCCCGCGTCTGACACGGGCGCCCGGCATGGTGATGGCTCCGAGCCGCAACGTCGGCCCGGCGCGGCGAGCCGTTGGAATGCGAAGAAGGACTTATCGTGGGAGCCGGTTCGTATCGAGCTTGTGGCCGAAGTCGCCTACGAACATATGCAGGGCGACCGATTCCGTCACACCGCCCGATTCCAACGCTGGCGCGCCGATCGAGAACCTGCCTCGTGCACCTACGTCCAACTGGACACGCCGGTCCCCGTCGCGCTCCGAGCGGTGTTCGGCGCATAGTGGCCCACCGAGCGGCTGCGAGCCTTTTTTACCCAACCAGCGCTCCCGCGCCTCCGGAGTGAGGCCGATACCGACTCGTTTTCCCAGCTCAAGTGATTCGCGGGGTCGTCTGGTAGTGTCCACGAGCTTCACCGGCGGAAGGTCGGTGACGTGGCCCTTCGGTAACGGTTGGGGCCAGGCCAGCGTGGGCCTTGAGCCCACGCTGTTTATTGACTGGACCCGGTTCGCGCCGGCAGGAAGGGAGGTGTCCTCATGACCGACCGTGCCACGGTGCTCCGCACCGAACTCACACCGATCGTGGAGAGCCTTGGCCTTTCCGTCTATGACCTCACCCTCGGTGGGAGCGATCGCCCGACCCTTGCGATTCTGGTGGATCGCCCCGGCGGTATCGACCTCAACGCGATCGAAAACGCCACACGCACTATCTCCGCGGCCTTGGACGCGATGGACCCACTGAAGGGTCGGTATCTCCTCGAAGTGTCGAGTCCCGGCCTCGAGCGCCCGCTTCGTACACCCGAGCATTTTGCGGCAGCGATCGGCGAGGTTGTCACGCTCAAAACCCGCGATGCCGATGGTCATGTCGAGCGAATCCGTGGCGCGGTCGTCGCACCCGAGCCTGATGCTGATGATGACGCCATCACCGTGCGCACCGATACCGGCGATCGCGTGATCGTCATCGACGCCATCGAGCAGGCGCGCACCGTCTTTGAGTGGGGTCCCGCGCCCAAGCCCGGTCGAGGTTCCCGGCCCGGACGAAAGAAAGAGGTCGTGGCGAGATGAACAATCCTACGAATAGCGACATGATGGACGCGCTCTACACGATTGAGCGCGAAAAAGGGATCTCAGTGGAGATCCTGCTTGAGGCGTTGGCAAACGCGTTGGTGACGGCCTATAAGCGCACGCCTGACGCGGCCGAAGAGGCCCTGGTTGAGATCGACATCGAGACCGGTTCGATCCACGTGATCGCGCAGGAGCTCGATGAAGACGGTCACGTCGTCAAGGAGTGGGACGACACGCCGAAGAACTTTGGTCGTATCGCCGCCCAGACCGCCAAGCAAGTGATCCTGCAACGGATCCGCGAGGCCGAACGCGAGATGAAATACGAGGAGTATGCGGGCCGCGAGGGCGACATTGTCACCGGCATCATTCAACAGACCGACCAGCGCTACACCCTCCTTGACCTGGGCAAAGTCGAAGCGCTGCTCCCGCAGGCCGAGCAAGTCCAGAACGAGCGCTACGACCACGGAAGTCGCCTGAAGGCCTACATCGTCGAGGTGCGCAAGACCGCCAAGGGACCTCAGATCGTGGTGAGCCGAACCCATCCCGGTTTGGTGAAGCGGCTCTTCGAACTCGAAGTACCCGAGCTGCTCGCGGGTGTGTTCGTGTGGCGGGGGGGGGCCCGAGCGCCTGGACACCCCACAAATATCGGGGTGGAACCTAACCACCCCAACGTCCACCCCGTGGGTGCCTGTGGGGGCGCCCGGGGCGCCCGCGTCCGCATGGTGGTG
>JANPBJ010000276.1:0-2097 GCA_031430375.1 Acidimicrobiia bacterium
ACCCGTATCGATCGCGGCCTGCACGTAGGCGATGGCGTTGGCGAGAGTGAACGCGATCTCTTGGACCGCGGTGCTCCCTGCTTCACGGATGTGATAGCCGGAAATCGAGATGGTGTTCCACCGTGGGATGTGCTCACCGCAGTAGGCGAAGATGTCGGTGATGATCCGCATCGATTCGCGCGGCGGGTAGATATAGGTGCCGCGGGCTACGTACTCCTTGAGGATGTCGTTTTGGATCGTGCCGCCGATCTTCGACGCGGGCACTCCCTGACCCTCGGCCACCAACTCGTACATCAACAACAGAATCGCCGCGGTCGAGTTGATGGTCATCGACGTGGTGACGGTGTCGAGCGGGAGACCCGCCAGCAGAATCTCCATGTCCTCGAGCGAGTCGATGGCCACGCCGACCTTGCCCACCTCTCCCTCCGAGCGGGGATGGTCGGAGTCGTAGCCCATCTGGGTGGGAAGGTCGAAAGCACACGAGAGGCCGGTCTGACCCGCGCCGAGCAGGAAATGGAACCGCTCGTTCGTATCGGCCGCGGTCCCAAAGCCCGAGTACTGGCGCATCGTCCACGGACGAGTCCGGTACATCTGGGCGTAGACGCCCCGCGTATAGGGCGGTTCCCCTGCGTCGCCGAGCGCCGACTGCGGATCCCACTCGGCGGCATCGAGATCTGCCTGGGTGTACTGGGGCTTGATCTCGATACCGGAGTCGGTACGGCGGGTGATGTCGTCGGCCATCGGCGGATCGTACCGGTGTCCCCGATCCCGACCCCAGCCCGGACCAAAATGGCAGATGCAAAGAATCTCCGCCGTCATTGCCGCGCTCGCACTCGTCACGGCCGCCTGCGGGAGCGATGGCCCGGCAAAAGGTTCGCGCCCGGACACGACATCGACAACCACATCGGTGGCCGACGAGAGGGTCATGGCCGCGGGCATGATCCGCCTCTCCGACCTCCCCGGGTGGGTGCACCGCGCCGCGGACGACAGTGACGGCCCAGATCTCCCCAAAACTCGCATCGGGTGTTGCGGGCTGCGAACACTTCCTGGAGGTGGTGCGCGAGGGTGAACGGTCTGACAACTCACGAGTATTTGAACGCGATGACGTGCAGGTCAGCACCACGGTCGAGATGTACCCGTCGCCCGCGGCCGTGTCGGCGCAACTGGATCTGCTTCGCGACCCCACCACCCTGATCTGTGAACGCGCACTCTTCCTCAAGTTCTTGACCGAGGGGGAGGCGGGAACGGTCAACTCGATCGACGTCAGCCCGATTGCGATCGATCCCCTCGGTGATGGCGAGTTCGCATCCCGCATCACTGCATCAATCGACGCGGTTGGTCAGCCCATCACACTCCTCACCGACCGCGTGGGAGTTCAGGTGGGAAAGTTCGCATTCTCATTCGAAGTGTTCGGAACTACCGTTGCCGAGCTCGCGGAACTCGAAACCACGCTGCTCCCCAAACTTGTCGACCGCATGCGCCAAGCCGGCGCGTAGCTGCCAGCCGGGCAACCCGAATGTGTCCTCGGCTTGCCCAACATCCCTCGCCTCGACAGGCTGACCAGATGAGCGCGCCACCTTCTCCGACCAGCGGCTGGTCGGATCCAGATCAGGTCACGTGGTACCTGGAGCGCATCGGGAAACTGGAAGCCCGCCGAGCCGGCGAGCGGATGCTCGCCGAGGTGCTCCCTGCCGCGCCCTTGCGAGTCCTCGATCTGGGATGTGGCGACGGTCGGCTCGCGGCGCTGGTACTGGCGACACGCGCCTCGGTTGCGGGCTGCGTTGCCGTCGATCGGTCGGAGCCGATGCTCGTCGCGGCGCGCACGCGGTTCGCCCAACAGCCCATGGTTGACGTTCAGTTCTGGGACCTCGCCGATCCGGTCACGTCATTCGGCTCGTTCGACCTGATCGTGTCCGGCTTCGCAATCCACCACCTCGCCGATGATCGCAAGCGGGAGCTCTTCGCCGAGGTTTTCTCCATGTTGTCGCCAGGTGGCGTCTTCGCAAATCTCGAAGTCGTCGCGTCGGCCACCCCCGCACACCATGCGACCTTTCTCGCCGCCATCGGCCGCACCGAGGACGACCCGGAAGATCGGCT
>JANPBJ010000277.1:0-13059 GCA_031430375.1 Acidimicrobiia bacterium
GGATAGGGGTTCGCGGGGAAATCAGGATCGAACGGATTGAACGAGACTTCGGAGACCGTCACGGCCGTGAGGCTAGGACGGCGACCGTCGATCTGTCTTCGTTGCGACCGTCACACACCATTCGTGCTCGCGTTCGAGCAGAGACCGCGCCGCCTCGAGTTGTGGGGCCAGGGGAACCGGTCCCGCCCCACCCGGTGTGGTTCGGTTCGCGACAGCCGCGCCGGATGCGAGCAGCGCGGCACCATCTGCTCCGAGGCGAGCATCGGCAGTCACCAAATCCACGAGGTCGGCTTCACCGTCGATCGCGCGGCGTACGAGATCACCGACAATCACATGCGCATCGCGGAAGGGGGTTCCGGCCCGCACGAGATACTCGGCTAGATCCGTGGCCGCCAGAAACGGGCTGTCGGCACCGCGCCCCATTG
Source organism: Acidimicrobiia bacterium (assembly GCA_031430375.1). Classification (GTDB taxonomy): domain Bacteria; phylum Actinomycetota; class Acidimicrobiia; order IMCC26256; family JAENVU01; genus JAENVU01. The sequence goes on from JANPBJ010000277.1 coordinate 426, forward strand.
CCGCCGCGTCGAAGGTGACCCCTGCAAAGAGGCCACTCATTGCCAACAGCGACGCCAGAAGGGTGTCAACGGCATCGAAAAGAGGTTCCTTGTCTTCCTGCAGGTCGCGGTTGTACGCAAGCGGAAGGCCCTTCAACGTGGCGAGGAGACCCGCCAAATCACCGATCACCCTCCCCGCCTTGCCGCGCACGAGTTCCGCGACATCGGGGTTCTTCTTCTGCGGCATCATCGACGAGCCCGTAGAGAAGGCATCGGGCAACCGCACGAAGCCGAACTCCGCGCTCGACCACAGCACAATCTCTTCACCGATACGAGAGAGGTGCACCTGCGCGAGCGCAGCCGCAAACACCGCCTCGGCGACGAAGTCGCGATCCGACACGGCGTCGAGCGAGTTCTCGAACCGCCGCGAGAAGCCCAGGAGTTGAGCGCTGCGATCGGGATCGATCGCCAGACTCGAACCGGCCAGTGCACCCGCGCCGAGTGGAGACACATCCGCCGCTCGTTCCACGGCTTGCCACCGCTCGACATCGCGGCCCAGCGCCCACACGTGCGCGAGAAGATGGTGGGCCAGGAGCACAGGCTGTGCGTGCTGGAGGTGGGTGTAACCCGGCAGCGACACTTCGTCGCTGGCTTCGGTGGCGCGCGCCACGAGCACCGACTGCAGTTCATATATCGCTTCGACCACTCCGAGCGCGGCGCGCCGAGTCCAAAGTCGCAGATCGGTCGCGACCAGATCGTTGCGACTCCGCCCGGTGTGGATCTTGCCGCCGACCGGACCGGCCAGTTCCGTCACCCGGCGCTCCACCGCGGTATGGATATCCTCATCGGTCTCGACGAAGACGAACGAATCCGCCGCGAGTTCGTCGGCCACCGTCGCCAACGCGGTGAGGATGGTGTGGCGCTCAGCATCCGTGAGAAGCCCAACGTCCGCGAGCATCGTGACGTGAGCACGCGACCCTTGGATGTCTTCGGGCGCGAGGCGTCGATCGAAGGCCAAACTCACCGACAACGCCATCAGCGCATCTGCCGGGCCGTCCGCGAACCGCCCGTGCCAAAGAGTGCTCATCTGGTCCCCTCATGGCCCTGCGGGCCGGGCCGGTCGGGCCCCGCTCGCCAGCCGCGGAACGGGTACACCGGAGTCGATACCTTTCTCACGTCGCCACTTCTCATGGTTGGCCCGATGGGCGGGGGACGACGGGTTCCTCGACGCGTTGGCGTTTCGCCCAGGTCTCGACCGAGAGACCCCAGAGGCGCACGAACCCGGCGGCATCTTCATGGCGGAACGCGTCGTCGGCTTCATACGTTGCCAACGCGAAGTCATAGAGGCCGCGCTCGGCACGACGCCCAACCACCGTGCACTGGCCCGGCTGGAGCCGGAGGCGAACCTCGCCGGTCACGTGCTTCTGGGTAGATTCGATGAACGCGTCGAACGCCTCACGCAGCGGCGAGTACCACAATCCGTCGTACACGGTTTCGGCGTAGCGCGTCTCGAGGCGACTCTTCTCCCGCATCACGTCACGTTCCAGCGTGATCGACTCGAGGTCGGCGTGGGCCAGGATCAGCGCCAATGCGCCGGGGCACTCATACACCTCACGACTCTTGATACCAACCCGACGGTTCTCGACCATGTCGATCCGGCCGAAGCCATACGCACCGACCAGCGCGTCGAGTTCGGGCAACATCTGATGCAGCGGCGTCGGCACACCATCGAGGGAAACGGGCAGACCTCGCTCGAAGCCGATGACACACTCCGTCGGTTCGGTCCGAGCATCGGCAACAGCCACCGTCCGCTGGTAAATGTCGTCGGGCGGCGCGTTCCACGGATCTTCGATCGCGCCGCATTCCACCGCGCGTCCCATGATGTTCTCGTCCACCGAATACGGCTTGTCGAGCGAAGCCGTGATGGGAATATGGAACCGCTCGGCGTACGCGATCGAGTCGGCGCGGCTCAATCCCCACACGCGAACCGGGGCGAGTACCTCGAGGTCCGGCGCCAGCGTGCGCAGGCTCACCTCGAAGCGGATCTGGTCGTTGCCCTTGCCAGTGCACCCGTGCGCGACAGCATCGGCTTTGCAGTCCCGGGCGGCGGCGACCAGATGGCGCGTGATGACCGGACGCGAGAGGGAAGACACCAGTGGATACTTCCCTTCGTAGAGCGCGTTCGCCTTGATCGCGTTGCTCACAAAACGCGACGCGTACTCTTCGCGGGCGTCGACGACCCGTGCGTCGATCGCGCCGGCGGTCAATGCTCGTTGCCGGATCGCTTCCCAGTACGCGGCATCAGCGTTCGGCTCCTGACCAACGTCCACCGCGAGAGCGACCACCTCTGCGCCCCACTCCTCTTGGATCCACTTGACGGCAACCGAGGTATCCAGTCCACCGGAGTACGCCAACACCACACGCTTTGTCATCCCGTGCTCCTCACATTCGTCCGCACTGGCACGCGCTCAGAGGCCCGCGTGCGCGGCGAGGCGCTCGGCCACCGCTGTTCCGCCCGCCGACTCCGCACACACCAAGATCAACGTGTCGTCTCCGGCCACGGTACCCAGAACATCGGGATAGCCGGCACGGTCCAGCGCCGAACCAATCACATGGGCTGAGCCCGGCGACGTTCGCAACACCACCAGGTTGGCGGAATGGGCTACGTCGACCACGAACTCACCCATCACGCGGCGAAGGTGATCGTCCGGGCTCGCCGCATCCTTGGAATGTTCGGGGATCGCATACGCGGTGGCGCCGCCAGGGATCCGTACCTTGACTGCGCCCAGGTCTTCGAGGTCGCGGCTCACGGTCGCCTGCGTTGCGACCACACCCTCGGACGCGAGCATCTCGACGATCTGACCTTGACTCGAAACAGCTTGTTCCTCGAGGAGACGCGCGATGCGATGCTGGCGTTGCGGCTTGCCCAGTGTGGCCATCAATTCGTCTCCTGAATCAGGAACGCGAACAGGGCGCGCTTCGCGTGCATTCGGTTCTCGGCTTGCAACCACACTTCACTCGTTGGGCCGTCCATCACCCCATCTGTCACTTCTTCGCCCCGGTGCGCCGGGAGGCAGTGCAAGAACCGTGAATCCGGCCCCGCCACTTGCATCAGCGCGTCGTTGATTTGCCAGCCCTCGAATGCCTCGCGTCGAATCCCTGCTTCGTCCTCTTCACCCATTGACGTCCACGTATCCGCGTAGACGATGTCGACACCTTTGACTGCTTCGTACGGATCGGTGACCAGCTCGACCGCACCGCCGAGGTTGCGAGACCGGTCCACGACATCGTCGTCGAGCTCGTACCCAGGAGGAGAGCTGACGGTGAGTTCGAGCCCGGTGAGCGCGGCACCGAACGCGAGCGACGCACACACGTTGTTGCCGTCGCCCACGTACGCGACCCTGCGACCCTCGAGCCCACCGAGGAGTTCGCGAATTGTCAGCAGGTCGGCCAACGCCTGACACGGATGGGCCCGATCCGACAACAGGTTGACGATCGGGATGTCGACAGTGGCCGCCATGCGCTCGAGCACCCCGTGATCGAACACCCGCACTGCGACGATCGAGTGGAACGCCGCGAGCGTGCGAGCGACGTCCTCCGCCGACTCGCGTTCGTCGATGCTGATCTCGTCGGATCGAATCGAGACCGGGTGGCCACCGAGGCCGACCACCGCCATCTCTCCGCTGTTGCGCGTTCGGGCCGACGGCTTCTGGAACACCAGTGCTACGCCACGCCCGGCGAGGACCGGCGGGATCAGCACTGGATCGGCCTTCCACGCCACCATCGTGTCGAGCAGCCCAGCAAGCTCCGCGTGCGAGAGCTCGTCGATCTCGAGAAAGTCACGAGCGGTCTTCATGAGTCCTCACTTCGTAGAACGGCGGCCAGGATCGCGACACCGCGATCGATTTCGTCGTCGGTGACGAGCAACGGAGGCGCGAATCTCAGGGAAGTTGGCGTGACCGCATTCAGGATCAGGCCACGTTCCAGACAGGCCACGGCAACGGGACCCGCCGCGATCCCCTCGGTGAGCTCCGAGGCGATCAACAGGCCCAAACCGCGGACCTCCCTCACCTGCTCCAGCGAACGCAGGGCTGCCGTCAAACGCCTGCCCTGCTGCTCGGCGCGTTGCGAGACGTTCTCCTTCTCCATGACGTCGAGCACTGCCAGGGCCGCCCTTGCCGCGAGGGGCTGACCGCCAAATGTGGTGGCGTGGTCGCCCGGCCTGAACGCCGCCGCAACCTCGCGACGCGCCCAACACGCGCCGATCGGCATGCCGTTCCCGAGGGCCTTGGCCATCGTGACCACATCGGGATGAACGTCGCCGCCGTGCTCAAATCCGAACCAGCGGCCCGTGCGACCCAGGCCGGTCTGGACTTCGTCGACCATCAGTAAGGCCTCGCGCTCGTCGCACAGTGCGCGTACAGCTTCGAGGTATCCCGGTGGAGCGGGCTGCACGCCACCTTCGCCTTGCACCGGTTCGAGCAGCACTGCGCATACCCGCTCGTCCATCGCGGCCGCGAGTGCATCCACGTTCGCGAACTCCACCTGACGGAATCCGCTGGGCAACGGTTGAAACGTCTCTTGTTTCTGCGGCTGGCCGGTGGCGGCGAGAGTCGTGAGCGTGCGGCCATGGAAGGAGTTGAACGCTGACAGCACGTGGTACCGCTCTCGACCACCGTTCGCCTGGCCGTGCCGACGCGCCAGTTTGATCGCGCACTCGTTCGCCTCGGCTCCGGAATTGGCGAAGAACACCTGACCCGGTGTGCCGGTGGCGGAAGTAAGCAGCAGGTCGAGTCGCTCGGCGAGCCTTGGCTGTTGATCGTTCAAGTACAAGTTTGAGATGTGGAGCAGCGTGCCGGCCTGCTCGGCAATTGCCGTCGCGACCGCAGGGTGGGCATGACCGAGGGAGACCGTGGCCAAGCCGCCAAGGAAGTCGAGGTACTCCTTGCCTTCGCTGTCCCACAACCGGGTGCCATCACCGCGCACAAACGCGACCGGCTGGCGGGCATACGTCTGCATCACATGCTCGTGATCAAGTTTCCACAAGTCGTCGTAGTTCATGTCCCGAGTGTCCCGTCACCACTGACCATGGTGCCGATTCCTTCACGGGTGAAGAACTCGAGCAGGAGCGCATGAGGCACGCGGCCATCGAGGATGTGCGCTCGGGTCACGCCATTGCGCAGCGCCTGAACGCACGAGTTGAGCTTCGGAATCATGCCGTCGCTGGCTTTGCCATCACCGACCAGGGTTTCGAGTCCCTCGGCGTCAATCTGTGCGATCAATGAATCTTCGTCAGGGAAATTTGCATACACGCCCGCAACGTCGGTGAGATAGACGAGCTTCTCGGCCTCCAGCGCAACCGCGATCGCGCCGGCCACCGCGTCGGCATTCACGTTGTAGGCCTGGCCACTCTCGTCCATCCCGATGGTCGCGATGACCGGGATCAACTCTTCGTTCAACAGTCGATGCAGGATCGACGGATCGATGGCGGCGACGTCCCCAACGAACCCGAGCCGCGGGTCGCGCGGCGTGACCGCGATCAACCCCGCGTCCTCACCGGAGAGGCCAACCGCGAAAGAGCCGTGTTGGTTCAACGACACCACCACGTCTCGGTTCACCTTGCCCACCAGCGCCATCCGTGCGATGTCGACGGTCTCCGCATCGGTGACCCGTTGGCCATCAACAAACTCGGGCTCCTTACCCAGCCGGCGCATCAGATCGGTGATCTGAGGACCGCCGCCGTGGACGACCACCGGGTTCATCCCGACCAAGCGCATGAGAACAACATCCTGCGCGAAGTAGTCCGCCAACTCGGGCTCGGTCATCGCATGTCCGCCGTACTTGATCACAACGGTCTTGCCACTGAACTCACGGATGTAGGGCAACGCCTCCGCCAAGACGTGCGCCTTCTCCCCCGCCGCCACCCGGCGCGCGTCGATCGTCATAAGACACCACCCATCAACTCGTTCCTCGGTTCTCGTCGATGTAGGCATGCGAAAGGTCGGTGAAGAGCATCGATGCCGTGCTCGAACCGGCGCGGAGATCGCACACGACCTCGATCTCGTCGCCCGCCATGACTTTGACCAACGTGTCGGGATCGGCGCCAGAATCGATGCCGTTGTGGCACGTGATCACGCCGTTGTAGGTGATCTCGGTCTGCTCCGGGTCGAACAACGCGCCGCTCGCTCCGAGTTCGGAAAGGATGCGACCCCAGTACGGATCTTCACCGTTGAACGAGCACTGTACGAGCTGCGATCCCGCAACGGCACGCGCCGCGCGGCGGGCATCGTCCACGCTGCGAGCACCGCGCACCGTGAGGCGCACCAACTTCGTGGCACCCTCTGCATCACGTGCCATCTGTTCGGCCAGCGATCCGCATACGTCGGTCAGCGCATCGGTGAGGGCGTGCACCCCGGCACGATCGTGGATGGATACTCCCGATGCACCATTGGCGAGCACTAGCACCGTGTCGTTCGTACTCATCGACCCATCGACCAGGAGTTGGTTGAACGTCTCTGCCACCGCGTGTCCGAGGGCAGCTTGGAGGGTTTGGGTATCAACCGCAACGTCGGTGGTCAGAGCCGCCAACATCGTGGCCATCGCCGGTGAGAGCATCGCGGCTCCCTTGGCGAAGCCCCCCACCACCGCGGAACCCGTGCCGACGGACGCGCGCGCAACCTTGCGGACGGTGTCGGTAGTGAGGATTGCATCGGCGGCCGCGTCCGCTCCGTTGAGGTTCGTGCAGAGCGCCGGGATCCCGGACTCCAGCGCGGCCATTGGCAGGGAGTACCCGATGAGCCCGGTGGAACACACCAGTACGTCTTCGGTGGCACAGCCCAACCCCGCACCAGTGAGTTCCGCCATTCGCCGGGCATCGATTCGACCTTGTTCGCCAGTCGCCGCATTCGCGTTGCCCGACGACAACACGATCCCCGCGGCGTGACCGTTGGTGAGATGGGCGCGGCTCACCTGCACCGGACCCGCACACGCGAGGTTGGTCGTGAACACACCTGCTGCGGGAACGGAACCACCATCCGCGTTCGCGACGATTGCCAGGTCCGGAACACCACCGGGTTTGATGCCGCAGGCCGCGCCACCCGCGACGAATCCCTGAGCCGCCGTCGCACTCATGGTGTCTCTCTTCTCATGGCCACATTCCGACAGTGGGAAGGGCCGCGGTCTCCGGCAGTCCGAGCAAGACGTTCGCGTTCTGCACGGCACTCCCTGACGCACCCTTCACTAGGTTGTCCAATGCCCCGAGCGCGAGCACTCGGCCGGTGCGGTCGTCGAACCGGACGGTCACGAGACAGGTATTCGCACCCGTTGCAGCTTTGGTGGGTGGCGGCTCATCCACCACCACCACGAACGGTTCCGACGCGTAGAACTCGCGGTACATCGCGAGGAGCGAAGCGGTGGAGAGCCCCGATACCGCCGGCAACGCATGACACGTGGCCTGCATCCCGCGGATCATCGGAACGAGGTGCGGCGTGAACAGCGCGTGCACCCGGGTCCCTCCCACCTTCGTGAGCACCTGTTCGATCTCAGCCGTATGACGATGGGTCAAGAGGCTGTAGGCGCTGACGCTCTCATCGGCCTCGGAGAAGTGGCTCGTCACCTTGAGCCCTCGGCCCGCGCCGGACAAGCCGGACATCGCATCGACGATCACCTCGGGTTCGACGAGCCCAGCCGCGAACAGCGGCGCGAGCGCGAGCGATGCCGCTGTCGGATAACACCCGGGCACTGCCACGTGCGCGGACATGGTGATGTCTTCGCGATAGAGCTCGACCATCCCGTAACCAAACCGGTCGATGAGCTCCGGCGCCCGGTGAATGTCGCCGTACCACTCTGCGTACTGGGCGGCGGGAAGGCGGAAGTCGGAGCCGAGATCCACGACGTGACCCACGCTGTCGATCATGTGGGGCGCGAAGTCCTGGGAAGCACCATGGGGCATCGCGAGGAACACCAGATCCAACCCGTCGACCGAGGCCGGGTCCATCGGTCCATAGGTCAACATCGGGTAAGCCGCGGCCAGGGACGGATAGAGCTCGGCCACCGCCGCGCCCGCGTTGCTGTCGGCAGTCACGTGGACCACATCGATGTCCGGGTGGGGAGAGAGCAACCGCAGAAGCTCAGCTCCTGTGTACCCTGACCCTCCGACGACGGCAGCTTGATACGCCATGACGAATACTATACACCATGATGAATAGCCAACGCGTGGATGGTCTCGACGGTTCCCACCAACCCTTCTCCAGCCTCACAGTTGGTGATTCGTTCGGGCCGGTGGAATATGACGTCTCTGCATCTGCGAACGATCGCTACTGGCGCGGCGCCGGCGTTGAGCATCCCCTGCGCGGCGCGGGCCTGCTCTACGCGCCGATGGCCGCGAACCTCACGATTCTGGCGCTTCAGACGGTGGCCCCCGCGCCGCTCCTCCACACCCGACAGCGCCTGACCAGCCACCGTGCTGCCATGGCGCCGGCGACGATCATCGTCACAGGGACGGTCACCGATCGGTACGAACGTCGGGGTCGCGAATACCTGGAGGTGACGGCGGAGTTGAGCGTCAATGGCGAGGCACTCTGGACCTCGATCGCCACCTTCATCCCCGCGGGAAGCGAGCGCGCATGAAGCGATCCCTCTGCCTGACCGCGGAGTTGCTCCAGGCCTACTCGAGGCGCGGCAACTTCCATTCCGATCCTGACGCCGCGACAGACCTCGGATACCAACGGCTCATCGCTCAGGGAATGCAGGTCGCCGGGCCCGCGTACGGACTCCTGCTTGACGAGTGGGGCGAAGACTTCCTCGCCTCGGGAACGCTCGACCTGAAGTTCGTCGGTATCGTGACCGACGATGAGACCGTCGACGCCGAGGTCACTATGAACGACGACGTCGAACCCGACACCGCGACCATTACGGTCACGAGTGGTCAACGCGTCGCGGTCGTTGGCACGGCCAGCCAAGGTGGCACAAACCAAGGTAGCGCAGGCCGGGTTCATCCGTGACGACGCTGCCGCTCCACCCCTGGAACCGGGAGTTCACCTGGGTCGATCACTCCGGACCGTTTCGCCGGATCACCGGCGACCAGGCTCAGGCGTACGACGAAGTGGGCTACTTCGTGCTCGAGGATGCCGTCGACGCCGAGACCATCTCCGCGCTCACCGATGCAATCGAGCCGTTCGACCGTGAGGTGATGGGGTTCCTCGAGACCCAACCCGATGGTCGCTTCAGCATTGCGGGTGTCGACACCGTCTCCATTGCGCTGCATCCCGCAATGCGCAACGACGTGTGCAGGGACTTCTGCACCTCGGCGTTGATGGCGGACCTCGGTCACGACCTCATCGGCCCGAACGTTCGGCTCTACTGGGATCAGGCGGTGTACAAACGCCCGCACGGGGCGGAACCCGTGTTGTGGCATCAGGACAACGGCTACACGTACATCGAGCCCCAGGCCTATCTCACCGTGTGGGTCGCGCTCACCGACGCAATTCCGGAGAATGGCTGCATCTCGGTGCTGCCTCGTATCCATCGTTCGGGCACCGCGGCCCACCGCGCCACGCCCCTCGGATTCGAGTGCTGTGTCGACCCGATCACCGCGGTCCACGTGCCCGTTCGAGCCGGATCTGCCGTGGTGTTTTCTTCGCTCACACCACATGCCACCGGCCTGAATACCACCGACGAGATCCGGCGCTCCTACATCGTGCAGTACGCACCCGATGGTGCAGAGTGTTGGCGTGGCGACCCCGACGCAGGAGATCCGGTGGCACGCGACCTGCAGAACGCACCCGACCGTCAGTTCCCGGTCCTGGTCGACGGCATCCGCGTCTGAGCTTCTCCGGTGCCCGCAGGTTCCGTGAGGGTCAACGCATTGCGTTGATCCAAGACGTACAGCAGCACGAGCGATGGCACAATCACCGCCACAGCGACTGCGGTGATCACGATGAGCGCAACGAGTGTTCCGCTCGGCGCCGCGCCGGCCTCGATCGTCAACGATGTGGGGAGCAGGTAGGGCCACTGCGCCACTCCCCAACCGCAGACCACGGTGGCCACCGCGCCCGCGGCGAAAACGCGCGCCGGCCGCACCTGGTTGCGCAACAGCAGTGTGAGCGCGACTACTCCACATGCTGCCGAGGCAAACACGAGCGGCAGCGCGCGGTCGGTGAGTTGACGGTGAAGGTGCACCGCGTCTTCTTCCAGCACGAAATAGCCCGCCAGCGCGAGCACCCCGGCCACCACGGCAGCTCCGACCGCCCGCCGCCGGAAGTATCCGACGAGGTCCTCTTCCCCGAGCCGGTGGGCGTCCGACGCGAGGAACACCGCCGCGAGATACGCACAGACCGCGACCGCCAGGAGACCGCCGACGATCGACGATCCATTGATCCACGACGACCAGCTATCACCGGCTTGACCGCCCTTGGGCACTCGGCCCGACACCACGGCTCCCACCACGGCACCGAAGCAGTACGGCACCACGACAGAGGACAGCGCGAACGCGGCGCCGAAGATTCGCTGCTCGGCCAGATCGGGAACGACCTTGCGGAACGCAAAGGCTGCGCCGCGACCGACAATGCCCAACGCGGCGATCGACAGTGGCACGAAGAGCGTCAGCATGATCGATGCGAACGACTGGGCAAAGGCAGTCCAGAGAATGACCAGAATAAAGATCAACCAGACGTGGTTCGCTTCCCACACGGGACCAATGGCGTGCTCGATGAGTGCCCGCGGTCGTCGGCCTCGCTCGGCACCACCGGCGAACAGGTCCCAGAATCCGGCGCCGAAATCGGCCCCGCCAAACACCGCATAGATCGTGATCGCCCCGAACAGGACGACGGCCACCACATCGGCACTACTCATTTCACGATCCCCGCTGGGCGGGGACCATAGGGACCGCTGGTGTCTTCACCGGCGCGCCATCGGCGGGCCATCGATCGCAACACGAGCACGGTGGTGACGCCCACCGCGGCGTACACGGCCACTACGACCAGGAAGGTGACCCACACGCCTTCATCGGTGGTCGCGCCCTGGGGCACTCGGAGGTACCCGCGAACGATCCACGGTTGGCGACCGACCTCGGTCACGATCCATCCCGCTTCGAGCGCAACGACACTGGCGATACCGGCGACCGACGCGGCCCGCAGAAACCAGCGCGACTTCGGCAGGTCGCGCTTGCGCCACCAGGTGACCCCGAACCAGACCGCGAGCAATGCGAGCGCGCTACCGATACCGATCATGACGTCCCACGCGAGGTGAACTGTGTTGGCCTGCGCGTACGTCGGCCGATTGTTCGCCTTGAAGGCATCTAAGCCCTGGATCTTGGTACCCGTCGAGTAGCCCGAGAGCAGCGAGGCGGCGCCGGGGATCGTGATCCCCGCGTGCATCTTGCCGTCTGCGTCGAGATAGCCGCCGAGCGTTTCGGGGACGTTCGTTCCGGTCTTAACCACCAACTCAATAGCCGCGAACTTGGCCGGATCATCGCGAAACACCGCTCGCGCCACGAGATCGCCCACCACCATCTGGAGCGGCGCGGCGATCGCAGCGATCGTGAACGGGATCAGGAATCCCAACCGGTGATACCGGTCGCGGCGACCTCGCAGCATGGCGACCGCATACACCGAAGCGATGAGGAACCCGCCCACGAGATACGCGGCTACCAACATGTGCGCGGCCTCGTAGGGAAAGGCACGGTTGAAGATCACCTTGAGCGCGTCGACCTGCACGACCTTCCCCGCCGCATTCAACTTGAACCCCGCGGGCTGGTTCATCCACGCGTTCGCCGAGATCACCGCCGCGGTCCCGCCGATTCCGGAGACCACGATCGGCACGCCCGACCACCAATGCGCTCGGGGCGACAACCGGTCCCAGCCGTAGATGTAGATGGCGAGAAAGATCGCTTCGATGAAGAAGAACAGCCCTTCGATCGCGAACGGAATCCCGAACGCGTCGCCGAACCGGCCCATGAACCGGGGCCACAGGAGCCCGAACTCGAACGACAAGACCGTGCCGGTCACGGCACCCACCGCGAACGTCACGGCCAGCACCTTGGACCAACGCCGTGCCAACAATCGAGCGTCCTCGTCGCCGTGCTTGTTGGCTCGCCACTCGGCGACCAGAATCATGAACGCCCATGACACCCCGAGCGGCACCACGATGATGTGCACCCCCAAGGTGAACGCCATCTGCGCCCGTGCCCACGGCACCGGGTCCACCGCGAGAATCATCGTCGCCGAGTGTAGGAGCAGCACTCATGCGATGCGCGGACGTGGCCGTAGCTCGACGGCCGCGGTTCTCGGGTCCATGGATACCCGCGCGGGCATGCGATGCCCCGAGAATCACGACGCTGATGCCGGCCGAGCATCTGGGCCGATAACGTCGACCCGGATGCTTCGACACGTACGAACCCAATCGGTGCTCGCCGGAACCGCGTTCGTTGCGGTTGCGCTCTTCACCACCGCGTGTTCGTCGAGTTCCCCGCCAACCGCAGCCAAGACCACGTCCACGACCCGCGCCGAGTCGGGTGCAATTCGTCTCACAACTATCCGCGCCAACGGTCTCACGTTCGCCGCTCGCGAGGCCGGACCCAACACCGGCGAATTGGTAATGCTGCTTCACGGATACCCGCAATCGTCGTACGAGTGGCGGACCCAGCTTCGGACCCTTG
>JANPBJ010000278.1:0-11861 GCA_031430375.1 Acidimicrobiia bacterium
GAGACGGTGTTCGCCTCGTATGAAGACGGGAGTGATGGCGACCAGGTATTGGTCCAGGAAATGGTGCAGGACGTGGTCATGAGCGGTGTGGTGATGACCCGCACTCACGCTCTCGGGGCTCCGTACTCCGTGGTGAACTTCGATGACGCTACGAGTCGCACCGATGTGGTGACGGGCGGCGGTGACGCCCGTACCGTTGTCTGTTTGCGCGGCGCGGCGTTGCGCTCGGATCTCCCTGCTGCGATCGCACCGGTCCTCGCGGCGGTGAACAAGATCGAAGGCCTGGTCGGTCACGACTCGCTCGATATCGAGTTCGCGGTGACCGCGAATGAGATTGTGCACATTCTGCAGGTACGACCGATCGCGATGGCCGCACGCTCGGCGCCGATCGATGACGAAGCGATCGCCGCCGCCGTCCGTTCCGGTGTTGCGTTGGTGGCCGACTGCGTTGCTCCTGGTCCCACGCTGGTTGGAGCAGGAACGCGCTACAGCGTGATGGCGGATTGGAACCCCGCGGAGATCGTGGGTACCACGCCGCGCGCCTTGGCGATCTCGCTCTACCGATCGCTGGTGACCGATGAGGTCTGGGCTCAGCAACGCGCCGAGTACGGCTACCGCGATGTGCGACCGTGCGCGCTGCTGGTGGAGATCGCCGGGCATCCATACGTCGACGTGCGCGCGTGCTTCAACTCGTTCATACCGGCAGTGGTGCCGGACGAGCTCGCGACTCGCCTGGTCGAGTATCAGCTCGGCTACCTCGGGGAACATCCCGCGCTGCACGACAAAGTCGAGTTCGAGGTGCTGCTCACGTGCCTCGCTCCGGGGTTCGCTCGCCAGGCGGCTCGCCTCCGATCCGCCGGGTTTTCGGCTGACGACGTGGACACGCTCGGCGCGGCACTACGCGACTTGACGATAGGAGCGTTCCATCGGCTGCCCGAAGATCTGGTCGCACTCGAAGGTTTGCGCCGCCGTTTTTGGGAACCGTTGCCCCACGGTCTGCGGCCGCTCGATGCCGCTGCATACCGCCTCGATCTCGTGCGGCGGCTCGGCACGCCGTTGTTCGCGCACCTTGCCCGTGCCGCGTTCGTCGCGTCGAGCATGCTGCGCGGACTGGTGGAGGTTGGCGCGTTGACCGAAGCACGCCGCGACGAGTACCTGGCGACGACCGCGACCGTCTTCGGCCAGCTCCAGACCGACGCCGCGCGCGTTCGGCATGGTGAGCTCGAGTGGGACGCGTTTGTGACGGAATACGGGCATCTGCGTCCCGGCACCTACGACATCACCTCACCGTCGTATCGAGACGCGCCGGAGGAGTATTTGCGACCGCTCGTGGAACGCGATGAGGGTCCGGTGCCGAGTCGCGCGTTCGTTTGGACCGCGGCTGAACGCGTCGCAATCGAAGTCGCGTTGGCCGCGGTTGGGCTTCCGACCGATGTCGACGATCTTGACGGCTTCGTTCGGGGAGCAATCTCGGGTCGGGAGGCGGGCAAGTTCATCTTCACTCGTCCGCTCTCGGAGGCGCTCGATGATCTGGCGGCCTACGGCGTCACGATGGGCTTTGATCGCGACGATCTTGCCAACGTGCGGTTGGCCGACCTGTTGATCGGTCGTGATGCGCTGGCCGATCCGAGCGGACAACTCCGTCAGCGAGTGGCGGAAGGCGTAGAGGCCCATCACGTGACGCAAGGCGTTGCGCTCCCCGGTCAGATCGCGTGTGCTGCAGACCTCAGCTGCTTCGAGCAGGTTGCGGCTGAACCGAATTTCGTGACTGGCCTCGCGGTCGAGGCGCCCCTCGTCGCGCGGATCGCGACGCCCGACGTTGAGGTCGCAGGATGCATCGTGCTGATCCCGAGTGCCGATCCAGGATTCGACTGGCTCCTCGCCCGAGATATCGCGGGCTTGATCACGATGTTCGGCGGGGCGAACTCGCACATGGCGGTGCGCGCCGCGGAATGCAGCCTGCCCGCGGCCATCGGGGTGGGGGAGCAAGAGTACGAGCGCCTCGCCCGGGCCGAGCGCCTGCGCATCGATTGCGGTGCCCGCACGATCACGGTCGTGCGATGACGCTGGCGGAAGTTATGAGCGTCGCGGGGCGGGCACGCGGTTTGAGCCGTGGTGCGAGCAGAGCGTGGCCTGAGCGGCCCGGCCCGCAGGGCCAAGAGCGGAAGTGAAGTGAAGTTGTGTATCGAGTTGGAGTGACCCAGCGGGTTCAGGATCTTGCCGATCGGGGTGAGCGCCGGGATTGCCTCGATCAGGCATGGGCACCGTGGATCGCCGCGTGCGGCGGGGTGGCCGTGGCCGTGCCGAACCGGCTTGCGGATCCCGCGGCCTTCGTCGGTGATCTGGACCTCGACGCGCTCGTGCTCACGGGTGGCAACGATCTGGCCCACCTACCTGACGCGCAGAACACCGCGCCCGAACGCGACGCGACCGAGACAGCGCTCCTTGGGCTCGCCACCGACATCGCACTGCCGGTCCTCGCGGTGTGTCGTGGTATGCAGATGCTCGTGTCTCACTGGGGGGGAACTCTGCAACGCGTCGACGGTCACGTCGGTACACCGCACGCGGTGCAGCGGTTCGGCGACGAGTGGCCGCTGCGACCGGGTCCGGTCAACTCGTTTCACGATTGGGGCATTGCGCCGAGTTCGGTCGGACCCACACTCACGGTGCTGGCCGTCGCGCCGGACCAGACGGTGGAGGCGGTGGCGCATCCATTTCATCCGCAGGTGGGCATCATGTGGCACCCGGAGCGTCCCGAACCGGACCCCGTCGACCACGAGCTGTTGTGCCAGCTGCTCGAACGGCGGCGCTGATGCGTGCCGTTGTGCTCGCGGCGGGGGAGGGGACTCGTCTCCGTCCGCTGACCGACGATCGACCGAAGTGTCTCGTGGAACTCGCCGGCCGACCGCTGCTCGCGTGGCAGCTTGATGCGTTGCAGCGCGCTGGTGTGGACGACGTCACGATTGTGACCGGATACCGAGCGGATCAGATCACCCTCGGGTCGCGCCGAGTGCAGAACCCACGGTTCGATGTCACCAACATGGTGGCAAGTCTCATGTGCGCCCGAGCGGTCTTCGACGGTGCTGACGACGTGCTCATCGCCTACGGCGACATCGTGTACGAACCCCGCCTGGTCGAGGCACTGGTTGCCGGCGATGGCGAGGTCACGGTCGTCATCGACCGCGCATGGCGCCGGCTCTGGGAGTTGCGCATGGCCGATCCGTTGAGCGATGCGGAAACGCTACGGATCGATGAGAACGGACGACTCCTTGAACTCGGCCGGAAGCCCACGAGCTACGCCGACATCGAAGGTCAGTACGTTGGGCTCATTCGAGTGAGCGCCGATGCGGCAGCCGGGTGGCCGCGACGGTTCGACGAACTCGATCCCGCGGGGCCGTACGAAGGGCGTGACCGCGACCACATGTTCATGACCGCGTTTCTCCAACTGCTGATCGATGATGCGGTTCCGGTCCACGCCGCGGAGGTCGACGGAGGTTGGATCGAAGTCGACACGTTGGAGGACCTCCAGGTCTACGAGGCTCTGCACGAGTCGGGCGGGTTGGACGGGTACGTCCGGCTCGAACCCGGAGCGTCGGCATGAAGTTGTTCTCCCGTGAACCCAAGGCTGTGAAAGTCAACGGCCGCAAGGCCTTCGAGCAGTTGTCACTCGCTCAGCGCGCGATCGTCTTCTATGCCGAGGACCGCGGTTCGTGGCCACACTTCGCACCGATCATCGAGACGCTGACCGGCGAGCTGGAGCGATCGGTGTGTTACCTCACCTCGAGTGAGGCCGACCCGGTGTTAGTAGATCCGCCTGCCGGCGTTCGGTCGTTCTTCATCGGTGAAGGTGTGAAGCGCGCGTTCTTGTTCCAAACAATGGAAGTCGGGATTGTGGTGGCGACGGTGCCGCAACTCGGAATCTCGGTGCTGCCGCGTTCGAAGCGGGCCGCTGCACTCGGCACCCAGTATCTCTACATCTTCCATTCCATGGCGAGCACTCACATGATCTACGAACCAGATGGGTTCGACCTCTACGACACCGTGTTCTGTGTGGGTCCATACATGCGCGACGAGATCAGGGCGCGCGAGCGGCTCGTGGGGTTGCCGGCGAAGGAACTCGTCGACCACGGCTACGGGCGAATGGACACGATCCTTGCTGCGGAGGCTGCGGTTGAGCCGAGCACGATCGGAGTTCCCGACCGTGGCACCACCGACCGCCCGGTGGTGTTGGTTGCGCCTTCTTGGGGGCCCACGTGCCTGTTCGAGACCGTGGGGATTGAGTTAGTGCAGACCTTGCTCGATGGCGGTTGCCGGGTGATCGCGCGTCCGCATCCGATGACCGCGAAGCAGACGCCGCGGGCCATCGAGGCGCTGACGGCCGCGTTCGCAGACCACGCCGACTTTGTGCTCGACCAGGACATCGTCGCGACTGCGTCGTTGCGTGAGTCCGACGTGATGGTCAGCGACTGGTCCGGCGCGGCGCTGGAGTATGCGTTCGGGCTGGTGCGGCCGGTGGTGTTCATCGACGTGGACCGCAAGGTCAACAACGCGGAGTACGGCGCCCTCGGCATCGAACCGTTCGAGGCATCGGTGCGTGAGAAGGTCGGGGTCGTGATCGCCCCCGATGCACTTGCGGATCTGGTTCCCGCGGTCCACGACATCATGAGCGCGGTTGGTGACTGGCGATCCCGCCTGGAAACAGCGCGCCGGGAGTCCATCTTCAACGTCGGATGTAGTGGCCGGGTCGGCGCGGCATGCATTGCCGCCAAGGCGGATGTGTTCCTCGCAGGACAGAGGTTGTCATGACCGTCGACGCCGAGCAGGCCTTCCGCGAGTTGATTGCCGTGCAACCGACGAAGCCGCTCGCGGCCGGGAGCGCGACCGAGATGGGGCCGGAGGGCACGGTCGACGTGGGCGTGTTGGTGGGGACATGGCTCGCCGCGGGACCGAACGTGTTCGTGGGGTCGGCGCGCGCGGACCTCGACGCGTTGTGTCGACAGATCGACGTGCGGCGCAAGGTGTCGACCACCTACGGCGCCGGTTGGAAGCGGGTCGACCCTGAAACGGCGGTCCCCGCTGCCGTTGCGGCCGGCTTGGTGGCGGTATTGCTCGCGAACGCCGGTTCGCTCCAAGGATCGACCGGCGTGCGTGACGGCGGGTGGGGACTCAAGTGCGCCAACTCGGCACTCAAGGCGCTGGATCTCTTCGAAGATGCCCCCTTCACGCCGGAACTCAGGGCCTGGGCAGTGGAAATACTCGACGCCGAGACCGCGAGCGTTCGATGACCGGTACCGCTCCGTTGGATGCGACGCGTGCCTTGCCGTTGACGCTGCTGGCATGGGAAGGGCCTCAGGCTCGGGCGTATCTTGCCCGGCTCCGCCGAGCGGGTTTGCGGGTCGAACGCATTGTGCTGATGGTGCGCGACCCTCTGGGTGGGACACTACAGAAGGTCCCGGGCGACCCCGCCGCGGCGCTCTCGCTCCGCCTCGGGGTCCGGGCGCAGAACCGGTCCCATAACTTTCACCCTCATCGGATTCGGCGTCGGAATCCAGAGCTGGTCGCCGCGATCGCGCGTGGGCTGGCGCCGTTGGTCGCGGAGCCGAGCCGCCTCTATGCCGACATGTTCGACCGGTTCCGATACGAGGCCTTCGCCGATGACGTCATCCGGGTGGGCGCGAACTCGTATGCCGACCCACGCCTCCTCGCGGTGCTGCGCTCGGTCGCGCCGGCAACATTGATCTTCTCCGGTGGCGGGATCATCCCGCAGGCCGTGTTCGATATCGACGGCCTCACCCTGATGCACGTCCACACGGGGTTGCTGCCGTTCGTTCGGGGCGCCGATGTCTTGCTCTGGTCGATCCTCACACGCGGACGCCCCGGCGTCTCGGCGTTCGTGATGACGCCGGGCCTCGACGATGGCGACGTGCTGGCGACCTGGGAGACGGACCCACTCACGATCGAGTTGCCGACGGGGGAGCGGCCCGACGACGAGACGCTGTACCGGTCGGTCTTCTCCTTCATCGACCCATTGCTGCGTGCGGAACTCTTGGTCCGCGATGTTCTTGCACCCGCGGCCGATGTTCGCGAACTCACCGCAACCCCCCAAGATCTCGATGCCGGGATCACCTTCCATTTCATGCACCCCACGGTGCGCGGGCGGGCGCTGCAAGCACTCTTTGTCTCACCACGCGCCCACGCGCCGCGCATGGAGTCGACGACCACGATGCTCACGCGGTATCTGCCGTACTACTCGAAAGCGTCACCGGTCGCGCCGCTACGGTTTGCGGCCGACGCGATTCGCACGAAGCAACCGCTGCGCGCACTCGGGATCCGCAACCGGCAGCGCGACTACTCATCGTTGTCAGACCATCCGGAGCGGTTCGAGCTCCACCGATTGCTGCACGAGCAGCTCGTTGCGCAGAGTCGTGAGTGGGACACCTACGACTACGGCGAGGCGTACTGGTACCAGTCGTCAACCGAGCTCGGTATCACGGGCTTGCGCGACACCACCGCGCGCGTGGACGCCTTCGGGCTGCGCGACTTGGTGCGCGGTCGATCGGTGCTCGAAATCGGCTCGAACAGCGGATTCCTGTCGTTGGCGATCGCGCCGGCCGCGCAACGGGTGGTGGCGTTCGAGATCAACCCCTACTTGGTCGCCGCTGGTCAGATCGGCGCCGATGCGCTCGGCGTGACGAACGTGGAGTTCCTCGTCTCGTCGTTCGAGGAGTTCGATGAACGTGACGAGCGGTTCGACGATGTCTTGTCGTTCGCAAATCATCACACCTACGACGGGAACACCCATCAAGGACTCGAGGAGTACTTTGCGCGTTGCCACGCGGTGCTGCATCCCGGCGGACGGTTGATCTTCGAGTCCCATCCCCCCGCGCTCGAGGGCCGCGATTTCGCGAAGACGATGGCGATTATCGAACGGTTCTTCACCGTCGACCGTTCGGAGATTCATCAATACGGCACGTTCCTGGATCGTGACCGCCGGTTCATCGTGGGGAGGCGGCGCGAAGCACCCGGTTCCTGAGCGCCGGCGTGAGCCCGGTCCGGCTCACGCAGATGGGCCCCATTGCCCTTGTTTCGAGACCTCGTTCTGGGGCTAATATGGACGGCTTCCGCCGGGGTCGCCGGTGGTTCAGCATCTGGGGGAAACATGGGAGTGTTCGGCTATCTCGATGCCGGGTCCGGCAGCATGATTGTCGGAGCCGTTGCCGCCGGCGCGGCGGGTGTCTTCGTGGCCGCCAAGGTCGGCCTGCGGCGCGTCGGTGGGGTGTTTTCTCGTAAGAGTGGCGACCTCGAAGCGTCTCCAGAGGTGCTCCCGACGGCATCCGGGGCTGACGCGACCACCGACGAAAGCTGAGTCCCGCGCCCCGAGCCCTCACCACGGCGATCGCCGCGGTATGAGTGGGGGCAAGCCCGTTTACAGTGTGACGCTCTCATTGGGGCGACCGCGCGTCAGCAGTCTCCGAGGAAGCGAGCGGATTTCGCCGTGATGCAAACCGAGACCACGGTGCCCGACGCGATCCCGTCGGACCCGCTCGATCTGACCCCGCATCAGCGCTCGCGAGCGCTGATTGCGTTCGTCGTCGTTCTGGTCGGGCTGCTCGGTCTCGGATTCGGTCTCGATCGCCTCACCACCCAAACCACACGCGTGGTCTTCGTGGCGCCCGCAGTGCCGTTCCCCCGTACGATGACCGACGACTTCGCCGCTCGGGCAGGGGCGGGCCTGGGACGCGCGCCGACCGGCGAGCGCTGGAACGCGGCGCGCGGAGTCTGGGCCGTGAGCGACGGCACCGCAGGCCCGGTCGCCATGGCACCGCTCGGCTCCGCGGTAGCGCTGCTGCGCGTGGGCCGGGGCCCGGGAAACATCGCGGTGACTGCCCAGACGATGACCAAGGGCATGGGCCTCGCGTTTCGATGCCAAGGCCTCCTCGCATGTTGGACGGTGACTGCGGTCCCCGAGCTCGGCACGTGGAAGCTCACCAAGATCGTCGCGGCGGTACCGACCGAGGCAGGGAATGTGGGCACCGTCCCGGTGGCGGCCGGCACCCGCATCCGGATCGCCAATCGCGCTGATGGTTTCGACGTCTTTATCAACGAGGTGCTCGCTCGCACGGTGATTGACGAGACCGGAAACGACGCACCGCTCGCCGGATTGGTCGTCGATCCCGAACCCGAAGCTACGACCGCTCGATTCGCAGATTTCGCGGCCGACCAAGTGAACGTGGTGGGGCCGGACGCTCCACTCGCCGACGCGTTCGATCGCACGGCTGCCGATGCCTTGGGTGCCACTCCGACCGGACAACAGTGGAAGACCGATAGTGGCTCGTGGGGCATCCGCGCCAAGGAAGCGGTATTGCGCTCGCGTCCAGCGGCCGCGCCGAGCGTCGCTACGGTCGACGTCGGTCGTTCGCAGGGTTGGATCCAGGTCACCGCATCCACCGTGCCCGATGGCGTGGGCGCCGTCTTTCGGTATCAGGATTCCCGCAACTACTGGCGTGTGGTTGCAGTGCCCGGCTACGCGACGTTCAACGTGTTCAAGGTGATCAACGGAGTGGAAAAGGAGGTCGGCGGCACGGGACTCACCAACTATGCCAACGATGTCACCATCGGGGTCCGGCTCCGCAAGGACGAGATGACGTTCTTCATTGATGGGTTCGAAACGGTCACGATGCGCTCGACCGAACTGCAACGGGCCCATCGAGCGGGGCTGGTGGTGGCTTCAGCGAAGGGCAACGACGCTCGCTTCGCAGGCTTCGCCGCCGGACCCCTCACGATCGCCGGGCCCCAACCGTGACGGCGACGATCGACCCGACGGTCGACCTGACGGTCGAACCCGCCGACGCGGGAGGCCACAACGCACTCGTGGAAGCCGCACCGGTTCCGCACAACCGGTTCCCTGCAATCGACGGGCTGCGTGCGATCGCCGCGCTCGCGGTCGTGGTGTATCACGTGACCACCACCTACAACGTCGAGACGTTGGACTACAACACCTTCCAGTGGACTCAGCGGCTCGGGAACTTCGGAGTCTCCACTTTCTTTCTTATTTCGGGCTTCTTGTTGTACCGCCCGTATGTGGTCGCACACTTCGAGAACCGTGACGTGCCGAAACTGGGATCGTTCTGGGGTCGGCGGTTCTTGCGGATCTATCCTGCATACTGGGTCGCGATCACGGTGGCCGTCTACGGCGTGGCCATCATCAAGATCTCGAACTTCCAGATCTTCTTCACGACCTACCTCCTGTTACAGAACTATCGCGGGGGCCTCACACTGAGTGGGCTGGGCGTGGAGTGGACGCTGGTCATCGAGGTGAGCTTCTACCTCGCACTCCCGCTCTTCGCGTGGTTGTTGCGCGCGCCGAATCGGCCGGGTGCGTCGAAGCCAGCCAAGCTCGGGGCGCAGCTCACGGGACTCGCCGTGATGTACCTCGTAGCGATGGCGGTGCGGGTGTGGTCGTTGTGGGGAATCACCAAGCGGATCCCAAGGGGTGCGGGCTGGTTCCCGGTCGAGCAGGTCAGCCAGTGGTTGGTGGGCTACCTCGATTGGTTCGCGCTCGGCATGCTGCTTGCCGTGGGCAGCGCCTGGGTCGCCGGCGGCGGGCGGATTCCCATGCTGGGACGCGCGCTGGCGCGGTATCCGGTGGCATCGTGGTTGTTGTCGCTCACGTTGTTCTGGGTCGCGCTCCAGTTGAATATCCCCGCGCCATTCGGCAAGCGGCCGACGAACGTGCAGGAGTTCGGGACGGCGTTTTTCTTCGGGCTGGTCGCGTTCTTCTTGATCTTCCCTCTCGTCTTCGGTGACCAGAGTCATGGTCGTATTCGGAGGTTCCTGCAGACCCGGGTGATGGTGTTCCTCGGGTTGATCTCATATGGCATCTACCTGTGGCACAACATCTGGGTCCGCCAGTTGAAGATCTGGGTTCATGACGGCACCATCGACTTCAACATCTGGTTGTGGTTCGCGATTGTCTTGGCGTTGACCTTGGTCACCGCGACCCTGAGTTACTTCTGGGTGGAACGACCCGCGATCCGATTCTCGCATCGCAAGTGGCCGAGCCGGCCGGTCATGAAGTCTGCTGATGCGGCCGACGCGAAACCGGTCGACGTATGACCGCGACGATTCCTGATGCCCCGAGCCGCTTCGGGCCGCGTCCCCGCGAGGTGGGCGCGGCACTTGAGCTGTTCGCGTTGTGCGGGATTGCCTTCGCCCAGCCCACGTTCGACCTGCTCGGGAAGAACACGGGGATCTTCGCGACGCGTGGTTCAGTGGCCATCGATCTCATTGTGGTGGCGATGGCGATTCTGATCGTGCCGCCGCTCGCACTCTACGCGGTCGAGGTGTTGGTTGGTCTCGTCGCGCCTCGAGCTCGCCGGTATGCGCACGCGTTGCTCTGCGGGCTCCCGTTCGGAATCTTCGTCGAGGAAATCTTGAAGCGCACCACCGACCTGGCGCCGCAGCGCCTGGTTCACCTCGGGATCCTGAGTGGCATGCTTGGCGCGCTCGCCTTCTTTCGGCTCGACTGGATGCGAGCTTGGCTGCGGGTGCTTGCGGTCGCGCCACCGCTGTTCGCCGCGTTGTTCCTGTTCGCGTCCCCGGCGTCGTCAGTGGTGTTCGGCGGCGGTGCGGAATCGGCTTCGGATGTGGTGGCGAAAAATCCCAAGCGGGTGGTACTCGTCACCTTGGACGAGCTTCCTTTGCAGTCGCTGCTGGATGGATCCGGGCAGGTTGATGCGGAGCTGTTCCCGAACTTCGCGCAGCTCGCGACTGACGCAACCTGGTACCGCAACGACACGACCGTGGCGCCGTATACCGAGCGAGCGGTTCCGGCGATTCTCACCGGGCAGTTGCCACCAACGGGCATCGTCGTGCCGTCATCGGCCGACTACCCCCAGAACCTCTTCACGTTGTTGGGTGGTGTCTTACCGCTGAACGTGCATGAAGGTGTGACGTCGTTGTGTCCGAAGTCGTTCTGTGCAGCGAAAGCAACCGACGCCACTGGCGTGCGCCGCATCAAGCTGCTCGGTGACGATGCCGTCACGCTCTGGCGGGACTTTGCGTCGCCGAAGCCATCCACGGTCGACTTCTCGGAAGAGTCAGTGGTGCAGTACGGGTTGCCCCAGATGCGCCAGTTCCTTGCGTCCTTGCGCCCCGGCAACAAGCCACAGTTGGATTTCGTCCACATCGAGCTTCCTCATCAGCCGTGGCACCTACTGCCCACGCTGCAAGACACCCAACACCTGGCTCCGCAGCAGGGTGCGAGCAAGTTGACCTGGCAAATTGACGAGTATCCGGCCGAGGGTGCGCGTCGCCAACATCTCCTGCAAGTGCAAGCCGCCGACACCGTGCTCGGTCGCATCGTCACCCGATTGAAGAAAATCGGGGCCTGGAAGGACTCGCTCGTCGTCGTGACCGCGGATCACGGCGTGTCATTCCGGCCCGGTGAAGGGATCCGGAGTGTCACGAAGAACAACTACGAAGACATTCTGTGGACCCCGTTGTTCTTCAAGTACCCGAATCAGAAGGCGGGAGTGGTCGACGATCGCCCCGCACAATCGATCGACGTGTTGCCGACGATTGCCGACGTCATCGGCGTCAAGATCCCCTGGAAGATCGACGGCACATCGTTGCGCGGTCCGGTGCGGCCCGACTTCCCCCGCGTGTTCGACCAGACGAAGGGAAACAGCTTCTCGCCGCCGGATGCGCTCGGCCCGAAGAAGGGCGACCGGTATCTCAAGCTGGATCCGGCGGGCTTCCAGAACGTGATCAAACGGCGGGTGTTACCGAGCGGGGGCGTCCCGGGGCTGCGCGTGTATCGCATCGGACCGTACGGCGACCTCGTGGGCAAGCCCGTGGCC
>JANPBJ010000279.1:0-4094 GCA_031430375.1 Acidimicrobiia bacterium
CCTGACACGCAAGTTCGGCGAGATGGCCGGCGAGGCGGAGCTCGCCTGCGCGCGCCCATACCAGTGCCCGCTGCGCGAGCTTGGACGCTCCGCCGGCAAGCGATGCGAGTTCGTCGGCCAACGCAGCGGCCGGCGCCGGCTTGAGGTGTGATGGGTCGCCGTCGTACCAGCCGCCGAAGAGCCGCCAGATATTCCGAACGACAAACTCCGGTTCGTCGTAGATGGGCCCGAGGTACGGCTTGTCGAGGAGGTGGGCGGGGGCGCGCACGGTCTGCACGATGTCGTCGAGGCGAGCACCTTCGTTCATCATCTTGATCGTCTCGGTATGGAGGTGTTCGAGCAAACTCGCGGAGTCGTTGAGGGCCAGGGTGATGCGGTCTGCGCCCATAATCGGGAGTCCATGACCCGGCAGGAGGATCTCGGCGCCGAGGGCTGCCATCTTTCGTAGCGCGCGGGCCCACTCGATGGCGTACCGCTGCACCTTCTGGGGGTTCCCACAGTTGGGCGCCGCCCAGATGAACAGGTCGCCGGCGCAGAGCACCTTGCGGGCAGGGGCCCAGACCCAAACGTGGTCATCGGTTTCGCCGCGGTCGTGATGAAGTTCGAACGTCTCGCCGCCAACGGTGAGGTCGAGGTGATCACGGAACGTCTCGTCGGGATACCGAAAGTTGGTGGGAAACGTGGGTTTCGGGAGTTGAAACTGACGTTGGTTGATGATCCCGTTGTACCCGCGAGTTTCGATGTATCGGTCGAAGCGGGCGGTGATCGCCTCGTGCGCGACCACACGCGGCGCCGACCAGCCGTTGGTACGCGCCTCTTCCTCATAGAGATCGACTCCAAAACAGTGGTCGGTGTGGCCGTGGGTGAACACCGCAGTGTCGACGCGCTGATCGCTCCAAGTCCGCAAGGAGGCGTGGACTTGCTTGCACGCGAACCAACTGCTCGTGTCCGCGAGTACCAGGCCGTCAGCGGTGGAGAGCGCGGCCACGTTGGAGAACGCGGCGACGAATGCGGTGCCAGGCCCAACCTCAACGAGTTCGCCGTTCCAGCCGAACAATGTGGTTTGGGTCGGAGTCTCCACGCCAGTGAAGAGACGATCTGCAAGCTCGAGGATGTCGATCATCCGCAGAGCTTCGCAGGTTCTCGAGCCCGTACGGGTGGGTGGTCCGACGACCTTCGGCGGTATCGGGCAGACTCGACACCATGGACGTCGACGTGATTATCGAGATTCCCCGTGGTTCACGGAACAAGTACGAAATGGACCACGACACGGGCGCGATCTGGCTGGACCGCATGCTCTTCACCGCGACCCAGTATCCGGCCGACTATGGCTTCGTCCCCAACACGCTCGCCGAGGACGGCGACCCGCTCGATGTCTTGGTGCTCCTCGATGAGCCGACCTTCCCTGGGTGTCACATCAGAGTGCGACCGGTCGGCGTCTTCTGGATGTCGGACGAGGCCGGACCGGACGCAAAGATCCTCTGTGTCCCCGCCGGTGATCCGCGTTCGAGCACCATGCACGACCTGGCAGATCTCCCACCGTTTCTGCTCGCCGAGATCGAACACTTCTTCGCGGTCTACAAAGACGTTGAGCCGGGCAAGTCGGTGGAGACCCGGGGCTGGGAGGGCGCCGCGGCTGCCAGCCAGGCCGTGGAGGAGTCTCGGGCTCGCTTTATCGCCGGGTCTCACTCGGGATAGTCCCTCGGCACGGGTGTCGTTCCGAGGTTGCGGACCGGAATGAGAACGTGTTCTCATACGGACATGACCCGCCCGGATGTCGAAGAGGGCGCCTTGGCGCGGAGCCAGGCGACTCGTCGGCGGCGGGTGATCGACGCGACCCTCGAGTTGGCGGCGCGCGGAGGATTCGACGGAGTGCAGATGCGAGACGTAGCCGCCGAAGCCGGCGTGGCGCTCGGCACGGTCTACCGGTACTTCGAGAGCAAGGAACGGCTCCTCCTCGAGGCGAATCTCGAACAAGTGCGCGCCTTGGGGGAGCTGCTGTCGGAGCGGCCGCCAACCGGCGTGACGGCGGCGGACCGAGTGGTGGATGTCCTGCGTCGAGCGACCCGAACTCAGACCCGCAGGCCGGAGGCCACCGCGGCGATGGTGCGCGCACTCGGGACTGCTCGGCCGGAGGAGTCCGATGCCGTGGCCCAGGTGAGCGAAACAATGACGGGCATCATCACCGGTGCCATGCATCCGGGAGACCCATCGGAGCGCGATCGGGCGGTGGCGCGGGTGCTCAGCCAGGTGTGGCTGTCGTCGCTGATCGGCTGGGTCGGTGGGGTCGATGGACCGGAGGTGGTGGGCGATGATCTTGAACGCGCCGCTCGCATGTTGATGACTGAGACCTAGGGAGACCGCGATGGAATGCAACTTCGCCGATATGTTCGAGGCGATCGCCGATCTTGTCCCCGATCGAGAGGCGGTGGTGGTGGTCGGCCATACCCGGGCCACGTACCGGGAACTCGAAGCGCGCACGAACCGGCTGGCCCACCACCTACAGGATTCCGGGATTGGGCCCGGAGACCACGTGGGCATCTACGCGTACAACGGCATCGAGTGGGTCGAGTCGATGATGGCGTTGTACAAGATCCGCGCGGTGCCGATCAACATCAACTATCGGTACATCGAGAACGAGCTGAAGTACCTCTGCACGAACGCTGATCTGGTGGCGATCGTGGCCCAGCAAGAGTTCGCGCCGCGTATCGCCGCGATCCGCGCCGACCTGCCGAAGCTGCGCCATGTGATCATCGCTGCGGACGACAGTGGGGCCTCAACCGCGGGTCTGGATTTCGCCGACTATGCCGACGCGGTCGCGAGTGGTACGCCCATGCGTGATTTTGCGCCACGCTCTGGTGACGATCTTCACGTCATCTACACCGGCGGAACCACGGGGATGCCGAAAGGCGTCATGTGGCGTCAAGAGGACATCTTCTATGCGCTGTGCGGAGGGATCGACGCGTACTCCAACGAGAAACTCGCGGACCCGGGAGTGCTCGCGGAAAAGGTCGCAGCGGGCGGCGGTCCGTTGATCAACTTCCCGATCGCACCGATGATGCACGGAGCGGGTCAGGTGACCACGATCCGCAGCCTCATCGCGGGCGACACGGTGGTGCTGACGCCGCGATTTGACGCCGAGCAGACGTGGCGGGTGATTGCGGCCGAGAAGGTCAACATTCTCGGGATCACGGGTGACGCGATGGCGCGTCCGCTGGCCGACAGCCTCGAGGAGATGCACGACAAGGTCGATCTCTCGTCGCTGTTGTCGATTGGTTCGAGCGCGGCAATCTTCAGCCAGTCGATCAAGGACCAGTTGATGGAGCGGATGCCGACGCTGATCGTCGTCGATTCTGTGGGTGCGACCGAGACCGGAATGAACGGCATCAAGGTCGCGGTCAAGGGCGAGATCCCACGGGGCGGCCCGGCCACGGTGGCGCCGTCGCTCGACTCGATCGTGGTGGACGAGGAGTACGTGCAGATCGTCCCGGGTTCTGGTGCGATCGGCCGGATCGCCCGAACCGGCAACATACCGCTGGGCTACTACAACGATCCCGAACGCAGCGCGCTGGTGTTCTTCGAACACGGTGGCAAGCGCTATTCGATCCCCGGCGACTTCGCGACGGTGGAAGCCGACGGAATGATCACGTTGCTCGGTCGTGGCTCGATCATGATCAACACCGGCGGCGAGAAGGTCTTTCCCGAAGAGGTGGAGGGCGTCCTCAAGGCCCACCCGGAAGTGTTCGACTGCCTCGTGGTCGGGGTGAGCGACGAGCGATGGGGTGAGCGGGTCACCGCGGTCGTGCAACCGCGGCCAGGTAAGGCGCCGACGGTCGATGACCTCGCGGCGCACTGCCGGGAGCACATCGCTCCGTACAAGGCGCCGAAGCAGGTGTTCCTCGTGGACGCGATCGTGCGCGCACCGAGTGGGAAGCCCGACTACCCGTGGGCCAAGCAGTACGCCCAAGCCGCAGCCGCTGCCGTCTGACCCCCCGGTCTCCGACTCTCCCTCCCTCTTCCCACCCACCCCGTGGACTTTGGCGGCCCTTACCTGGCGGGGGGGAGGGGAAGTGCGGCCAACGAGGGGGTTGGGG
>JANPBJ010000280.1:0-2583 GCA_031430375.1 Acidimicrobiia bacterium
GTATTCGCCCCGGTCGTTTCGGCAATCAGCATCGGAAGGCCACCCGACTTGTCCCACGCGTAACTCGTGACCGTCCCATCGGGCGCAGTCTTCTTCGTGCGGAGTCCATCACCGTTGTAGGTGTAGCTCCACGTCTTCGTCGCCGGTTCATCCCAACCAATCACGTCAAGGAACACATCACGACTCGCACTCGTGTTGTTCTTCACCACGATCCTGCCATCAGCATCGACCGGCACAACCGCAGTGTTCGACTGGCTTTCGCCCGCAGCGATGAACACCGCCGGATTCGGCGTCCCACTCGTATTCTGCTCGAACCCGTCAAGCGACGGCTTCCCCGGAACGGACATGGACCGAGTCTAGAAACCGCGCCTTCTCCAGCCTGATTCCGTGATTCGCTCGACCCACCGCAGGCCCACAGACCGCTGTCTCCGCAACGATCGCCCTCGCTAGCACCCGCGGTGGTTCATGGGCGCGGGGACGAACCTCAGTGGTCGCTTAGACGCTCGGCGATGCACGCGCTAGCGCGAGTCACCACCGACGCCTCTCCCGGTTCCTTCGAGGGTTTGCAGTTCAGCTCCTTGAATACAACGTCCCGACCATCGGAAAGATGAAGCACAAGGAATTCGCGGCCGAAGCCGTTGAAGCCGGTACGTCCAACTGCCACATCCACTCCGCGAAGCTCAACGAACAAGTACCGACGCGTGCGGACTATCGAGCGCGTGACGACCGCCGAATCATCAACCACGACACACGACGATCGAAGCGCCTGCACCGCCAAAAGGACGCTCAATAGAGTAAAGCAGGCCCCGTACAGGCGCGTTGACGACCCGGCCGGCGCGACCACCATCGACAGGCCAATCAACGCGAACAGCGCCGCACAGAGCGCGCCCACGACCTGCGCTTGCCGATTGTCGAAGCGCTCCACGGACATCGACGAACTCACCAAAGCGGAGCCGGGCCAGCGGCGGGTCGCCTGCGGCAGAAGGCCGATCGGCTCAACATCCCCTCCGCTCCTGGAGGAACGCATAGAGCCCCATCACGTCATAGCCAGCCGGCAACATTCGTCCCAGTTGGCCGAGCAACTGCGATTCGCCGGAAGCCATCGCGAATGCCCCGCCAAGACCGAAGCTCAAGTACGTCAGGCCGGCATCGGCAAGGTTGGCGTCGATCGAGGCGGAGAACCCGTCCCCACCCAACCACCAGCGACCACGCCAGCACCTCCACAGCCTTCATCCCGATTGGACCGACGACGTACTGGGATTCGTCATCCCGCTCGACCTTGCAACCATTGGTTCATGACCGACGCCGCATGGCCAAGCTCGCCGAAGAGAACCTCGCCCCGAAACTCAAGCACGCGGACCTGCTGCAGCGACCGTGATCCACCGGTGTTGAAGCGAATCCAGATCGTCGTCCATGGCACCAAGTGAGGGGCCCGGTCGACATAGAACTCTGCAACGTCCTCTGCTCGATATGTGTGTGGTAGGAGGTCTCCCGTCTCACGGACGACCGACCCCGTGAGAATAACCCGAGCGCGCGCCGCCGCGGACGCCATTCGAATCCCAAGCCCGATCGCGACGAGTCCGAAGACCATGCCGACAAGACCCTTGGATGCGATCAGGATCGCAACTCCGAGGAACAGACTGGCAACGCCAGCGACCACCGTGGGTACATGCGCCACCGGGGTCCGAAGCCGCACCTCTGTGGAATCAGCGTCAAGCAAGACGCGCTGGAGCATGAGCGGCTCAGCAGCCGTCGGTGGGAATGCGGTTCTCAAGCTCCCAGCGAGCCAAGAAGCCAAGCAGCCCCATCCCGCTGGGGAGTCCAGTGCGTATGGCGACCTGGCCGAGCTTGTCTGCGACGAGCGATGAGCCGAGCTGGGCGGGAACTTTGACGAGACCCAACACACCAAACGAAAACCCCGCGTCGAAGATCGCTATCTCGACAGTTGACCGGCTGACCCCATAGGTTTCAAATCGCTTCCAACTCCTCATGCCGACCGCGACAGTCGTTGCGACAACACACCCAGCGCCAACTGTGCCGATGCAGGCTGCGATCGCAACACCACTGGCGATTGTGTCGCGATTCCGGTAGGCAAAGTCCGCGGCTTCCCCAATGCCGGACTCAACCGAATCCCAGGCGTCTTCGAGGTCGTCCCAGCCGAGCAAGCCGGACGGGTCGGTCGTGCTGAGGGGGCTGCTGTTGCCATATGCGTATGCGGAACGTGTGACCGCAGCTACCGGATCCCGTGTGAGGAACTGTCCACTGCCGGGTTCGTAGTACCTCGCGCGGAGGTACTGCAGACCGGTCTCAGTGTCGGTGTATTGACCGGCGTACCCGAGCGGTGTCGTCGCCGTCCCCGTGCTCGATGTCACCTTGCCGTAAGCGTTGTAGGTAGTGGAACCGATCACAGCGCCGCTCTGGTTCGTCAACGCTCGCGTCGAACCGATCTGATCGTGGTGGTAGTAGCGCGCACTCCCATCAGGCTGGACATCCTGGATCGGCAAACCGTCCGGCCCGTAGAGATAGCGGGTCGTATTCGCCCCGGTCGTTTCGGCAATCAGCATCGGAAGGCCACCCGACTTG
>JANPBJ010000281.1:0-12978 GCA_031430375.1 Acidimicrobiia bacterium
CGGCGGCCAGCCCGGCCTTGATCTCTTCGTCGTCGACGATCCGGCCGAGCTTGGTGTCCACGAGGAACATGCGGCCCGGTTCGAGCCGCCCCTTCTTCACGACCTGCGATGGATCGACGTCGAGGACTCCGGTTTCACTCGCCATGATCACGAGTCCGTCGGCCGTCACCCAGTAGCGGCTCGGGCGCAACCCGTTGCGGTCGAGGACCGCACCAATGACCTCGCCGTCAGTGAACGCGATCGATGCAGGACCATCCCACGGCTCCATCAACGATGCGTGGAATCGATAGAACGCGCGTCGATCCGGGTTCATCGACTCGTGGTTCTCCCACGCCTCGGGGATCATCATCAGCACCGCGTGCGGCAACGAGCGTCCGCCGAGATGCAGGAGCTCGAGCACTTCGTCGAAGCTCGCGGTGTCCGACGCCTCTGGAGTGCAGATCGGGAAGATTCGCTCCAGGTCGCCGGGCAGCAGATCGGATTCGAGCAGTGCCTCGCGAGCGCGCATCCAGTTGCGGTTGCCCTTGAGCGTGTTGATTTCGCCGTTGTGCGCGACGAACCGGTACGGGTGCGCGAGTGGCCAGCTGGGGAACGTGTTGGTGGAGAAACGCGAGTGCACCAGTGCCAGTGCGGATTCGACTCGCTCGTCGGTGAGGTCAGGATAGAACTGCTCGACCTGAGGAGTGGTGAGCATTCCTTTGTACACAATCGTGCGAGCCGAGAGCGACGGAAAGTAAACGTCGAGATCGTGCTCAATCCGCTTGCGCACGACGTACGCCCACCGGTCGAGTTCGATGCCCATGGCACAGTCGCGGGAGATAAAGAGTTGGCGGAAGGTCGGCATCGCCGCGGCCGCCGTCGCCCCCAGCATCGACGCATCGATCGGGATACTCCGCCAACCCAGGACTTGGAGCCCTTCCGACACGACAATCTCGTCGATCGCGGTCATGGCCTTCGCGGCATCGTCGGCCTCGGATGGCAAGAACGCAATGCCAGTGGCGTACGCGCCCGCCGTGGGCAGATCGAAGTCGACGACCGCTCGCAGGAACCGGTCCGGCACCTGGATCAGCAGTCCGGCACCGTCACCGGTGTTCACCTCACAGCCGGACGCTCCGCGGTGTTCGAGGTTGCACAGTGCGGTGATGCCTTGGCGCACGCGCTCGTGGGTGGCTCGCCCGTGTAAATCTACCACGAAAGCGACACCACACGAGTCGTGCTCGAACATGGGGTCATACAGGCCTTGGCGGCGAGGCAGGTCGAGGTTCGGCGTCAGGTCTGACATGTCGTCGTCTCTCCGGGTCAGGCGTTTGAAGTATGTGGGCGTGCGAGCACACCCGAAACTCTTCGCTACCCGGGACGACGTTGGCCCGAAAGTGCAGTTGACTCTACACCGGCCCGCCCCGGACCTCCCACCCGTTTCTGGCGGTGGTCAGGCGCCCACGACGGTCAACCCGAGGGTCCGGGCCGTCTCGGATTGTCGGCTGTCGAACGTGAGGAAAGCGAGCTCCGACTCTTTGATCCGCAAGGCTGGCGCGGCCCCCTAGGCGAGGAGATTGCGGGCAATCTGGCTGATCTGGATCTCGTCGGTGCCGGCGTAGATCTGGAGGACCTTGGCGTCGCGGGCCAACTGCTCGACTTCGAACTCGGCCATGTACCCATTGCCGCCGTGGAGCTGCACGGCTTCGAGCGCCACTTCCATCGCAGCCCGGGCCGAGTAGAGCTTCATCACCGACGCTTCGCTCAGGGTCATCGACGCGCCCGCGCTGGCCTTCTCGATCGAGCGGAACACCATGTTCTCGACGTTGAGCCGGTGCATCTCCATCGTGGCGAGCTTCTCCTGGATGAGCTGGTGCTCGCCGATCGGCTTTCCGAATCGGACGCATGTCTTGGCGTAGTCGAGACTCACTTCGAGACACCGCTCGATGATGCCGAGGCTCATCGCCGCCACGCCCACGCGTTCGATCGAGAACGCTTCCTTCGCACCCTCGCGGTAGGGCACATCTTCGGTCTCGCCGAGCAGCCGGTCCTTGCCGACGCGCACGTCGGTGAGGAACAACATGCCCGTGGGTGACGAGTGCATGCCCATCTTGCGCATTGGCTTGGTCTGCTCGAAGCCGGGCATGCCCTGGTCGAGCACGAAGCTCAGAATCTTGCGCTCGGCGGGTGGGTTGCCTTCGTCGAGCTTGCAGATGAACACGGTGGTATCTGCGTAAGGCCCGTTGGTAATGAACGTCTTGGAACCGTTCAACAGATACTCGTCGCCGTCGCGCTTCGCGGTGGCCTGCATGCGTCCGAACGCGTCCGACCCGGAGTCGGCTTCCGTAATCGCCCACGCGCCCACCTTGTCGAACGTGAGGAGGTCGAGCGCCCATCGTTCCTTCTGAGTAACCGTGCCACGGCTCATGATCGTGGACGCAGCGAGGCCCGTCGACACGCCCATCGCGGTGACCAACCCGGGTGAACACCGGCAGAGTTCGATGATGGGTAGGAGCATGAAGCTCGCGCCCCCGCCTCCGCCTTGGTCGCGCTCGCTCACAGCTGACGGAGTCGGACCTACCCCGTTCGCTCGCTGCTCTGCTGCGATGCGCTTGGCAAAGGACGCTCGTGCCATCTCATCCATGCCGAACGTGGAGTAGAGCTTGCGGATCACGTCGTACGGTGGCGTGTCACCGAACTCCAACTCCTCACGCCGCGGGCGAACTTCCTTCTCCACGAAGTCCCGCACCGCGTCGCGAATCATCTTGTGTTCGTCCGACCATTCGTACATGGGTTTGCTCCATAGTTCGGGCGCAGGGGCGCCGGAAAAGATCGGGAAACCATAGGCTCCGGCGATGACAACTCACGAAGGCAGATTGACCGGGAAAATCGCGCTCATTACTGGCGCCGCACGCGGACTGGGTGCGCAGATGGCCCGCCGATTTCGGGAGCAGGGCGCGACCCCCATCATCACGGATCTCTCGGGACCGGATTGCCGGGCCCTGGCCGACGAACTCGACGGCGATGCGTACGCGCTCGACGTGACCGATTCCGCCGCGGTCACCGAAGTCTTCGCCAAGGTGGCGGCCAACCACGGCCGGCTCGACATCCTCGTGAACAACGCCGGTATTAGCGGGATGGAAGACCAGCCCGAAGAAGTACAACGGGGCTACGACATCGCGATGGCCCAGATCGCCGACTCCATGGCGGGCAATCCGCCATCCGTGCATTCCGATGTCACGATCCGCACTACCGACGAAGATTGGCACCGTGTTCTCGCGGTCCATCTCGACGGCACCTTCTTCTGCACCCGCGAGGCCATGCGCATCATGGGTCCGCAGCGTTCCGGGGCGATCATCAACCTCGGCTCGATCATGGGCACCTCGGGCGGCGGAGGAGCATCCGCGTACTGCGCGGCCAAGGCAGGAATCCTCGGACTTACTCGCGCCCACGCACGCGAGTTCGTGAGCCAGGGCATCCGCGTGAACGCCATCGCGCCGGGTTGGATCGAGACCGCAATGACCGACGCTCTCGGGCCGATGAAGCCACTCATCGCCGCGCAAACCCCGATGGGCCGCATGGGCGACCCCGACGACATTGCGTATGCCGCGGTGTACCTCGCCTCGGACGAAGCCAAGTTCGTCACCGGCCAGGTCCTCTCCCCCAACGGCGGCTGGTACATGAGCCAGTAGACCGGTGTCACCTGTACCAAGGGTCGGCAGTGTTGTCACCGTCGACCATGGCATCGATGCCGAGCGCGGAGGCGCGCGACCCTCGCCACCAACCTCGACGCGATCCCGGGTCGGAACCTTGTCCGGACCGGAAGAGCTACCGTCGCCGACCATGACCCAGCCTCGTACGACATTCGACGAAGCGACGTTGGGACAACTGAACCTCATTGAGCACACCCGAGAGGATGCTCGCTGGCAGCAGCCGCACGAGATCGTGGAACGCGATGGGATCTTGTTGTTCACCGGCGCGTCCGACTTCCCTGCGTTCTCGAACGGTGTGCGACGGGTCGACGATCGCGTTCCCGGCGCCGACGTTGTGGCCGCGGCACAGGAGTTCTTCCGCGCTCGCGATCGCGGATTCTCACTGTGGTCGCGCACTTTGAGCGTCGACGACGACCTCAATGCTGCCGCGATCGAGGCCGGCATCGCATCGTTCGGAACCAACGGTCCACAGATGATCTGCCGCGCGCCCGTCGAAGAACGCGACCCGCCAAACGGAGTGACGTTCACGCCGATCACCTCGCGCGACCAGATCGATACCTTCGCGCAACTCAGTGGCGAGGCCTACGCGATCTACGGCGCGCCGGCCCGGGCTACCGCATCCCACTTCAACGGACCGGCTGCGTTGCAGTCACCTCATGTGCATGCCGTGCTCGCCCACCTCGACGGTCGACCCGTCGGCGGTGCGCTCATCATGCTGAGCCACGGCATCGCGGGCGTGTATTGGGTCGGGGTTTCTGAGTCCGCACGCGGGCAGGGGATTGCGTTCTCCATAACGGCCCTCGTCACGAACCTCGGCTTCGAACTCGGCGCGGCCAACGTACAACTCCAGGCGTCGGAAATGGGCGAGCCCGTCTACCAGCGCATGGGGTACGAGGAGCTCTACCGCTACCGACTCCACCTCTCGATTCAACCCGGCTGGCAACCGTAACGATTGACGTCGTTCCCAATCGGCGTTTGAATCACTCGCCTTCAGGCATACCGGCGGCGGAGGCACACCATCAAAGCGCTCGGAGCGAAACCGTGGATCGCGATCACCGTTGTCGTGGTGCTCGGCGCCAGCGCGGGCATCGTGTTTGCGCTCTCGGATGAGTCGGCGAAGTCCGAGGATCCCCGTGTGACGGTCGCCGCGTTTCTCGCGGCCTGGCAACGGGGTGAGACACGGCGCATGGAGCGTCTGGTTGCAACACCCAAGTCCGCGGTGGCCCTGGCCTACCGCCGGCAGTCGAATGCCTTCGGCGGCTGGCCATCGACCCGCCTGATCAAGCTCGATCACCGCGACAAGATCGCCACCGCGCGGTTCGTTGCCACATTCCGCTTCAAGAACCGCCAGACGTGGGCGTATCGCGGATCGCTCTCGCTCGCCAACACACCGAAGGGCTGGCGGGTGGGCTGGAGTCCTTCGACGGTCCATCCGCTCCTCACCGCGACCACCCACTTCTCGACCGCTCGGACGTTCGCGCCACGCGCCGCGATCCTCGCCGAAGACGGAACCCCACTCACCGTCGATGCACCGGTGATCACCGTGGGTATTCAGCCGAGCCGGATGCAGAGTCGGGACGACACGGTTCGGGCAGTGACCGACCTCCTCCAACTCGACCCCGCGCTCGTCCCATCCCGGCTCGACGCGCCGGGGGTACAGCCCGACTACTTCGTGGAAATCACCACGATTCCGCGAGCGCAGTACGAGGCCGTCAAGCCCGAGCTCTACCCAGTGCCCGGCGTGTTGTTCCGTGAAGGCACTCGCCGCGCGGCCGCGACCGAACAACTCGGAGCCCATGTGGTTGGACGAGTAGGGCCGATCACCGCCGACCGGCTGAAGGAACTCGGCCCGAGCTACGTGGCCGGCGACATCGTGGGCCTGAGCGGGCTCGAACGGGTGTATGAAACTCGACTCGCGGGGATCGCATCACACACCATCGATCTCGTGAATCAGAACGGCAAGACGGTGCAACGGTTCGCCACGATCGAGGCCCCTGCCCCGAAACCAGTTCAGACGACCCTGGACCTCACGACCCAACGCAACGCCGAGGCCGCGATCGGTTCCACCGCTCCCGCCGCGTTCGTTGCGTTACGAGCATCCGACGGAGCGGTGCGCGCCGTGGTGAGCACCCCGACTGCCGAGCCCTTCGACCGGGCGCTCGACGGCACGTATCCGCCCGGCTCCACGTTCAAGGTGGTCACCGGTGCCGCGCTCCTCGAACACGGGACCACCGCGGAGTCGACGGCCACGTGTCCCCCCACGATCACGGTGAACGGCCGCACCTTCAAGAACTTCGAAGGTGAGGCGGCCGCGAACCTGCCGTTCTCTGAAGCTTTTGCCATCTCCTGCAACACCGCCTTCATCGGCCTGGCTTCGTCGCTACCCTCCGACGCGCTCAACTCCGCGGCGACGGCGTTCGGTTTCGGGATCGAACCGCAGCTCGGACTCGCGGCCAAGGGCGCAACGTTCCCCGCACCGAAGGACGACACTGAACGCGCGGCCGCGGCCATCGGTCAAGCCCGAGTGACCGCGAGCCCGCTCGCTATGGCCGGTGTCGCCGCCACGGTGGCCGGCGGGACCTGGCATCGGCCGATGCTCGTCACCGACCCGTCGAGCCCCACGCCGGGAGCGTCGCCGCCACTTGCCCCCAATGTGGTCGACACCCTCCGCTCGTTGATGACCGGCGTCGTCCGACGCGGCACCGGAACCGCGGCCGCAATCTCCGGCCAGACGATCGGCGGCAAGACCGGCACCGCAGAGTTCGGCACGGACACTCCGCCGCAGACCCATGCGTGGTTCATCGGGTTTCGCGACGACCTCGCGTTCGCAGTACTCGTGGAAGGCGGCGGAGTCGGCGGCCGAGTGGCCGCCCCGATCGCCCGATCGTTCCTGCTCGCCACCACGCCCTGACGTTCGCCCGCATGGCGGACGGGCGACGCACGGCCATCTCGTTCAGAGACGCCAGGCTCACCCGTGGCCCGAGCGGCCCGTGAACGCAGTGGACAAGAGGGAGCGGGAAGCCAGTTCGGTAGTGCCACGATGCTTGGACCTATCCGCGCGGGTCCTGAACGAGCAATCCACGCAGCACTCTCACGACGCTTGTGCTGCGAGCGCCTCGCGCGCCAACGAGACCAACACCTCTGGGTCCTGGGCGATGGTCGAGGTGACTTCTACGACCCTGACCCCGGCCACACGCAACGCATTTCGTCGCGCCGCATCGGCATGACGTTGTCGGACGCCCGAATGCCACCGGTCACTGTCGTACTCGAACGCGACGATGGGCGGGCCTGAATAGCCCAGGTCGACGTGACGCGTCCCCAAGGCAGTACTCACAGCAAGCTGACGCTCCGGCTCCGGCAGCCCGCCCGCGACCAACATCGCTGCGACCCGAACCTCCCAACCGCTGTCGGTTGTTCCGAGGTCGCGCCGAGCCAGCATCTGGCTCACGGCCGAGGAGCCGGTCACACCGCGTCCCGACCGACCGCCGACGCGCCACCGCAACTGACCGCGAGTGAACAGGCCGCGGCGCAGTCCGTCTTCGATCGCAACCTCCAGCGCGAGTGCGTCCAACCCGCCCGCAAGGTCGAGCACCGTCCGCAAGGGAGCGGTCACCGGAATCGGACCGCACATTGACCGGTCGGCCGCGATGAGATCCTGACCCGTGTGGACCACCACGTCGTTGTGGCGCAAGCGTCGGCCCTCCGGAACGGTCACGTGGATCGGGCCACCGTGCGCGAGACCCTCCGACTTCCAGAGCGACCCGGCGGATAGGTGTGACACCAATCCGTCCGGCGCCGACCACAATGCCGTCGCCATCGCTCGTTGACGGAAGGTTCGCGGCGCAGAAGCGAATCGAAACACCCCTGGCAGCACCTCGGCCAGCTCACCGGCGTCACGCCGGCGGCGCAGCATCCGAAGCGAGATACCGGCCGCTACCGCTCGCTGCCGGCTTACGAGGCCGAACTGGCACGCGGCCGTCCGTTCAGTTGCCCTCAACAACCGCATACGGTCACCTGAGGGCAACTGGTCGTCGCTGGACTCTGGGTTCGCGGCGCCGGGCACATCGTGAGGTTCCATATCCCATATCAAAGCCGCGGGGTGTGACACTCCCTACTGACGTATGCGAGAAACCTCCACCCACCCGAATCTGACGACCCGTCAGGTCCACGGGTAGTTTCGCCCTCGTGACCATCACCAACGACGAGATTAAAGCCATCGGCGCCATCGACCTCATGCTCGGAATCCCGACGGGTGACCCGAAGAAGTGGTACGAGTTTCTGCGCAAACAGCTCCTCGACCGGGAGAGCCGCGAAGACTTCGAGTTTCCGGCGCAGTACATGTTCAAGAACGTGCCGCACTTCGAGGAGAACATGGACGACCCGGTGTCGTACGTCCTCGCGCAGATGGACCACCACGGCATCGCCAAAGCCATGCTCGGCAGCAGCTTCCGCAATGACGAGACCCAGAACACGATTAAGGCCCACCCTGATCGTTTCTTCGGGAGCTTCGAAGTGGATCCCAACCGGGGCATGGAGGGCGTGCGCGAACTCGAAGCGGCGGTCAAGGAACTCGGCGTCAAAGCCGCGACGGCATTCCCCGCTGGCATGTCACCGCAGGTGCCGATCAACGACAAGAAGTTCTACCCGATCTACGCAAAGTGCGTTGAGCTCGACATCCCGATCTGCGTATGTTCGGGCATACCGGGACCGCGCGTGCCGTTCGCCTGTCAGGACGTCGCGCTCATCGACGAGGTGTGCTGGTTCTTCCCCGACCTCAAGTTCGTCACGCGTCATGGATGCGAGCCATGGGCCGACCTCGCGGTGAAGCTGATGCTCAAGTGGCCGAACCTGCATTACTCCACCTCCGCGTTCGCACCGAAGTTCTATCCGTCCGACATCATCAACTACGCCAACACGCGCGGTGCGGAGAAGGTGATGTACGCGGGCTACTTCCCGATGGGCCTCACGCTCGATCGCATCTTCTCTGAACTCCCCGGCGTGCCGTTCCGTGAACACGTGTGGCCGAAGTTCCTTCGTCAGAACGCCGAGCGCGTCTTCAAGCTCGATGACTGAGTCCACGACTCCCGGACCCAATGCATACTTCGCCGCGTGGCAGGCCGGCGTCGTCGACACGATGATCGGCATGCCGGCCTCCAGCGCCGAACGGAACTCCAAGCACTACGCCCAGATGAACGCGGGGATCCTCGACAAGGAAGCGCGCGAGAAGTTCACCTTTCCGGCGCAGTACATGTTCAAGGACGTGCCCGAATACGGCGAGGTCGACGATCCCGTCGCGCTCCTCATCGCGGAGATGGACCGTTTCAACATCACGCGCGGCATGATCAACGTGGCGACCAACGTGGTCGCACAGCAGGCGGCCGCGAACTACCCGGACCGATTCATCGCATCCTTCAACGCCGATCCCAACCGTGGGATGGACTGCGTGCGTGAACTCGAGGCCGGCGTCAAGGAGCTCGGCGTCCGGTCGGCGCAAGTCTTCCCGGCGGGACTGCTGCCCCAGGTGCCGATCAACGACAAGAAGATGTACCCGCTCTACGCCAAGTGTGTGGAGCTCGACATCCCGATCTTTGTCAACGCGGGCGTTCCCGGACCGCGTGTTCCAATGGGCTGCCAGGACGTTGCTCACATCGACGAGGTGTGCTGGTTCTTCCCCGACCTCAAGTTCGTGATGCGCCACGGCGCGGAGCCGTGGACCGCGCTCGCATACAAGCTGATGCTCAAGTGGCCGAACCTCTACTACTCCACCTCCGCGTTCGCACCGAAGCACTACCCCGCCGACATCGTCCACTACGCCAACACGCGCGGCGCCGAGAAGATCATCTACGCCGGATACTTCCCGATGGGGCTGAGTCTCGAACGGATTTTCTCGGAGCTGCCGACGGTGCCGTTCCGCGACCACGTCTGGCCCAAGTTCCTCCGCGAGAACGCGGAACGCATCCTCGGAGTGAGCCCGTCATGAGCAAAGCATTCGAAGCCGCGCTGGCCGGCGGAGCCATCGATACCGCGACGGGAATACCGAAGTCGCGCGAGGAGATGTTCGAGTTCTACGAGTTCATCCGCAAGCAAACGCGCGATGCGGAGAGCAAGGCCGGTGAGGGTGGCCTTGAGTTTCCGGCCGGTTACATGTTCAAGGACCCGGTCCACATCGAGGCCGATGAGCTTGGCGACCCGGTGGAGTTCCTCCTCGGAGAGATGGACCGCCACGGCATCACGAAAGTCATCACCAACGTCGACGATGGCGGCAACGGTGCTCGCGCCGTACGCGAGTATCCCGACCGGTTCGCCGCGGGGATCGGCGTCGATCCGAACGAAGGCATGGAAGCAGTGCGCCGTATCTCGCGCGTCGCCGATGAGTTCGACCTGAAGTCGGTGGGCGCATTCCCCGCGGGCCTGTATCCACAGGTCGCGGTGAACGACAAGAAGTTCTATCCGATCTACGCAAAATGTGTTGAGCTCGACATCACGTTCGCGACCACGATCGGTGTACCCGGTCCGCGTATCCCGTTCGCGCCACAAGACGTCGCCCACATCGACGAAGTGTGCTGGTTCTTCCCCGACCTTCGGTTCGTGATGCGCCACGGCGCCGAACCGTGGGCCGACCTCGCCGTGAAGCTCATGCTCAAGTGGCCGAACCTCTACTACTCCACCACTGCGTTCGCGCCGAAGTACTACCCGGAAGACATCATCAACTACGCCAACACCCGCGGCGCCGACAAGATCATCTGGTCGGGCTACTTCCCCGCCGGGCTGAGCTACGACCGCATCTTCGCGGAACTCCCCCAGGTCCCATTCAAAGACCACGTCTGGCCAAAGTTTCTCCGAGAGAACGCAATCAAGGCGTTCAAACTCGCCGAGTAGGACACCATGGGACCACTCAACGGGATCAAGGTCATCGAGCTGCCCAACATCGGGCCCACGCAGTTCGCGGGGATGGTGCTGGCCGACCTCGGCGCCGAGGTGCTGCGGCTCGACCGCGCCACGAGCGTCGCGAGCGGCGAAGGCACGATGCCGGCGTCGGCGTACGCGAGTCTCGACCGTAACCGTCGCAGTGTCGGCGTCGACCTCAAGCACCCCGACGGTGTCGCGACGGTCCTGCGTCTCTGTGAGACCGCCGACGTGCTCATCGAAGGCTTCCGGCCCGGCGTTTCCGAGCGCCTCGGGGTCGGCCCCGAGCAGTGTCGGGCGCGGAACGCGCGCCTCATCTACGGACGCATGACCGGCTGGGGCCAAGACGGACCACTCGCGCACGAGGTCGGCCACGACATCAACTACATCTCGCTTGCGGGTGTCCTTGCCCACATCGGCCCGTCGGGT
The DNA here is from genome assembly GCA_031430375.1 of Acidimicrobiia bacterium. Taxonomy (GTDB): domain Bacteria; phylum Actinomycetota; class Acidimicrobiia; order IMCC26256; family JAENVU01; genus JAENVU01. The sequence goes on from JANPBJ010000281.1 coordinate 11,025, forward strand.
GGGCCGCCGGTCCCGCCGATCAATCTCATCGGCGACTTCGGCGGTGGCGGTCTCCTCCTCGCGTTCGGCGTGCTCGCCGCCATCATCGAACGAGCCGGCTCCGGCGAGGGTCAGGTAATTGATGCGGCGATGGTGGACGGCGCCGCGATGTTGATGAGCGTGTTCGTGGGGCTCTCGGCGATGGGCTTCTGGTCCGACGATCGCGGCACCAACCTGCTCGACGGTGGTGCGCACTTCTACGGCACCTATGAAACCGCGGACGGCAAATGGATCTCCATCGCGAGCTATGAACCACAGTTCTACGCGACCCTCTGCAAACTCCTCGTGCCGCTCGGCATCCCGCTCGACCCGGCCACACAGATGGACCAGAAGGTGTGGGTCCCGCTCAAGGAACAGATGGCCGCGCTGTTCTGCACTCGGACTCGCGACGACTGGACAACGTTCTTCACCGGCCACGACGTGTGCTTCGCTCCGGTCCTCACCATGAACGAAGCCCGGGCCCATCCTCACAATGTCGCACGGGCAACGTTCATCGAGGTCGACGGCGCGCCCCAACCGGCACCCGCACCGCGATTCTCACGGACGCCAGGTTCGGTGCACCGGCCGCCGGTCGTGCCTGGTACCGACACCGACACCGCACTGGTCGATTGGGGCTTCACCACCGCCGACGTCGCCGCGCTCAAGAGCTCTGGTGCGGTGGCCTAGGACCGCGTCACCTGAGCGACCACAACGGGACGGGTTCATCGAAACCCTTCAACATGCGACGGCCCGCCGGCTCGAACTGCAGCTCGACGTCTTCCTCGGCACCGACCATGATCTCCTCGGTGACAAGAATCTCACCCGGTATGGCGATGTCGCCGATGCGCGACGCCAGGTTGACAATCGGGCCGTAGAAATCGCCACCGCGGGTGAGGAGTCCACCGATCGCGAGACCGCCGTGCGGTTGAACGTCGGACTTCGTGAACGCCTCACAGGCCGCCCTGGCGATATGGCACACGGCGGCAGCACCCACGGCGATGAACATCACCTCGTCGCCAATGTGCTTCACGACCCGGCCGTCGAAGTGGGTGACGATCTCGTTCGCTTGGCGCTCGAATTCTTCGATCAGATCGGTGAGCTGTTGATCGTCGAGTTGCAGGGTGAGCGGGGTGAACCCAACCAGGTCGATGAATCCGACGGCGAGCCGCCGAGACCCGAATGGGTTCTCCCGGTTGTAGGAATGGCGCGACCGACGGACCGCTGTCTCAACATGTAACCGGAACAGTCCTCCCATTGCGCGCGGCAGCATTTCCAGCGCCGCTACCCCGGCGTAGTTCGCCTCGGCGAAGGTGATCTCATCCGCTTCGCTCTCGGCCAGCGGCGCTTCCACGTTCACCTGGAACAACGTGATCGCGGCTTCCGCGACCCGCGCCATTGCGTTCCCCATCACTCGAATAAGTTCCAGCACCGCGTCGCTCGTGAACAGCCCGGCGGCGGTCTTGAACAGGGCAAAGGTTTCAACATCGCTCTCGACGAACGCCTGCTCCTGGCCCTCAGGCAGCGACGCGCCTGCGGCGCGCAGAATCTCGTAAATCCGCTCTTCAGACAGACCCACACGTTGACAGAGGTCCGCAATCGCGAGCGGAGCGCCGGGACGGATCAGCGCGTCACCGGCCGCAGACGACAACGCGCCCGTGTTCGCCGACCGCTGCATCTGCTCGATGGTGGTTCCGTGATCCTCCATCCACTGCAACAACAAGCGCCGTTTCGCAGCACCGGGGCTGTCCGGGTCATAGAGCCCTGCCCGTTGGTATGCCTCAAGATCCATGACTCGACCCTACGCCGCGCTCCCCATAACCCGACTTTGGCGCGCTTTACATGGCTCCAGGCATGGAAAGTGCGCCAAAGTCCCCGGGGGGGGGGGGTAGGGGGTGGGGGAGTGGGAGTACGGGGGGTGCGGCGGCAGCGGGGGCGG
>JANPBJ010000282.1:0-9291 GCA_031430375.1 Acidimicrobiia bacterium
GACCTGGTAATGGGATTCAAGGCGGACATCGCCTAGCCCGTTCATCGGGCGGTGCCCGATGAACAACGGTGGTCCTCTTGCTTGGCTTCCAGTTTTTCCCATTCCCCGAGCTTAGACACCCAAGGGATAGTCGCCAATCAGCGACCGAACACACGTACGGAAGTCAACCCAGAACGACCAAAAACACCAGATATTCCGGTACTTTTCTGATAGTCGACCCACCCGCAAAATCGAGTACGAGCGGTCGCCTTCCACAGTCGAGTTTCAGGTCCCTACCCGGCCACCAGCCGACCATCCAGAACACCCGACGATTGCCAAACCGAAACGGTTCAAGGGGGACCGAGCGCGGCATTCCAGGCTTGCGAGCGCTAGCGCTTCGGCGCGATCCATCCCGACCACTCGGTGCCATCCCACCACCGCAGGCGGTCGGATCGGGAGGGATCGAGTAGCCACGCGGGACGCACGCCTTCGACCGCAGGAACCGGCGATCCGAGCGGTGCCGCCATCACCATGCCCCGGCGTCGGCGCCGCGTACGATCCGGGAGATACCAGTCGACCGCGAGTGCGAGCGTGACCACAACAACAACCGACCCGAGGAGGAGTGGACCCACCACCGTGTAGTCGACGCCGAAAAAGGCAAAGAACCCCACGAGGGAAAGCAGCGGAGGCGAGCACACCAGGGCCAAGGTCAGGCCTCGGTGCCATCGGCCCCCGACCAACCGGCCCACAATGAGGCCGGCGGCGACCAACAGCAGAATCCCGACCGCGCTCCCAGCCAACCACGACGACGTTTCAGTTGCCCCATCGAGTCGGGCCGGCTTCACCCCTAGCACTTCGCGACGCTGCCAGTGGCCCGTCGCCGAACGCCACAGCACCCCATCACTCCCCGCCGTAACCACAACGTGTTCGCCGGAACCGGTACCGGCGATCGCAACCGATCGATAGAAACCAACGCTCCCGAAGCATTGGGCGACGCGCCAATCCCGCCGCAGATTCTGTTCGTCGGAGAAACGAAACGAGGTCACCCACCGGGAACCCGCGCCGCGTTGCTCCACGCCCCGTCGGGATGACACACGGAAGCACAAACCATCGGTCAGACATGCCGATGTTCGATCCGGCCCCGGCATCTCCACGGGCTTGGCGGCGCGCCGCCACGTTCGGCCGTCGTGGCTCTGTGCCCAAACCCGACCCAACTGCGGGTCACCGTCGGTCTCCGCCAACACCGACCCGTCTGCGAGCCGGGCAAGGTGAACCACCTGCGCGGGCACCTGGCAGGACGTCGCAGTCATGACGAGAACTCCGGCCCCGGCGCCGAACATACCGAGCAGCGTCCGCACGTCGGCCGATCGATCCTCGGCACCTCGACCCAGCCACCACCATGCCGGGACGAGGACAACGAGCGCGACGAGATCCGACGGATCGGTGCGAGTGACCCCGCCGAGAATCGGTGCCGCCAGCACCGCGGCACCGGGGATCGCCTTGAGCGCCACAAAACCGATCGCCGTCGCCGCGACGCCGACTGGCCGTGACCTGACGACTACCGCGATCAGCACGGCCAGCGCGAACACACCGGCGAAGTCGCTGAGCTTCCCCGTGACCAAGCCCGGCATCCGGGCCTTGAGCACGCGATCATTCAGCGCGAGCAGGCCGACGGCGATGAGAAATACCGGGTGGCCGAGCAGGTGAAGGCTGATCACCGAGTCTCGGTGCATTACTCCCGTTCAGGTCGGTTGGGTCAGTTCGATGATGTTGTCATCGAAGTCGCGGTAGCGCGCCGACGTTCCCCACGGTTGCGGCTTCGGCCCATGCACCACGATTGCGCCCGCGGCCACGGCTCGTTGGTGCGCGGCGTCGAGATCGTCGACCCGGAACGCGACCTGCGCTCCGCTCGAGGTCACACCATCCTTTGATGCATACAACGCGAAGTGCATGAACGCGCCGCTGGTCCAAGACGTTGCTGCGTGGCGGCCGCTCGTCCACGGATCCTCACCTTGGTGGTCACCCACGTGGAAGTTCAGCCCGAAGCCGTCTGCGTAGAGCCGCATGGAGCGATCAAGATCCGCCACAGTCAGAACGACCGCAACGAGGCGAGAGGAGTCGTCGGCCATCGGCACAGTCTGTCCAGCCCCATGCACGAGCGCTACTGGTTCAGGACTCTCAGATCCCCCGCGGCCAGGCGCGCGAGCGGCTCCACTCTGCGGTCGTAGGACCACACCGCTTCGGCCAGCGAGCGGGCCCGCCCACCCATCCGCGAGCGAAGCGCGGGGTCGTCCAGGAGTTGCAAGAGCCGGGTGGCGACCAGGTTGTGATCGCGCGGCTCCACCACATATCCGGTCTCTCCATCGATCACCGCCTCGTGGGATCCACCGCTGCGACCCGCAACACACGCCAGCCCCGACGCGCCGGCTTCCAGGAACACGATGCCGAAGCCCTCGGCCTCGAGGCCACCCCAACGATCGCGACACACCATCGCGAACACATCTGCCGCTCGGTGCGCGAGCGGTAACTCCTCCTCGGAGAGTCGACCCAGGAACCGCACCCGATCACCGAGACCCCGTGACCCAACCAGCTTCTCCAAACGTGAACGATCGCGTCCACTCCCCACCAGCACAAGCTGCACCTCGTTCGGGAGCAGCGCCAACGCGGATATCAAGACGTCGAAGCCCTTCCGTGGCACCAGCCGACTCGCGCCGAGCACCAGGCGCGCGTCCACATCGAGACCCAGCGCCAACCGAGCCGCCCGCTGTTCTGCGGCATCGGCGGCGGGCCGAAACCGCGAGGCATCGATACCGGGTGCCACCACGAGCGACGGCAGCGAGCGCCCCGCCGCGTGCTGGCCCTCGGCCAACGGATACCCACCAGCGCACACCACCCCGGCGGCCGAGCGGAGCACATGCCCGAGCAACGGCTTCGTGGGCAAGCGCCCCGGAACGGTGATCTCCGCTCCGTGCAACACCACCATGACCGGGGCGGAGCGAAGCCGAGGGACGATCAGACCGAGCGGCAACGCCGGATCGACGAACACCACGTCGGCACCCACTTCGCGCGCCAGTGCATCCACATCACGCGCCAGGCCGGGCGTGGGCAGCAGCACGTTCTCGCGACGCCGAACGACTCGGAAGGATTGGGCCCGATCCCACTCTGCGGCGCCGGCGTACGCCGTAGTCATCACCGTGGTCTCGGTCGCCGGTAATCGCCGCCACAGCTCCCACAGATAGGACTGGATCCCTCCGATCTTCGGCGGGAAATCGTTGGTGACCAGAAGAGAACTCATGTTCCGGGCTCGGGCTCGGGGATCTCCTCATTCGCCCGCGCCGCAACGTGAGCCTGGCGGACTCGAGGATCGATACCACTCCACAACAAGCCAAGGCCCACCAACGCAAACAGCGCGCCCGCCACGAACCCGCCGCGATAGCTCGACGCGGAGACCACCGCTCCCACGATGAGCGAACCCAATCCTTGCGATAGGTCGAAGAACGTCGAGAACGTGCCCACCACCGAGGCGCGCTGCGATTCATCCACGCCCATGAGCGCCAGCGTCATCAGGTTCGTGTACATCATCGACATCCCGAACGCGAAGACGATCGTCCCTACGATCAGGCCAGGGATACTCGGGAACACCGCGATGATCACCATGGCGGCCGCCGCGCCCCCCAGCGCGATCGTTCCGCCGCGCAATGGGCCGAGCGTGTCGGGCAGGCGCGCACCAAACACTCGAATCAAGAGCACCACACATCCGTAGAGCAGAAAGAAACCGCCCACATCGTGGACGCCAATCGTGCGTCCGTAGAGCTTCAGAAACCCGGCATACCCGGCGAGCGCGATCAATCCGAGGAACAGCATGAACCCGGGAAGAATCGCAGCACGGTGGAGTAACGGCAGCCCCTTGGGCGGTGCCACCTCCGGGCGCGTTTCGCGCGTCATCAGCCCGAGTACCGTCGCCGCGGCCGCGAACGCGGCCGAGACGATCCAGACGGCGTCCGAGCCCCACGCCGAGTCAATCGCTTCACCGATCGCCGGCCCGAACGCGAGTCCGCAGTACACGGCAACCGACCAGTAGGAGATGGCTTCACCGCGTCGCTCAATCGGTGCGAGGTCGGTGATCATCGTCGCGGCCCCCACAAAGAACGCGGCCTCGCCGACACCACCCAACAGCCGGAAGAGCACCAGCAACGGCAGCGTCGTCGCCCACACGTAGGCGAGCGTGGTGACCGACACGATCGCGGCGCCGCCGATCACCAACGGCCGCCGACCGAGTCGGTCTCCGAGCCGACCGGCGAAGGGTCGTAAGAGCACCGCACCGACGGCGAAGGCACCCACCGCGACCCCGACGCCCACGTCGTCGGTCCCATAGGTGTGCTTCGCGAACACCGGCAAGACGGCGATGCCCGTGCCCAGCGCGATGAAATACAAGCCACCGCTCAACGTGACCAGGATGAACTGCGGGGTGAGGAACCGCTCGCGGGATCGAGCCACGAGCTACGGGTTCTCGGTTGCGAACGCGAGCGCGGCGCCAAACGTTGCCCGCTCCGCAATCAACCGCCGGTACTGCATCACGCGCCGAGGCGCCGAGAACCCGAGCACCCCCGAGATCCGATCGGCACGCTCGAAAATGGCAACGAAGCGGTCCTCCTCGGTAGATCCGGACACGATCTCCATACGGTCGTCACCGCCGAAACGGCCTGCGCTCTGGATCTTCACGTCGTACTGGTCCGACCACACGAACGGGACCGAGCTGAACGGTTCCGCGCGTTCGCCCTCCAAGAGCGAACCCGCCGCGTGCGCGCCGTGCTCGGCCGCATTGGTCCAGTGTTCGATACGCATGAGCTCGCCGTCGAACATCGGGTTCGGCCACCGGCAGACATCACCAGCGGCGACGATCCCGGGAGCTGCATGCAACGTCGCGTCGCACACCACACCGTTGTCGAGCGTGAGCCCTGAGCCCTCGAGCCACGCGGTGGTGGGCACCGCGCCGATCGCGACGAGGACATCGTCGCATTCAACCGTCGAGCCATCAACGAGATGCACGCGCTCGACGCGCTCCTCCCCTGCGATGCGATCCACGCCAATACCGAGGCGGAGGTCCACGCCATGTGCGCGATGCAAGCGGGCCAGCACTGCGCCGATCACGGAACCAACCCCGCGCACCATCGGTTGCGGCAGCGCCTCCAGCACCGTCACCGCGCGCCCTTGGCCGCGGGCGGTAGCCGCGACTTCCGCGCCGATGAACCCCGCGCCGATCACGCACAGGCGCCGATCCGCATCGAGCCGGGCCCGGAGACGTTGCGAATCGTCGACCGTGCGCAATGTGTGGATACCCTCGAGCTCGGGTTGGTTGGGCAACACTCGCGGTTGCGCGCCGGTCGCGATCACGAGACCGTCAAACGGGAGCGTCGTGTCACCGACCCCAACGGTGCGCGCGTTCACATCGAGCGAGTGGGCACCCTCACCGAGACGCAGCGTGACGTTCAGCTCGTCGAACCCGTCCGTGCGCAGCGTGATCGCGCCGCGGTCGACCGAGCCGGCAAGAAAGTCTTTCGAGAGCGGCGGCCGATCGTATGGTTCGTGGAATTCCGCCCCAACCAGCGTGAGGTGACCCGAAAACCCTTCTCGGCGCAGCGCCTCCACACACCGCAGCCCCGCGAGCGATGCGCCGACGACGACGATTTGTTCCAAGGGGTCAGCCGAGCGAGATCGCGCCCGTCGGACACGTCCGAATCGCGTCTTCGACGGCCGCGCGCTGGTCTTCGCCCGGATCATCTTGGAGCACGTAGAGGAAGTTGTCGTCCCGCACCTCAAAGACCTCGGGGGCAGCTGCCATACACACGGCGTTGCTCTTGCACTTATCGAAATCAACGACGATTTTCATCGTGACCCTCCTCAGAGATGGATGCGAGATGACCGGGCCCGGCACCCTACCGGACGTGCGCGAAACCTGACCCGGGCGTCATACTGACGACCCGTCAGATCCACACCCGATCGGAGTATCCGTGTCCGCGCGCCCCCCTGCCGACCGCCTTGCCTCTGGCTCGACCGCGCTCGACGTCTCCGGCCGCCCGCTCGCGCTCCGTGAAATTGACCTGGACGCGTTCCTGCACCCCAAGTCGATTGCGCTCATCGGCGCGTCAGAGCAGTCGGCCAAGCCCAACACCGCCATGACCCGCAAGTTCGAGGCCTGGGCGAAGGCGCACGACGCAGCGTTCTATCCAGTCCATCCCCGCTACGAGACGATCCTGGGCCACAAGGTGTATCCAACGCTGGCCGAGGTGCCGGGTGAGATCGATCTCGCGATCATCCTCACCGGCAAGGCCGTCGAGACGTTCGAGGAAGTGCTCGGGAGCCCGGCCAAGTTCGCGGTGATCTTCGCGGCCGGCTTCAGCGAGGCGGGCAAGGACGGGACCAAGCTCGAGGAGCGGTTGGAACGGTTGGTCGAGGGCGGCAATGTCCGGTTGTTGGGGCCGAATACGAACCTCAACGCGTTCGAGAACTTTCGTGAGGACCTCAACGGTCCGTCGATCGCGCTGGTCACGCAGTCCGGCCACCAGGGACGGCCCGTGTTCCAAGGTCAGGAACTGGGAATCCGCATCACCCATTGGGCCCCCACTGGCAACGAGGTCGACCTCGAGTTCGCCGACTTCGCCGCCTACTTCGCCGACCAAGATGAGGTCGGGGTCATCGCGTGTTACATCGAAGGCTTCAAGGATGGCCGCACGCTCATGCTCGCCGCCGATCATGCGGCGAAACTCAAGAAACCCATCGTGATGGTGAAGGTCGGCCGCACCGACGAGGGCGCGTCGATGGCCCAAAGCCACACCGGTCACCTCACGGGATCCGATGCGATTACCGCGGCGGTGTTCCGCCAGTTCGGGATCACGCGCGTCGACGGCCTCGATGAACTCCTCGAAGTGTCAGCCGCGCTCGCGCGCAGCCGCCCGGCGCGGATTCCGCTGTGGGCCAAGCGCGATCGTGAACCGGGCGTCTGTGTCTACGCGATCTCGGGGGGCACTGGCGCCCATATCGCCGACATGATTGCAGCCGCCGGCCTGTCACTCCCCAACCTCACCAAGGCCACGCAGAAGACCCTGCACGACGGCCTCATCCCCGAGTACCTCCGGGTGAGCAACCCAGTCGATTGTGGTGGTCCACCGGTCGCGGATGCGCGCGGCGCCAAGATCCTCGAAGCGATCGTCGCGGATCCGAAGGTCGACATCATCGTGGTACCGATCACGGGCGCGGTCGCGGCGTTCTCCAAGCCGTTCACCCGCGATCTCGTGGCCGTGGCCTCCACCACCCACAAGCCAATCTTCGTGGTGTGGGGATCGCCACCAGGAACCGACGACACCTACTACTTCAGACTGCTCGCAGGCGGCCTCCCAGTCTTTCGGACCTTTGGGAACTGCACCGCCGCGCTCCGCGCGTACAGCGACTATTGGCGGTTTGCGGCGCGTCACGAGTCGCCGTTCAGCAGCGCGCCGATGAAGCCGCTCGCGGCCGCCGCGAAAGCGCGGGCGATCATCGAGCAGGTAGCGCCCGGAACGGCGTTGAGTGAATGGCAGAGCAAGCAGGTACTCGCGACCTACGGCATCAAGTCGTCACGCGATCAGCTCTGCACCACGGCGGCGTCGGCCGTGAAAGCCGCGAGTGCGATCGGTATGCCCGTGGTCATGAAGATCTCCTCGCCGGATCTTCTGCACAAGAGCGACCTTGGCTTGGTCAAGGTCGGGGTCGCTACGGCCAAGGATGTGCGCGCCGCGTACGACGACCTGCTTGCCAAGGCAAGAAAGGCCGGCGGCAGCAAGGTCCGCATCGAGGGCATCCTCGTGAGTGAACTCGTGAGTGGCGGGGTCGAAACCGTGGTGGGCATCTCTCAGGATGCGCTGTTCGGTCCCGTCGTCATGGTCGGGCTCGGTGGCATTTTCGTGGAGGTGTTGGGCGATGTGACCTTCCGCGTCCCGCCCTTCGACGACGGCCAGGCCGCCGCCATGCTCACCGAACTCACCGGCGCGAAAATGCTCGACGGAGTCCGCGGCGCCAAACCCGCGGACCGCGCCGCATTGGTCGACGTGATCATGAAGGTGCAACGGATGGCAATGGACCTCGCCGACATCATCGGTGAACTCGACGTGAACCCCCTGGTGGTTCGTCCCAGAGGCGCCGTCGCGCTCGACGCGCTGATCGTGAGAGCCAGGGTGCAGCGAGGCAAAGCAGGAGGCGGTCCAATGACTGCGAGCGAAACCCGAATCGGAGACGTCTAATGGACCCGGAGACTCAGGCCAAGGCCGACCACGAGCTCATTTCAGATCTGATCGATGGCGTGCTTTGGCTTACGATTAACCGGCCCGAATCGTCGAACTCGATTCCGTTCTACGTGCGGGATCGACTCATCGAACAGTTCACGCTGGCTCACAGCGACCTCGCGGTCCGCTGCATCGTGTTGACTGCGGCGGGCGAGCGCCACTTCTGCACCGGGTCGGACCTGCGCGTGCGCCCCCCGGCACCGCCGAAACCCGACGGCGCTCCGGACTACGTAGCGGGAAGCGCGGTCCACATGATGCGGACCGGATTCCAGCGACTCATGGAACGGATGCAGGATTGCCAGAAGCCCATCATCGTTGCGCTCAACGGCACCGCCGCTGGCGGCGGCGCGATGCTCACACTCGCCGCCGATCTCGTCATCGCCGCCGACACCGCCAAGATCGTCGACGTCTTCTCAAAGCAGGCATTGGTTCCTGATGGCGGGTTCCTGTACCTGCTGCCGCGCATTGTCGGAACCCACAAGGCAGCTGAAATCGTGCTCCTCGGCGATTCGATCTCGGCGACGGAAGCCGCGGCGCTCGGTATCGTGAACCGAGTGGTGCCGGCCGCCGAGCTGCACGCCGCAGCCCAGGAGTGGGCCACGCGCATCGCGGCGAAACCCACCAAGGTGCTCGGCTGGGCCAAGAAGCTGTTGCACGACGCCACCGAGATTTCGCGGGTCGCCACGTTGGAGAACGAAGCCGTGTTCATCGAGCTCAACCTCGGCACCGAGGACGGCAAGGAACGGATGGCGGCGATGATGGAAAAGCGCGACCCGGTCTGGCAGGGCTGGTGAACCCCAACCCGTGAACCTTCTTCGCGATAACACCGCGGTGGTAGGCATCGGCCAGACCGCGTACGGCAAGGGACTCCCCGATTCCGAGTTGTCACTTGCCTGTCAGGCGATCAGCGCCGCCATCGATGACGCGGGTCTGCAACCGGCGGATGTTGACGGCCTCGCGATGTTCTCCATGGAGGACGGCCGCGAGGTCGATG
>JANPBJ010000283.1:0-21984 GCA_031430375.1 Acidimicrobiia bacterium
GTGCGGAGCTACGCGCCTGTGATTGCACCGGAGATCACGCGGAGGTGGTGGTCGACGTGGAAGGGGCCACTGGCAGATCCCGCGCCGAGGTACGTCTCGCGTGCGGTCTGGTGGGATCCGATTGTGGTTCCGACTGGTAAAACGAACCGGGGCCGTTCGCGGGGCGCTCCGGCGGCAGTCGATTGACTTGCTACCGTCGAGCGATGTGGCGCGCCCGATGTGGTTTCGTTCTTGCAACGGCGGCCGCGCTCATGGTGGGCGGCGCATGCAGCGCCGACGCGTCACAGCTGTCGAACCGGATTGGAGATTGCGCGTTCGCACCGAACGCTCAATGTGCGAACCAGGACCTCGGAGCCGTCACGGTTCCGTCGACGGATCTGACCGGAGCCGATTTCACGGGGTCGGATTTCCGTCGGGCGGACCTGCGCTACACGATCCTACGGAACGCAACGCTTGCGGGTGCCGACCTCAGCGAGGCCGATCTGACCGGTTCTGATCTGCGGGGAGCGGACCTTTCGGGAGCGGTGCTGTTTTCAACTTCGTTCAACGACGCTCGGTGGGAGGGATCCAACCGGTCGGGAGCTCGCTACTGCGAGACGCTGTTCCCCGACGGTTCGGTGTCCGACTGTGTGGATCTCGATGTCAAGATCCCTTTGAGTTCGGTCACTCCGCCGAGTGTGGTGAGGTTCGCGCCGCGTGCCCCGGTGCGATGTTTCCACGATGCTCTGGGCCAGGGCATCGAGGTCGACTGGGTCTTGCGGGACGCCTTGAGCGCAGGGTTCTTGGTCGATGGCATTCAGGCGAGTTCCGCCACGGGATCCCGCGGTATCAACCGCATCCCGTTTCCCTGTGATCGCAAGAGCCACCGGGTCACGATCCAAGGGTTCGGCAGCGTGTCTCCGCTTGCGTCGTCATCGTTTTCCCTCACGTTGGGGCCTGGCACTGCCTCCGAACCGGTCAGGTAATTCCGAGGTCAAGCGCTGGCGGCTCCCGCGGATCCCCGATCGGCGAGGGTGCGTAAGAGGCGAAGCGCAGCGTGCTTGTCGAGGTACTCGTTCCAGTTCCCGCATTTCGGCGACTGCACGCACGACGGACAGCCCGCGTCGCAGGCACAGGCACTGACGAGTTCGGTCGTGGCCCGAACATGTGCGTCGAGGTCGGCGAACGCCAGAGGTGCGATCCCGGCCCCGCCCGGGTAGCCGTCGTAGATGAAGATGGTGGGCAATCCGGTGGCCGGGTGGACCGCCATTGAGACGCCGCCGACATCCCACCGATCACAGATCGCGAACAACGGCAGCATGCCGATCATCGCGTGCTCCGCGGCGTGGACCGCACCGATGATCTGAGGCGCGGCGATGCCCGCCATCGCGAGCGTCTCCGGTGTGATGGTGTACCAAACCGCCTGCGTTCTCAGGGTGCGGGCCGGAACGTCGAGCGGGACGATTTCGATGCTTTCTCGAGTGGAGATGCGCGTCCGTTGGTATGCGACCACCTGGTTCGTGACTTCGACGATCCCGAGATACGCGCGACCGCCACCGCACGGCGCCTGTGCGTCGGTGGCGATGATGGCGATCTCGGTGTCTTCGCGCGGTTGGGTGTACTCGTCAGCATCGTCAGCGGGTGAGAGGTGCGCTTCGCGGGCATCGACATCGAGCGTGTCGACTCGCCACTGGCGGCCCTGGTGAAGGTAGAGCGCGCCAGGATGCGCGACCGAGTAGATCCGAGCACCGTCGACGGTGCCGATGGTCGGTCGGTCGGGTTCGTTACTCACTAATGCGAACTCGGCGCACGCACCGTTTCGCAGGCCCACAGTGGGTGCTGGTGGATTGCGCCCGGCCCAGTACATCTTTCCGCCGCGGGGTTTGAGGAGATCGTCGTGGACGAGATCGCGGACCGCATCGTCGAGACCGTCACCGAACCACGCGGTGTCTTCCGGGGTCAGCGGGAGTTCATGAGCCGCACAACCGATGTGCGGGCGGAGTACGTAGGGATTCGCGGGGTTGATCACCGCGGCCTCCGCGCCTCTGGTGAAGAGCTCATCGGGATGGGCGGCGTACCACTGGTCGAGCTGATCGTCGCCCGCGACGAGGACGGCCGCGGCGCGCTGACCGGTCCGGCCGGCTCGGCCGACCTGTTGGCGCAGCGACGCCAACGTCCCCGGAAACCCATTGAGTACGACCGCGTCCAGGCCACCGACGTCGATACCGAGCTCCAAGGCGTTCGTGGCCGCGAGACCGAGGAGTTCACCACTCGTCAACCGTTGCTCGAGCGCTCGCCGTTCTTCGGGAAGGTACCCCGCGCGGTAGGCGGCGATACGGGAGGCAGCATCGGGCGCGCGGTCGGTTGCTAAGCGGCGGGCGTGGCTCGCCACCAGCTCGGCGCCTCGGCGGCTGCGGGTGAACGCAAGGGTTGGATGGCCCGCGGCCACGAAGCGACTCAGGATCTCTGCGGTTTCGACGTTGGCCGAGGCTCGTGCGCCAGTGGTGGCGTCAAGGAACGGACGTTGCCAGAACGCGAATCCGCGCTCGGCTTGGGGCGAGCCGTCGTCGTCGACGAGCGCTACCGGCGCGCCCAGCATCGTGGCAGCGAGTTCGGCCGGATTGCCGATGGTGGCGCTCGCGAAACAGAAGGTGGGGTTCGCGTTGTAGTGAGCGCAGATGCGACGAAGCCGACGCAACAGATTTGCAACGTGACTCCCGAAGATGCCGCGAGTCGCGTGGAGTTCGTCGATCACCACCAACTGGAGCCGCATGAGGAAGGTCGACCACCGCTGGTGATAGGGGAGCATCCCCTGGTGCAGCATCTCGGGGTTGGTCATGACCACCGTCGCGTTCTTGCGCGCCCAACTGCGGTCGTCCGGCGACGAATCGCCGTCGTAGGTGACCGCACGGAGCCCGGGGACCAGCCAGCTGCGCAACGACCGAAGTTGGTCGTGTGCGAGCGCCTTGGTAGGGAACAGCAGCAACGCGGTATCCGAGGATCCTCGTACCGCAGCATCGACGATCGGGAGTTGGTAACACAGTGATTTCCCCGAAGCCGTGCCGGTGGCGACCACCACGTTGGTACCGGCGCGGAGGTGATTGATCGCCTCCACCTGATGGGTGTAGAGCTCGGTCAACCCCCGGCTGGCGAGGCGGGCGACGAGCTCGGGGTGAAAAGGATCGTCGAACGGTGCGGTCCGAGCCGCACGAGCGGGAAGGTTTGTTCGATAGATGGTGCGCTCGTACAACTCCGGGTCAGCAACGATCGCGTCGAGCGCATCGACGGCGTCCATCGGAGGAGCATCGCACGCCTCTGTGACACGGCCCCGTGGTTAGTGACTTTGGAGCACGGCGTCGTCGGCGAAGTCTTGGAACAGACTCGTCGCCTCCGCCCCGATTTGGAGGAGGCCGCCGCGGCCACTGGTGACCGGGATCACCACGTTGCGGAGGTTCGCCGGGTCCATGGAGAGGCCGAGACGGCCGAGCCCATAGAGGTCCTTGAGCCCGATGCCGTCGATCTGGGTATGGCGCCCAAGGTCAGCGAGGAGTTCGAGGGTCCTGATGGGCCCAGTGTTTTCGGCCCGGAACTGGCCCAACGCCGCCAGGATCAGGTACCCCTGGTTCGCGGTTCGGGTGAGGTCGCTATTCGGGAACTGGTGGCGGTTGCGGGCGTAGGCGAGCGCCTGCGTGCCGTTCAGCTTCTGGACCCCAGGCTGGAAGTCTGCCCCCGAGAACTTGTCCTGCATTCGGAACGGGACGTTCACGGTGAGCCCGCCGAACTCATTGATCATGCCCTGGAACCCATCGAAGTCGGTGCCGATCGCGTACGGAATGGTGACGCCGACGGCCGCGGCGATCGTGTCGGCTTGGAGTCGCGGTCCGCCGGCAGCGTACGCCGCGTTGACCTTGTCGACGCCGTGGCCCGGGATGTTCATGCCGGTGTCGCGCGGGATGTCGAGGATGGTGCCCTGGCGTAGCGCGGGGTTGATACCGATGAGGTGGAGCGCATCGCCGCGAGTGATGGTGTCACCGGTGCGACCGTCGTTCCCGATGACCAGGAGGAACACCGGGGCGGTGGGACTCGGGGTGTAGTCCGCGTTCGCGGTCTTGGTGATGGTGAACCAACGAGTGGCCGACGCGCCTGGGACCTGAACACCGGCCAGCCAGAGCGCCACCAGTGTTGCGAAGGTGAGGGCGATGACGAGTGGGAGCGTCACGAAAACGGTGCGGACGGGGTGGCGGCGAATCACGGTTTGGTGCCCCCGGTGGTCGTGGTCGAATCGGCCGCGAGACCGGTGCCTTCGCGGGTGACGGCGAGCTTGAAGCTCAAAATCTTCCAGGCGCCGGCGTCGCGCGTGAAGATCAGTTCACCGGTGCGATGGATGACGAAAGGGCCCAGCTGGCTGTTCGCGGTCACCGTCAGATCCAAGGTGGTTCCGATGAGATCTACCGCGCCCTGCTTGTCGGCGAGGCCGGTGAGGTTGACCGGAGCCAAGGTCGCTTTGGTGGTCCCGGTCACCGGGCCGAGGCCGGAATCAACCAACGCGTCAGCGTCGGGTCCATCCAATGTTGGAGCCGCGCTGGGGGTCATGAGTGTTTTCAGCGCGGCGCTCGGAGGTGCGGTCGCCTTGGCCTTGAGAGGATCGAGTGTCGCAGCCTTGATATAGGCGCCGATGGCCGCAACGACTGCGTCGCGGTCGGAATCGGCAAGTGGGACAACGGCACCCGCCGAGGCCACGTTGACCAACCCGACGTTGACCTGGACCCTTGCGTCGGGACGGGCGGCCGGTCGCGAGGAGGCAGCAGACTTCGGCGTGGAACTATCGCTCGAGCAACCGGCAAGTGCGCTGATCGTCAGACTGAGAGCGATCACGGTCGTGAGGCGCGCGGCACGTGAGTGGTGATTCATGGGCTGATCAGGATGGCATGGGTCGCAGTGCCTCGTGGGGAGCCTCGGGAAGGTTTAGTACTCGGGACCATGGAGCAGTTGACGTTCGAGCCCATCGAGTGCGGAGAGATTCACCATGATGTGCAGGATGTCACCGTCTTGACCCACCAGGTCCGGCTGCGCGACGAGCGTGGCGCCGAGGCGGGTGACCGCCGCGAGCGCGAAGCTCCCGGGAGTCGCAAGACTGCTGAGCTTCTTGCCGGCCCACGCCGGCGTCACGTTGCGCTCGACCAGTCCGACCGCGCCGGACGAGTCGGTCCAATCGGCGACGGCGTCGCGGGGCACGAGTCGGCGCAGCACCTGGTCGGTGGTCCACGCCACGGTTGCAACCGTAGGAATCCCGAGGCGTTGGTAGATCACGGCGCGCCGCGGGTCGTAGATACGGGCGACGACATTTTCGACTTCGAAGGTCTCGCGGGCGACGCGCGCGGCCATGATGTTCGAGTTGTCGCCGCTCGTCACCGCGGCCATCGCTCGGGCGTCGTGGATGCCGGCTTCGATGAGCGTGTCGCGGTCGAAACCGAACCCCAAGATGCGGTTGCCGGTGAAGCCAGTCGGCAGGCGGCCGAATGCTTCCTTCTTCTTGTCAATCACCGAGACCGTGTGGTCTTGGCGCTGGAGGGCACCGGCCAACTCACTTCCGACGCGCCCACATCCCACGACCACAACGTGCACGGCTGATCCCTTCGTCTGGTTCATTGGCCCCGGGCGGGCTGAGCCGATGCTAACGGCGGTACCGTTGCGGTCCGGGTTCGCGAGGCCGGCTGTGGTCGGTCTCACCAGATGGTGGTCGAGTGACAAGGGGAACTGATGGGTGTCCGTAACTTTGTGAAACGGGTCGGTCAGTCGACCGAGGACTCGGACCGCGCCCGACTCACTGCGTTCTGTGACACCCTGGGCGTGACGCCGTTGGATGCGCTTCCCCTGCGCACGCCCGTGCGGTTCGCCGGCGAAGTGACGTCGTTGCGCATCGTGCCCCGAGCTGGCGCGCCGGCGATCGAGATCACCGTCAAGGATGGTCACGGGTCTGCGGTCGCGGTGTTTCTGGGGCGGGGCCGGATCCGCGGGCTCACCCCCGGTCGGCGCCTGGTCTTGGAAGGGGTTGTGCTGGCCGAGGGGAACGAGAACGTGACCTACAACCCGGCCTACGAACTGCTCGCCTGAGTCAGACAGTCCCGGGAGTTGAGCCGGTGCCAGTGAGGATCTCGCGGATCTGATCTTCGGAGTCGGGTGTGACCAACGCCAAGACCTCGTCGCCAGCTTCGAAGACCGACTCACCGCGCGGGACAATGAGGTGATCGGCGCGCAGGATGGCGACGATGGTGGCTTCGCGTGGGACTTCGGTCTCGGCGATCGAGCGTCCGACCACGCTGGCGTCGCCGGCGAGCGTGACTTCCACGAGCCGCGCCAGTCCGCCTTCGAAGCGCAAGATCTCTACGAGCTTGCCGACGCTCACTGCCTCTTCGACGAGCGCCGTAATGAGATGCGGGGTTGAGACGAACAGGTCGACGCCCCAGTTCTCGGTGAACATCCACTCGTTCTTCGGGTGGTTCACCCTGGCGATCACCCGGGGGATGCCGAACTCCTGCTTGGCCAAGAGCGAAACGACGAGGTTGTCTTCGTCGTCACCCGTTGCAGCGACGAGAACTTCACACTGCTCGAGCCCGGCCTCGCGCAGTGATGAGACTTCGCAGGCGTCACCGACGAACCACTCGATGCCGGCGTCGAGCGTGGCGCGGTCCAGGACCGACTGCTTCTGTTCGATCAGTAGGACGTCGTGACCAGAGGCGTGGAGGGAGGCGGCGACGTGCTGCCCGACGTTGCCGGCCCCGGCAATAGCGACTTGCATGGAAGCGAACCTAGCGCTCCCGAACCGCCGATCGCCGCCTCGGAGGTGTCAGACTCGCCGCCGTTTCCGTTTCTGTTCCCGGCTTCCGGAGTGCATGTCCTGTGTCCGTCGTCAAGCGCATCTTGGTGGGCCGGCCGCTCGCGACCGCGGAGCAAGAACATCAGCGCATTCCGAAGACCATCGCGTTGGCCGTGTTCTCCTCGGACGCGATCTCCTCCACGGCCTACGCGACTGAAGAGATCCTGTTCGTCACCGCCCTGGGCGCGTCGAGCCTCGCGCTCGGGTTGGACACACTGATACCGATCTCCATCGGTGTTGCGATCCTGCTGGCGATCGTGGTCACGTCGTATCGCCAGACCATCTACGCCTACCCCAGCGGTGGTGGCTCGTACGTGGTGAGTCGGGAGAACCTGGGCGAGACGGCATCATTGGTGGCCGGTGCATCGCTGCTCGTGGATTACATCCTGACTGTGGCGGTGTCCATCTCCGCCGGGGTTGCCGCGATCATTTCGATACCGGCGTTTCGTGATTTGGTCGACTACCGGGTTGAGATCGGGTTGGTCCTCATCGCGATTGTGACCGTTGCGAACTTGCGCGGCATCAAGGAGTCAGGTCGCGTATTCGCGGTGCCCACGTACGTCTACATCGTGATTCTGACCATCCTCGTCGGGTACGGGCTCTATGAGAGTCTCTTCGGCGACTTGGGCCGCATTCCGTTCGATCCTGAGACTTCGGAAGCCGCCCGCGAGTTCGGCGGTGAGCTGGGGTTGTTCCTCATACTGAAGGGCTTCGCGTCCGGTGCCGTCGCGCTCACGGGGGTTGAGGCGATCTCGAACGGCGTTCCGGCGTTCCGGCGTCCCGAGTCGAAGAACGCATCCAAGACGCTGATCTGGATGGCCATCATCTTGGGCATCCTGTTCTTCGGGGTTTCCGTCCTCGCGCATCGCACCCACCCGTTCCCGAGCCACGACCAGACCGTGTTCTCGCAGATGGGATTGCTGGTCTTCGGCGAAGGCCCGATCTATCTTCTCCTTCAGTTCGCGACTGCCGCGATCCTCATCATGGCCGCGAATACCGCGTACGCGGATTTCCCCAGGGTGTCTTCGATCATCGCCCGGGACAGCTACCTGCCGCGCCAGCTCGCGAACCGGGGCGACCGATTGGTGTTTTCCAACGGGGTGCTTGTCCTGGCCGGCACGGCCGGCGCATTGATCATCGCGTTCGGTGGTTTGACGACGGCGCTAATCCCTCTGTACGCGGTCGGCGTCTTTACTTCGTTCACTCTGAGCCAGGCGGGCATGGTGCGCCACCATCAGAAGGTGCGCGAGCCGCGTTGGAAGTTCAATGCCTGGCTCAACGGAGTTGGGGCGTTCACCACGTTCATCGTCCTCCTGATCGTCGCGGTCACGAAGTTCTGGAGCGGCGCGTGGGTGCCGCTCGTGGTGATTCCGCTCATCATCGTGCTGTTCAAATCGATCCACTCGCACTACGCCGCGATCAAGCGAGGCTTGGCCACCGAGCCCGGCTACCGAGCCCGGCCGATGAACCACACGATGATTGTGCTGGTCGGGAGCGTGCACCGCGGGGTCCTCGAAGCGCTGGCGTATGCACAATCGATGCGACCCAATCAGCTGCTCGCCGTCACCGTGGTCTCGGATGAGGAAGAGCAGGACGAGATCGCCCGAACCTGGGCCCGGTTCGGGATCGATGTGCCGCTCGAGATCGTCTTCTCGCCCTACCGGGAGCTCTCCGGGCCGGTGATTCGGTTTGTGGAGGAATTAGATGCTCAGCGGGACAACGACATCATCACAGTTGTGATCCCCGAGTTCGTGGTTGGTTCATGGTGGGGCCAACTGCTCCATAACCAGAGCGCGCTCGTCCTCAAAGGCCGGTTGCTGTTCCGGAAGGGAACAGTCGTGATCTCTGTTCCGTACCACGTCGAGACGTGACACCCGTGGCGGGGTCGAGAAGGTAGCGATGTCCGTCGTCAAGCGAATCCTGGTGGGGCGCCCGCTCTCGAGTGATGCGCAAGCGCATCAGAAGCTCTCCAAGACGATCGCGCTCCCGATCTTCTCATCGGATGCGATCTCCTCCACCGCGTATGCAACCGAGGAGATTCTTTTCGTCACCGCGCTTGGCGCCTCGAGCCTGATCCTGGGCCTCGATCTGCTGATTCCGATCGCGATCGGCGTGGCCATCCTCCTGACCATCGTGGTCACCTCCTACCGCCAAACGATTTTCGCCTATCCCAGTGGCGGCGGTTCGTACGTTGTGAGCCGCGAGAACCTCGGCGAGATGCCGGCGCTCGTTGCGGCCGCATCGCTACTCGTGGACTACATCCTCACCGTTGCGGTATCGGTGGCCGCGGGGGTTGCCGCCATCATCTCGATCCCGGCGTTTCGTGATCTCGCCGACCGTCGGGTGGAGATGGGACTTGTTCTCATTGGGTTGGTCACCCTGGCCAACCTGCGCGGGATCAAGGAATCCGGCCGAATCTTTGCGGTTCCGACCTACCTCTACATCCTGATCCTCACTGTGCTTGTGGGGTATGGCCTCTACGAGAGTTTTTGGGGTGACCTCGGCCAGGTCCCGTTCGACGAGAAGTCGTTCGAAGGAGTTCGAAAAGCGGGCGGTGATATCGGGCTGTTCTTGATCCTGAAAGGATTTTCGTCGGGGGCGGTGGCCCTGACGGGTGTGGAAGCGATTTCCAATGGCGTCCCGCAGTTCAAGCGCCCCGAGTCCAAGAATGCCGCGGCCACGCTGGTGATGATGGCAGCCATCCTTGGGGTCCTGTTCCTCGGTGTTTCGGTCCTGGCCCACCGGGTGCAGCCGTTCCCGAGCCACGAACAGACGGTGTTCTCCCAGATGGGGCTGCTGGTCTTCGGCGACAGCGCCATCTACTTGGTGTTGCAGTTCGCGACGGCCGCGGTGTTGGTCCTTGCTGCCAACACGGCGTACGCCGGGTTCCCGAGCCTGTCGTCCATCATCGCGAGGGACGGCTATCTCCCCCGCCAACTTGCAACGCGCGGTGACCGTCTGGTGTTCTCAAACGGGGTGCTGCTGTTGGCTGGTGCCGCGGCCATCCTCATCGTCGCGTTCGGTGGCATTACGACCAACCTGATCCCGCTGTACGCGGTCGGAGTCTTTACGTCGTTCACGCTGAGCCAGGCGGGGATGGTGCGCCACCATCAGAGGGTTCGCGAGCCGCGTTGGAAGTTCAACGCGTTCCTCAACGGGCTCGGAGCGGTGACGACCATGGTGGTGGTGCTGATCGTCGCGGTGACCAAGTTCAAGATTGGCGCGTGGATCCCGATCGTGGTGATCCCGTTCATCATCCTGTTGTTCAAGTCCATTCACTCCCACTACGCGACGGTCGAGAAGGGTCTGGCCACCGAGCCGGGCTACCGGGCCCGGCCCATGAACCACACGGTGGTGGTGCTCGTGGGGACAGTTCACCGTGGCGTGCTCGAAGCGCTCGCGTACGCGAAGTCGATTCGGCCCAATCAACTTCTCGCGGTCACGGTGGTCTCGAACGAGGAGGAGCAGGAGCGGATTGCGCGGAAGTGGGCTGACTTCGGAATCGACGTGCCGCTCGAGATCGTGTTCTCGCCGTACCGTGAGCTCGCTCGGCCGGTGCTTCGGTTCGTGGGAGAGCTCGACGCGCAGCGGGACAACGACATCGTGACCGTGATAATCCCGGAGTTCGTGGTGGGATCGTGGTGGGGCCAACTGCTCCATAACCAGAGCGCCCTTTTCCTGAAGGGCCGCCTGCTGTTCCGCAAGGGGACCGTGGTCACCTCGGTGCCGTACCACATTTGACGTTCGGGTCCATTGCGCCGGTTCGGCGATCGCCGCCCGCGCCTGGCTAGATTGACGCAGTTGTGACGGCCCTCGTACCGTCCCCCCGGGCTTGAGCGCCGGTCCTCCGCGTGCTCGTATCACCACACCAAGGAGCACTCCAGCAGATGAGCACCGTCATTGCCGAAGGCAGCTACCAGGTCTTCACACTTGGATCGAGTGAGTGGTTCTGGTTGGTGTTCTCCGCGGCTTCCGCGGTTCTCGCCATCCTCGTCGGGTTTTTCCTGATGAAAGGTGTGCTCGCGGCTGAGACCGGGACGCCCACCATGGTGGAGATCGCACTCGCGATTCAAGAGGGCGCGATGGCCTATCTCAAGCGCCAGTTCAAGACCATCATCGTCATCTTGATCCCGCTTGCGGTCGTGGTGTTCGTGACCGCGACCGAGATCAAGAAGCCGGGCTCCTTTGCGGGAGGCTCCGACGGCTTGTCGTTCATTGCCTCAGGCAGCTACCGGACGATTGCGTTTATTGCGGGTTGCTTCATGTCGGGCCTCACCGGATTCATCGGTATGAGCCTCGCGGTCCGAGGCAACGTGCGTACTGCCGCGGCGGCCAAGGCGGGATCGCTACCGGCTGCGCTCAAGGTCGCGTTCCGCACCGGCGGAGTTGCCGGAATGTTCACCGTGGGCCTGGGCCTGCTCGGTGCGACCATCATCATCATGGTCTTCCAAAACACCGCCTCCGCAATGCTGATCGGCTTCGGCTTCGGCGGCTCCCTCCTCGCGCTGTTCCTGCGCGTCGGTGGCGGCATCTTCACTAAGGCCGCTGACGTGGGCGCCGACTTGGTGGGCAAAGTCGAAGCGGGAATTCCCGAGGACGACCCGCGCAACCCCGCAACCATTGCCGACAATGTGGGTGACAACGTGGGGGACTGCGCCGGCATGGCTGCTGACCTCTTCGAGTCCTACGAGGTCACCCTGGTGGCGTCGATCATTCTTGGCGTTGCAGCGTTCGATTCGATTGGCGCGAATCCTGCGCTCGGCCTGGTGTTCCCGCTCGCGGCGCGTGCGATTGGTGTACTCGCTTCCATCGTCGGTGTCTTCGCGGTTCGCGCAACCGACAAGGACAAGTCGGCCATGGCGCCAATCAACCGCGGGTTCCTCACCGCCGGTCTGCTGACCATCGTGGGTACCGCGATCGTCGCGTTCGGATACGTCGGGAACGAGTTCGCCAACGCTGGTTGGAAATGCTTCGGCGCCGTGGTGTCCGGTCTGGTACTGGCCCAGGGCCTCAGCCGCCTCACCGAGTACTTCACGTCTACCGAAACCGCACCGGTACGCGAGATCGCCGAGGCCACCCGCACGGGCCCGGCCACGGTGATTCTCTCGGGGATCAGCTCGGGGCTCGAGTCCAGCGTGTACGCCATCATCGCGATCTGCGCTTCGCTCGGCATCGCGATTGCGTTGGGCGACGGCAACATTCAGTTCATCTTCTACCTGGTTGCTCTCACCGGCATGGGCATGCTTGCCACCACCGGTGTGATTGTCTCCGAGGACACCTTCGGTCCGGTCGCCGACAACGCGGCGGGTATCGCGGAGATGTCGGGCGAGTTCAGCGGTGAGCCCGAGCGGATCATGGTGAGCCTTGACGCGGTGGGCAACACCACCAAGGCCGTCACCAAGGGATTCGCCATTGGCTCGGCGGTCATCGCGTCGGTGGCGTTGTTCGCTTCGTTCATCGAGACCATCGGCCAGGAACTCAATCTGCCGAGTGGCCCGCAGGTGTTCCGCAGTCTTGCCACGCAGATGAACGTGGCCGACCCGAAGACCTTCATCGGTCTGCTCATCGGTGGTTCGGTCGCGTTCCTCTTCTCTGCCCTCGCCATCCGTGCGGTGTCACGCACCGCGGGCGTGGTGGTCCAGGAAGTGCGCAACCAGTTCGCCGATGGCGGGATCATGGCTGGGACCAAGAAGCCCGACTACGGACCGGTCATCGATATCTGCACCAAGGCATCGTTGCGTGAGCTGGCAACCCCGGCGTTGCTTGCGGTCCTCACGCCTGTGATCGTGGGCTTCGGCA
Source organism: Acidimicrobiia bacterium (assembly GCA_031430375.1). Lineage (GTDB taxonomy): Bacteria > Actinomycetota > Acidimicrobiia > IMCC26256 > JAENVU01 > JAENVU01. The sequence goes on from JANPBJ010000283.1 coordinate 12,656, forward strand.
TCAACTACTTCGCCCTCGGCGCGTTCCTTGCCGGTGTGATCCTCACTGGTCAGCTCATGGCGAACTTCCTGTCGAACTCCGGCGGTGCGTGGGACAACGCGAAGAAGTACATCGAGGATGGCCACGAGGGTGGCAAGGGCTCGGACGCGCACACCGCAGCCGTGATCGGTGACACCGTCGGCGACCCGTTCAAAGACACGGCCGGCCCCGCGCTGAACCCGTTGATCAAGGTGATGAACCTGGTTTCGCTGCTGATCCTGCCGGCGATCATCTCGCTGCGTAACGACGACATCCGTTACGCGATCGCCGGATCGGCGACGATCGTGCTCATCGGCGCCGTGATGTTCAGCAAGCGTAAGAGCGAGGGTGTCGGCGGCGACGCAACCGACACCGTGGTGGACGAACCCGTCCCGGTTTGACCGAACCTCGCCGTACCGTGCCCGACCTTGGAGCAGAACTCATGGCCATAGGCATGGGTTCTGCGCCAAAGTCGCGAGATGGTCGGCCCGGCCTTCAGTCCGGGGGCGTCTCGTCCGACTGGCTCTGGGCTTTGCGGTGCTTGCGGTACTCCAGCAGCGGCGGGATCAGCGAGAGCACGATGACGACCCCGATGATCGGCAGCAGGTACGAGTCGATCTTGTCCGGGCCGATCGCGTCGCCGAGGAAATAACCGATCAGGGTTACGCCCACGGCCCAGAGCAGGCCGCCGAAAATGTTGTAGGCCAGGAACGTCCGATACGGCATGGTCCCGACGCCCGCCAGGATTGGCGCGAAGGTCCGAACGACGGGAACGAAGCGAGCCATCACGATGGTCTTCGGTCCGTGCTCCTCGAAGAACCGATTGGCGCGGGCCACGTGCTCGTGTTTGAACAGCCGTGAGTTCGGTCGTTTAAAGATGGACGGGCCAACCTTCTTCCCGAAGGCATAGCCCACTTGGTCGCCCACGACGGCGGCCACGAAGCACCCGACGAGTATCACGGCGAGGTTGAGTTTTCCGGCCGAGGCCAGCAGGCCGGCGGTGACGAGCAGCGAATCTCCCGGGAGGAAGAAGCCGATCAAGAGCCCCGACTCAGCGAAGATGATGAGGATGAGCCCGATGGTTCCGAAGGACTCAAGGAGCTTGTTCGGGTCAATTGCGTCAGTGATTCCGGCGAACATCTTCCGCACCCTAGAGGCCGATTGACGCTCCATCCGGACATGGTGGGTGGGTCGGGGGCTACGTTCGCCACCGTCATCGCTTCAAAACTACAGAATTGGTCGCTGTGCCCAAGTCCCTTGTGATCGTCGAGTCCAAGACCAAGGCCGACACCATTGGCCGTTTTCTTGGCGAGGACTTCACCGTCCTCGCCAGTTTCGGCCATGTCCGTGATCTCCCGCGCAAGGGTCTCGGTGTGGATGTGGACGATCACTTCCGGCTCGAATACGCGCCGCCGGAAGGCCGTGCCAAAGAGGTGGTGTCCAAACTTCGCCAGGCGATGAAGGGTGTCGACGAGCTGTACCTCGCTACCGATGAGGATCGTGAGGGTGAGGCGATCGCCTGGCACCTGCTCGAGGTGTTGAAGCCCAAGACGCCGGTGAAGCGGATGGTGTTCCACGAGATCACCCGCGAGGCGATCGACTCCGCCATTGCCAATCCGCGCGAGGTTGACATGCGGTTGGTCGAGGCACAGGAAGGTCGGCGGACACTCGACCGGCTGGTGGGGTATGTGGTGTCGCCGGTCTTGTGGCGGCGCGTGGGTGGGGCGCGCTCGGCGGGGCGCGTGCAGAGTGTGGCAGTGCGGCTCGTGGTGGAGCGTGAACGCGAGCGGATGGCATTTCGCAACGCGGAGTTCTGGGATCTCGACGGGCGCTTTGCGGCGCGCGGTACCGACTTCGGTGCCCGTCTCATTGAGGTTGACGGCAAGCGCGTGGTCACGGGCCGAGACTTCGACCCGGCAACCGGTCGCCTTGCTCCGGACTCGGTGTCGCTTCACCTCTTGGAATCCGACGCTCGTGCCCTGGCGGCACGGTTGGCCGAGACGCAGTTCGGCGTGCGCGATGTTGAAGCGAAAGACTTCATCGAGCGGCCGAAGCCACCGTTCAAGACCACGACGATGCAACAAGAAGCGGGCAACAAGCTCCGCTACAGCGCGAGCCGCACGATGTCGGTCGCGCAGGGCCTCTACGAGCGCGGTTTCATCACCTACATGCGGACCGACTCGATCAGTTTGTCGAACCAAGCGGTGGACGCGGCCCGAGCCCAGATCGTGGAGCGGTTCGGTCAGGCGTACCTCCCGCCGGCACCGCGGACCTATGCCAACAAGACGAAGAACGCGCAAGAAGCGCACGAAGCGATTCGGCCGGCCGGCGCACGGTTTCGGACGCCGGAGGATGTGCGCGGCGAACTGTCCCGCGACGAGCAGGCGCTGTACGAGTTGATCTGGATGCGTACGGTTGCGAGCCAAATGACCGATGCCAGAGGGCGGCGGGTCACCGTCCGTATCGGTGGCGCATCGTCGGCCGGCGAAGATGCGGTGTTCCGCGCCACCGGGAAGTCGTACGAGTTTCTCGGATTCCGCATGGCGTATGTGGACGTGAGCGACGATCCCGAAGCGGCGGATGAAGGCGAGGCGGTCCTGCCCGCGATGGGTGAGGGCGAAGGCGTGGCGTGTCACGGTCTCGACGCCAATGGACACACCACACAGCCACCCGCGCGCTACACGGAAGCCACGCTGGTGAAGGTGCTCGAAGACTCCGGCATCGGCCGACCGTCCACCTACGCGTCGATCATCAACACCATCACGAGTGAACGCGGCTACGTGTGGAAGAAGGGCAACGCGCTGGTCCCGTCGTGGACCGCGTTCGCGAAGACACAACTGTTGGAGCGCTACTTCGCGCACCTCGTGGACTACGGGTTCACCGCCACGATGGAAGAGGCGCTCGACGCGGTGGCGCGTGGCGAAGGTGAAGCCGAGAAGTGGCTGCACTCGTTCTACTTCGGGAACGGCACCGCCGGCCTGAGTGAGTTGGTCTCCGAGGACAACTTGGCCAAGATCGATATGGCCGAGGTCAACAAGATCCTCATCGGCACCGACGCCGCTGGCAACGAGCTCATGGTGCGCGTGTGGAACACGGGAGAGTCACTGCATCGTGGTGACGAGAAATGTCCGCTCCCCGCTGACATGCCGCCGGATGAGCTCACCGTGGAGCGCGCGGAGGAACTCATCGCCAAAGGCGCCGCGGGGCCACGGGAGCTGGGCGCTGATCCCGCCACCGGAGAGATGGTGCTGGCCTTGACCGGCCGGTTCGGTCCCTTCGTGCAACTGGGTGTGCTGGCCGAGGGTTCGAAGGCCAAGCCGCCGCGCGCATCGTTGTTCAAGAGCATGGATCTCGACACCATCGATCTCGAGAGCGCGTTGCGGCTGCTGTCGCTGCCGCGCGTCGTGGGCGCAGATCCCGAAGGCAATGAGATCACCGCGCAGAACGGGCGGTACGGGCCCTACTTGAAGAAGGGGACCGACAGCCGCAGCCTCGAGTCCGAGGATCAGATTTTTTCGTGCACGTTGGAGCAGGCCGCGGTGATTTTCGCCCAGCCCAAACGCGGTCGGGGTCAGCAAGCGAAACCGCCGCTCGCCGAACTGGGCGAGAGTCCGGATACGGGGAAGCTCATCCGCGTGCTCGACGGTCGGTTTGGCCCGTACGTGACCGATGGGGAGACGAACGCCACGATCCGGCGCGGGCTTGACCCCGAGACGCTCACGTTCGAAGACGCCATTGATTTGCTGCGCGAGCGCGCAGCACGTGGCCCGTCCACCAAGGCAAAGAAGACCGCGAAGAAAGCCACGAAGTCGACGAAGAAGAAGCCGGCGAAGAAAGCCGCCAAGAAGTCGGCCGTCGGCACCACCCGCGTGGTCAAAAAGGGTACGAGCGCCGCGGCCAAGAAAGCCGCGTCGAAGAAGGCGGGCATGACCGCAGGAGCCACGAAGGCAAACGCTGCCGCGCTCGCGACTGACCGCGCAGACGGGTTCGACGCCTGACGTGGAACGGGCCACTCCCGATCGGCGTCCGGGCACGGGCAACGCGCCGTTCATCCCGTCTGCCGGCGAAGAGACGCCGGTCCCGCCCGAGTCGTTCCGGCTCTTCGGTTCACGCACGTTCCTGAAGCTCTGGTTGGCTCAAGTGTTCTCGAGTCTGGGTGATTGGGTCGGGTTGTTTGCGATCCTGACGATCACTGCGCAGTTGTCGAATAACTCCGCGGTGGCGGTCAGCGTTGTCATGGCGGCGCGCTTGGTGCCGGGGTTCTTCCTCGCGAGCTTCGGCGGCGTGATGGTCGATCGCTTCGATCGACGCAAGATCATGGTGCTGTGTGACCTCGGCCGCGCCGCACTTATCTCCACGCTGCCCTTCGTCAACAGTCTCGCCCTGTTGGTCGTGGCTTCGTTCTTTATCGAGATGATGACGTTGCTTTGGGGGCCCGCGAAGGACGCCTCGGTTCCCCACTTCGTACCGGAAGACAAGCTGGCGTCGGCCAACACGTTGTCGTTGGTGGCGTCGTACGGGACGATGCCGCTCGGGGCCGCCATCGCCGCGGCCCTGGCCGTCGTGGCTACTTGGCTCGGCGGTTTCGATGCGTTGAGTTCGTTGAAAGTCGATAAGAGCGTGGTGTCGTTGTGGTTCGACGCGATTACCTACGTGACGTCAGCGCTCATCGTGGTCCGGCTCCCGATCCCGCGCCCGGATCATGACGGCACCCAAAAGTTCGACCTCGCCTCGAGTGTTCGCGAGGTCAAAGAGGGTGTGCGGTTCATGCGCTCCGAGCCGTTCAGCCGGGCGGTCATCATTGGCCTCGGTGGGGGGATTATCGGCGCGGGCGCGATGGTGCCGTTGGGCCAGATCTTCGCGACGCGGGTGCTCGGTTCCGACGAGCAGTTCGGTGTGATGCTCTTCGCGTTGGGCACCGGTGCCGCCATTGGCCTGTTTGCAATTCTCGCGTTCCAGAAGCGCCTGCCCCGCGAGTCTGTGTTCTCTTGGGCCGTCGTTGGCTGCGGCGTGTTTCTCATTGCCGCAGTCGGTTTCAATGTGAGCGGCATCACCGCGCTACTCATCGCGGTGGTTGGTGCGTGCGCGGCGAGCGCGTATGTCACCGGCTTTACGATGATTCAGGAAACCGTGGCCGACGACATGATGGGGAGAACGTTCGCCACGCTCTACGCGGTCGTCCGACTATGTCTGTTGCTGTCGCTCACCGTGTCGCCCTTGTTGTCGGATTTGTTCGACTGGATCTTCGATCTGATGGGCTCGTCCCAGCACATTCAGTTCGGCGGATTCTCGTACTCGTTCCCTGGAGTGCGCCTCGCGCTCTGGGCAGGCGGAATCCTCACGATCTACTCCGGCCTCTTCGCGAGGCGTCAGCTCTCGATCTTCGCGCGTGCGAACCATCCCACCGGGGAAACGCAGGCCTCGATCGAGGGTCTGGTTGTCGCCGAACCCGAGGGACAACCCTCGGCCAGAACCGAAGGCGATCCACCGAGACCAGCCGAGAGCGACGGCTCCGAGTGACCAGCCGGTTCGTGGTGTTCGAGGGCGGAGACGGTTCGGGAAAGTCCACGCAGTGTGCGCGGCTCGCCGAGTGGTTGCGTGCCCGTGGCGAGACGGTGGTGGAGACACGCGAGCCCGGTGGGACCCCATTGGGCCGGTCGCTGCGAGCGCTCTTGCTCGACGGCGATGATGTGGATCCGACCGCCGAGGCATTGTTGATGGCGGCTGACCGCGCGCAACACGTGGCGGAAGTCCTGCGTCCTGCACTGGCTCGAGGAGATTGGGTCGTGAGCGACCGCCACGTGCCATCGTCGCTGGTGTACCAAGGCGTGGTGCGCGAGCTGGGTGTGGAGGTGGTTGCCTCCCTGTCGTCGCTCGCCACGGGTGGTCTCGTACCCGACCTCGTGATCGTGCTTGATGTGGGCGATGACACCGCGGCGGCGCGACGATCGCCGGACCACGACCGCCTCGAGCGCGAGGGCGATCCGTTTCATCAGGCCGTGCGAGCCGCGTACCGAGACCTGGCGGCCGAGCAAGGATGGGCGGTGGTCGATGGGTCGGGCAGTCCCGACGTTGTCGGAGCCCGCGTGCTTGCCGTGGTCAACTCGTAGGATCCCGTCACGATGTGGGATGAGATTGAGGGCCAAGCGCGAGCGGTCGCTACGTTACGTGCCGCCGGGACTCATCCGTCGCACGCCTATTTGCTGGTCGGCACGCGTGGTTCGGGGGTGCTCGAAGCTGCCCGCGCCTTCGCGGGCGACGTGATTGGCGCCACCGATGATCGGACGCGTGGCATGGTGGCGCGGGGAGCGCATCCTGACGTCGTGGAGTTCGAGCCCACCACGCAGACGTACACGTTGGCGAACGAGATTCGGTCACCACGGCCGGGCGAGACGGCCCGGCGTGACCCCGGCTTGCCACGGGTGATCCCGGAAATCCACAAGGCACCGATCGAGGGAGAACGAAAGGTCGTGATGTTGCGCGACGCGGATCGGATGGACCCGGTGGTCGGCAACACGTTGCTCAAGAGCATCGAAGAACCGCCGGCGCGAACGGTGGTGATGTTGATCACCGACCGGCCGGATTCGCTGCTCGCCACGATCCGGTCGCGTTGTCAGCGGGTCGACTTTGCCTACGCTCCGCCGAGTCGCACCGTAGCCATCGACGTGTTGCGGGCAACGTTTGGCGCGACCGTCGGTCGCGTGGATGGCCGGGCCGGCACTGTGGTCGCGTTGGTCGAGGAGCTCGAAGCCGCGCTGAAGGTCGCGGCGGAGGCGTATGAGGCAGCGGCGGCGGAAGAGCTGGTTGTGCTGGATGAGGACATCGAGCGGCGCGGCTATCCGACCCGGACGGCGGCGGCGCTGCGGAAGCGGTTGGCGGAACGCCAGGCCCAGGAACTGCGTCGGGCGCGAACTGACGCGTTGGTTGAAGGCATCAGCGCGATGGAGCAGAGGTATCTCGATGTCCTGGCTGATGCTCCAGATGCCGTGGGTATCCGTCCCGCGTCGGTGGCCGCGGCGTTGGAAACCTGCCGCGCGGCCCGGCAGGCCGATGAGTTCAACCCCAACGTGGGCTCACTACTGCTGCGGCTCGTTTCGCACTTGCCGGCCGCGGCCTGAAGGAGTTCACACAATGGCGTTGACGTACTGGGCCTTTCTGTATACGGCTGCGGGAGCGGACCCGTCGACCGATCGCACCGCGCTTGACACGCGCGGATGCCGGACTGTGCTCGTGGGCATGAGCGACCCGGCCGACGCGATCGCCGTTGCCGTCGAGTTGGTCGCCGACGGCGTTCAGCTCATCGAGGTATGCGGCGGCTTCGGGCCGGTGTGGACCGCTCGGATCATCGAAGCCACTGGCGGAACGATCCCGATTGGGAGCGTGGGGTACGGGCCTGAGGCCGTGGATCAGGTCCACGCGATCTTCGCGCCGCCCGATTGAAGCGCTGACTGCGAAGAGTGTTTCGGTACACTCTCGGACCCCGCCGGGATAGCTCAGTCGGTAGAGCAGCTCACTCGTAATGAGCAGGTCAGGAGTTCGAATCTCCTTCCCGGCTCTTGGGCGGTCTGGTCGCGAACCGTCGGATGCCGCGTCGCGCCAGCAACCGGACGTTTATGTCGTCGCGGCGAAAGTACGTTCTCGTGCCGACTTTCACGAGCGGGGGCCTGCTGCCTGACGACCCTTGTCCGAAGGGGACCTTGAAACTCACTCTCCGCGCGGATCGAGCAGGGAGTCGAAAAATCGTGGCCAAACTTCTGAGAGTTGCGTACAGTACGCCGGGTTCGGTCGGGTACCGACCGCGAGTATCAACCTGGGGGAACGATGCTGGCACTTCGTAAAGGGTTCGGCGGTCTGGTTGCACCATTCTGTGCGTTTATTCTGTCGCTCGGGGGCCTCTTCGTGCTTGCGCATGCTGGAGTTGCGGGCGCGTCGGTCTGCACGACCACGTCGGCGGATACAGATCTTGACCGCCTGCCGGACTGTTGGGAGGGCGCGAACGGTCTCATTGTGGGTCGGGGTGATTCCGGTTCTGATCGTGACCGGGATGGACTCCGGGCCAAGACCGAATATGCGGTCGACGTCGCGTTCGGCGGCGGGGGCGGCAATATCGCCGACGTCTACCACGCCAACGATGACGACACGAACGACAACGGCGTCGAAGACGGCGACGAGGACCTCGACGGCGATGACCTCACCAACGAGAACGAGACCGAAGCCCGGACCAACGTCCTTGACTCGGATACCGACGACGACGGTATAGAAGATGGCGCCGACGATACGGACAACGACGGCATCGACAACCAGGACGAGGGCGACTCCGTCGACGAGGACGGCGACAGCCAGGGTGTCTCGGATCTCGACGATGAGGACGGCGACGGCGTCAACGACGCGGGCGAGGACTTCGACTGCGACTTGGTGAAGAACCGCAACGAGTTGAACGCCTTCTCGGCGAACTCGGATCGCCACGGCGTTACCGACGCACTCGACGACTCCGACCAGGACGGCGTCGACAACTGGGTCGAACCAGCATTCGATGACGACCCGATCGACGACGACTCCGACGATGACGGTGTCGAAGACGGCGACGAAGACGGCGACGGCGACGACGTCGAGGACGGCGATGAGGACGGCGACGATGACGACGACGCACAAGACGACGGTGACTGCACCGTCGAAATCGACGACGAGCAATAGCTCGGATCAGCACTACTGAGACAAGGCCCGGGTCGCAGTTGCGACCCGGGCCTTCTCGCGTGCGCCGCGGCGAGAGAAGACCGGCGAGACGCCGCAACGGCACGGGTTACAGGAGATAAGTGTGCGCCGTACGCTCAGCCGTGACCTGGGGTTTCGTCAGGTAGCACAGCGTTCAGGTCGGGTTCACTCGTAATGAGCAGGTCAGGAGTTCGAATCTCCTTCCCGGCTCCACACACCAGGCAATCTGTCCTACCACCTGTACTACTGTTCTCGGGATGGCACAGAGACATAAGCGATCGATTTCTCTCCCCCCCGATCTCGACGAATCGATCGAGAGGGCAGCCGCGGCGGCGGGGACATCGGTCAGTGGTTGGATCGCAGATGTCGCTGAGCACCGTCTCCGCATCGAGGCTGGACACCGCGGAGTCGCGCAGTGGGAACGTGAGCACGGAGCACTCACGGCCGACGAGCTGGCGGAGGGCTTGGCACGCGCGCGACTTGCGCTCGATCGTCGATCGGCACGCGTGCGCCGGACTGCTTGATGGCTGGGGTCACCTATGACACGGGTGCGCTGATCGCGGCCGAGCGGAACGACCGACGGATGTGGGCATTGCACG
>JANPBJ010000284.1:0-3234 GCA_031430375.1 Acidimicrobiia bacterium
CCAGGTGCCGTCGGGAGACATCACTGTGGCGGTCATCCCGCCGTCGCCGGCCATGTCGTCCAGGATCGTCTGGAACTCCGCCGCCATTTCGTCGGTGACCGGGTCCTCGCTGATGTCGGCGAATGCCTCGGTGGGGAACGCACGCCCCGAGGCTTCCGCGGTGGTCGGAACCGTGAGATCGGTGGTCGCGGCCAGTGTCGTTGGTGTGGCCTCCGGCGTGGCCCCGCCGGAACACGCAACCGACGCGAGGAAAGGAAGGACTCAGTACAGCGAACGTGCGGAGAGTCGCATCACGACCCTTGGGGATGGAACTTGATGGACTCGATGACCGACGCGGCTGCGGCCGCCACGTCCTCGAACCGCGCCTCAGAAGCCACGATAGCGATCACCATGACTCGGGTTCTCGATCCTTCGGGGAGGTCGACCAGGTAGAGGCGCATGCGAGTTCCTTGCTGCAAATACAACCCGTCAACAAATTCCTCTGCGGGCGCGACTACCACCGGAGAGTCCGGCCTCTCGCAGATGCTCGCCCCAGGAGCGCTGGTGATGTCCATCTCCAGTCCCTGGAGACCCCCGACGCTCACTACCACCGGAGTGGTCACGTCGAAATCGGAGTCTGACTGGATTGCTTCGGCCAGTGCGTTGGCTCCAGTCGCAGCCGGGCCTTTGTTGCAGCCGGTTGCGATCGGTAGCGGATCGCCCATGAACTCGATGCGTTCGACACGCTGATCGCCCAATGTCAGAGCCACAGCATGGGTCCAACTCACCTCCCACGAAGGGCTGGCAGACACGGTCAGCTCGCCGTCGAAGAACTCATACACCACGTTCACCGGTTGGCCGTTCTCCATCGTCCGTCGAGCGTCAAGCACGAAGGTGAGTTGAGCGCCACCGACGTCCCTCCACGCAATCGGCTGCTCCACCACGGTGTCGCCGCCATCGGCGAACAGTCGGACCGTGAACTCCATCTCGGCGTACGGCCACCATGGGCCGCTCACATGATCAATCTCGTACCGCTCGTAGGGAACACCGGACGTCGTGGCGTAGAGGAGCGGACCTTCATCGTTCGCCACGCGGCTAGAGCCCGGAACGAACCCCTCGGCACCCTCCCCAGCGATGCGCGCAGCAAGAAACTCCTCAAGCCGTGCCGTTGTCGCAGGCTCGGCGATGTTCGGGTCCGTCTGCGCGAACGGCGTCGCCGGCGCCCAACGGCTGACGACCCAGATCCCGAAGGGGCCCTGAAGGGCGAGTTGGGAAAGGTCGAGGCTCACCGTCTGGTAGTGGAGATCGTCGATCGTCGGCGCGCACTGCTCGACACTCGGCGCTTCCTGGCGCTCGGCACGGGGAAGCGGGTACATCACGTTTGTTTCGTTGGGCGCGCACCGGAGGTACTCGACGTTTCGAATTTCCCCGTCGACCTCAGCGGTGCTTCCCTGAAACACGTTGAAGATCGCATGATCCCAGCCCAGTTCCTCGCGGAGGAACCGCTCGACGATCTCTTGTCCACCCGCCTTGAGGTAACCCCACCACTCCTGCGATGACAGCTGCGGCTCGACTTGCCACGTGTACGCCGGGTCGCCAGCATCCGCAAGTTCCTGCGCTTCTCGTACCTCGTCGACGCTTGACTGCGGCCACATGACCCCCGAGCCCGCATTAGACGGCCCATCGGTGATAGTCGTGGGAGAGCTACTGACTGTTGACGTCGTGGTCGGGTCGTCGCGTGTGGCGATCACCGCAACGCCGACGAGTGCCGCAGCGGCGGCACCTACGAGCGCGCCGATCAGTGGCCTCCGAGAGGAGCGATCACCACGGTGGTCGAACTCGACGTGGTCAATGCCTAGCTCGACGGCCTCCAGGTCGTACCGAGGGGTTACCGCCGCCGCTCGACGCCGGAGATGATCGGTGAGCTGCTGTTCGAGTTGGTTCACGTCAATGCCTTTCGCAACTTGGTGAGCGCTCGGTCGATCCAGGGACCGACCGAGCCGGGGGCGCACTCCAGCACGTGAGCGATCTCATCGGTCGTGAGCCCGCCGTAGAAGCGAAGCACCACCGCAGCGCGCTGATTGAACGGCAACTGGGCAAGCACGTCGCCGAGATGCTCGTCCACCGACGGCACGGTGCCGCGATCAAGCAACCGGGGCACCAGTCGCTCGTAGCGCGAACGACGGCGGTGAAAACCGCGGCAAGCGTTCAGCACGGCGACGTTGAGGTAGGGGCCGGGCTCGGCGAGGGAATCCCAGCGGCGAAACATCGCCACGAAAGCGTCGTGGACGACATCGTTAGCGAGTTCCCCCGACCCAAGCAACAGCGCGGCACGACGGACCTGACCATCAAGCTCGCGTCGGTAAAATTCACCAAAAGCTGTGCCTGTGCGCTGCTCGCAGACCTTCCCTGTTTCCCCCACTGCCATGACCGTACCCACGCGTAAGGCCACGAGTTTGATACACCCAATTCGTCATGTGGTCACGACGCCAACCAGCACCAGCAACCTCACACACTCTTAGTACGACCCTTGCGGTTGAAGACCGGTGTTGACGGCTACTAGAAGGGCGCGTGGCCTCCAAGGCCGTTACCGAAGACAATCATCACGATTGTGCCCACCACGAGCCCCAGTACGACTGCGGCGACACCCGCGCGCCAACCGCGCAGCCAACTAGGTATCGGAAGGATCGCGTCGAGTGAGAAACGGCCAGCACCAATGAAACCGAGAGCCGCGACCCCGACGAAACCGCCCAGTGTCTGTTCGTAGCCGCCCATGCTGTCGTTGCCGAACAGGCCCGCCGACCATTGAAGGCCACCGAGGAACTGCCACGTGATGCCGATCGCCCCGGCGACCGCAAGCGGGGTAAACAGCCCAAGCAGCAACAGAGCGCCGCTGAACGCCTCCGTGAGTGTCACCAGCCAGGCCATCAGCTGCGTGTGTGAGTAACCAAAAAACTCCACCATGTCAGCCTGGCTGTCGATGTCAGTCGGGTAGCCACCGCCTTTGAACCAACCAAGCTTTTGCAAGGCATGGCCAAAGAAGATGATCCCGAGGCCGAAGCGCAGCACGAGGGCGGCAAAATCGAGCCCAGTTACCGGGCTGCCCGCAGGAACCACTTCGTCAGTCTGTGTCACCATCGTGGCCTCCTCAAATTCGCTCGACCGGAACCATATAGCAGTCCATGTACGTCGGCGAGCGTTGTTCTAACGCGACGCCCGCTAACTCCGCCAACCAGCACCGACAACCTCGTCCCG
>JANPBJ010000285.1:0-9230 GCA_031430375.1 Acidimicrobiia bacterium
TGATCAGGGCAACGATCACGCAGACCGCCCATACCGCAGCGACAAAAGCGGCGACGCGCCGACCCCTGGCCCAGTCCATGCCTAGAGCTTACGGCTCAAGCAGTTCGCAGAGTTGGCTGATCGACCAAGGGTAGGTCTCGACCCCGGCGGCCACCGCGGGAGTGGTCGGGACCTTCGCGGCCTTGGTGAGCGTCTCGTGTGTGCGGCACAGGTTGTAGTGCGCGAAGTAGATCGCGAGGGCGGCCGTGTGGTTCTCGATCCGCTTCGAGTGGGCGTTCGTCAACCGTGTGAACCGACGGTTCCCCATCCGCATCGTCAGGTTCTGACGCTCGACGTAGCTGGTGCTGATCTTCGACTCGTCGGGGTCACCCATGATCGGCCGCTTCACGATGCCTTTGCACGTCGCGGGCGAGTATCGACGCTGGTCGGTCTCCGCGAGCTTCCCGTAGTCCTTGATGACCTGGCCATAGTCGATGTTCCCGCGCGACGTTGGTGACCTCGCGGCCCTTGACGGAATCTGAATGGGTCACACTGACGACCGTGTTGGACGCAATGAAGCCAAGCTTCGTGGCGGATGCCCCGCGCGACTAGCTACTTGCCTTCGGTCGCCCGTCGTGCAACATCGAAGGCCGTCCGTGCGATGTCGTCGGGCACACGGGGCAGGATCTCCCATCCCGCATCGTCGAGTGCAGTAACGATTTGTCGTGCAGCCTCGGCGGACCCCGTCGGGTACAACTCCCCGACGACCTTGGCGATGAGTTCTTCCGGCTCGCTCATACGTCCAAGGTTACGGGCGTAGTTCTCGCCCGGCTATTTCAAACTGACCCAGTACCGCGAATTCGGTCTAGATGAACGCGGCGAGGCGGTGTTCCGCGCGTCGCCGTCGGCGACGTAGTGACTGTGGGAGGCGGTCGAGGAGCGCGGCGACTTCGACGAGTGGGATGTCGGCAAGTCGAGTCAACGCGATGAGTTCGGCATCCTCTGCGCTAATGACGTCGTTGTTCACGGCATCTTCAAGGAGCCAGCATGGACCGTCTGGTGGTCGGGTGTCGGTGACGGGTTCGATGTGGAGGTCGTCGAAGGACACGATCCGTGGGTGGGGCCGGCCGAAGTGGCGTTGGACGTGTTGGCGGGTGTCGAGGACGATGTTCGCGGCGATCCGTTCGGGACGCCGGTCGTAGGGGTAGGTGCGGATCCTTTCCCACGCGAACATCACGACCGCGCTCGCCGCGTCGTCGCCGAACGCCTCGGCGGTCCGCTGATACCGCCGCGTGATGCACCGCAGTGCCGGCAGCAACGCTTGCAACAACGTCCGCGCCGCGAAGTCATCGGTCGGAGCGCGTTCGGCGAGCGCCGCGAGGAGCCGGTCCGAGCGTCCGAGGTCATCACGGTCGTGGGCCTGATCGATCAGCATCGCGAGGTCGGCGAGGCCGGCCAGCACGGGTGTGGTCTGGGTCCAGGTGGCGAGGTGTTCGCGGGCCGTGTGGGATCGGGAGAGGGTTTCCCATTCGCGGTCGAGGTGCTGGAACAGGTTCATGATGTGATGCCTCCCGGGCCGTCTGGTTGGGAGGTTCACGATCGGGGGTGACCCTTCACGCGGGTCTGGATCGGCGGTCTGCACCATCGGTCTGCACCACACCGGAATTCTTTGACGTCGAGGCGTGTACGAGACCTGCCGGTCTGGATCGCGTGTAGGTCGAAGGGCCCGAGCAGACAAAGCCGGCGGAGTTTGGGATCATGGTGCGGGTAGGAGGTACGGCTGCATGGATGCAACCCTGGAACGCAACAACGATCACGACACCCAGACCATGCCGTGCGGCGCCGTCCTGGGTGTCGCATTGGGTAGCGCGTTAGGTGTCGATGTCGACGCCGCGCTGGGGGTGGCGGCGCTGCTCTCTCGACGGTGGGTCCTTCCCGTGGCGGTCGCGCTGGCGCCGGGACCGTTACGACGGTTTCAGCTCGCGGTGCGGGTCGCGGGGATCTCGCCGAAGGTATTGACCGAGACGTTGCGGTTCCTTGAACGTTCCGACGTGATTGAACGGGTCTTGGTCCGCGAGTCCGACACGACCGTCGGTGTCGCCTACGCCCTCACGCCACTGGGGGCATCGCTCGGTGAACCCGTCGCCGCGTTAGCCCGCTGGTCGACGTCGTGCTGTGCGGATCGGGTGCGGGTCCCCCGCGGAACCGACCGGCGTTCGACCTGAGGCACCTTGAGGTGCGCATTGGACCCCCACGGTGGCCAACTCCCCGTTGAAGTACCCGACTCCGGCCCGGTCTACTCACCGGATGCGTCACCCACACCACCAACCAGCGGCAAGTTCCGCTAGCAAAATTGCCCTGTTCGGTGTCGCGTTCTGCTCCAGCGGTGCGCATACGTCAGGTATGCATCCAGAATCATCTGAGCGTCGCCGACCCGGGATGGTCGGGTTCCTCGTCGGTCTCGGAGTCGTCGTGGTCGCGACTGCGTGTTCGGGAACGCCCACGAACGAACGGGCCCTGACGTCACCGCCGAGCACTGTCAGCGCGGCTCATGGTCGACCAGAGCAGGGACGAGCTGGTTGGCTCAACGACACGCGACCGCGACGCACCGACCGTGACCTCCTGGATGTGATCACCGCCTTCTGGTCAACGTACGTCGCCACGTCGGATCACTCAGGTCAGTTCGACGAACCGGCAGTCCGCGCGGTCATCGCAGAGGTCGCGACTGGTATCTCGTTCGAGCAGCTCGTCACCGTGGCTCGGACGAACGCGGCGGCGGGGCTGCAAGTTCGGGGCACGGTCGTCAGCCATCCGCGGGTGATTTCACGCACGGCCACCACCGCGACCGTCATCGATTGCGTCGACGATCACACCGGCATCTACCAAACGAGCGACGGGACGCGCCTCGACACTGACGACCCTGCATTGCATCACGCCACGTTCGGGCTCGTCCATCAACGGACTGGTTGGCTGGTTGCCGCGGTCGATATGGCGGAGAAGCCATGCACCATCGAATAGCGCCCTGGATCGCAGTCGCGGTCGCGATCATGACGTCGACACTGGCGACGTCCACCCTGGTGCCGCCGGCTGGGGCCGACACGGTGGTGACCGTCGACCACGGCGATCACACCATCGATTCCGGTGTCGGCCGCGACGACCCTGCCTCGGGCCGCGGCCCGCGCGGACCGGTGTGTACCTACCGACCGATCCCCGCCCAACCGTTCGAACCCATTTCGGGTGAAAACCCGATTGATGATGGGACCGGTTCCTGGTACTTGAAATTCTGCGACGGGAACTTCGTGGGGGTTGTCTACATCTCGCGTACCGACCCGACCGAGCTGCTGGCCTTGGCCCGTGAACGTCTCACGTTGCCGGTTCCGACCGCACGGTTCAACCCCACGCACCTTCAACTCGTCCAGGTCCCGACTTGGATGTGGATCGACTCGGAGAGTTGGCACGCGCTCACGTCGACGGCCGCCGTACCGGGCGTCGCGGTCACGGTGACGGCACGGCCGGTGGCGACGATGTGGCGGATGGGAGACGGACAGACCGTGACCTGTCGTGGTAGGGGCACACCGTTCGACCCGATCCGCGATAGCCCTGCGACCGCATCCGCGTGTTCGCACACGTTCCGACAATCCTCCGCCCGTCAACCAGACGGCGTGTTCCGTGGTTCGGTGACCGTGGAGTGGGCGGCGTCATGGTCAGCGGCCGGCGCGGCGGGTGGCGGCACCCTCACTGGTCTGTCACGCACCGCACCGTTCACGGTGAACGTCGCCGAAGTCCAGGCCCTCAACCGCACAGCCCGCCGATGACGACCAGTACCCGACCGGTCACGGCCGGAGCTCACCGCGGAGCGGCGAACGGGCATCAGCCCGATAGTCACGGGCCGCCGGTCCCGCCAGTACGACAGAGGAATCTCACCCGCACCGCGATCGGTGTGGTCGTGCTCGCCGTGTCGATTCTCGGGGTCGTGAGCGTCACTGCAACGACCGGCCGGACTCGCAGAGTGCTTGTCGCCGCGCGCACTGTTCCCGTCGGCGAAGCGATCACGCCTACGGACCTTCACAGTGTCCGCGTTCCTTCTACACTGTCGGTTCCGACCATCCTCGCGAGTGACAGAGCACAGGTTGTTGGTCATCGAGCGGTCACGACGCTCACGGCCGGGTCGGTCATCACCGATCAGCAGGTCGGTGCGTCGGGCGCGACCGCCGGCACGGCTCTCGTGGGCGCGACATTAAGACCGGGCCAGTACCCGACTCGGCTCGCGGTTGGTGATCGGGTACTGATCGTGATCACACCCGAACCGGGTGGCACCGACCCGTCGGGTGAGGTGACACCGCTGCGTGGTGTCGTCACCGATCTCGCGAACGACGCGACCGGCACCCAATCCACCGGGGCGATGGTGGTGTCGTTACGGGTGCGCGTCACCGACGCTCCCGCGGTCGCGGTCGCGGGCGGGACCGGGAATCTCGACCTCGTGGTCATCACAGCATGACCTTCTCGTTCGATACCCGATCAATCTCTCGTTGCCGGCGTTGTGAGGATCGGTCGTGACCATGCTGGTCGTCGCGGGCGGGAAACACTCCCCCGGGACAACAACACTCGCCCAGACGATCGCCACCATCGCAACTGCGGGACTGCTGGTGGAGGCGGATCCCTCAGGTGGTGACCTCGCCGCCCGCACGGGACTGTCACTGGACCCGGGCCTCGCATCATTGACAGTCGCCGCCCGCACCGGCCTCACCCACCGACATCTCGCCGAACATGTTCAGACACTTCCGTCCGGCATCCAAGTGTTGGTGAGTCCGGTCGCCCTGCGACACGCGATCAGCACCATCACCACCATCGGCGGTCCCCTCGCCGCCCTCCTCCACCAGGACAACGAGGGCGACGGCGGGCTGACGGTCGTGGATGTGGGTCGCGTCGACACCACCACCCTCGTCGAACCGTTGCTGAACGCGGCCGATCGGGTGCTGTTCGTTACCGGCGGCAACGCGGATGACATCGCGGGTGCACGGTCACGCGTCGACATGCTCGGCGACCACGCCCGAGCCGTCACGGTGGTCGTGACCGGTCACGGCGGGTTCGCGCTCGGCGAGATCAGCGCGGCACTTGCCGTTCCGGATGTGGTCAGGGTGCCGTGGGATCCGCGTGCCGTCGCGGCGATCAGCACCGGGCGGGCGTTCGATCGGTGGACGGCGCGCAGCGCCTATGTCCGGGCCGTCGCCCATCTCACTCACACAATCACGGCCGCATCGACTGGCCACGCAACCGCCGTCGATCCCCCAATCGGGACAGCCGCGATCGACACGACAGTTGACGCGAACGCGAACGGGTCGCGGGTCAGATGAACGCATCGACCCGTAGGGACGTGTCGATGGTGGACGAGGCGGTGATCGTGGAAATACGCAACCGGATTTCCGATGCGTTGATCGCCCGGAACACGACCGTCGCGGTGCGTCTCTCGAACGACGATGAACGCATGTTTGCGACCGAGCTCGTCAATCGCGAACTCGAATCGCTCGCGGGCACGGCCCTCGCGGACGGGACCGCGCCGTTCACCCCCAACGACGAACACGCAATCTGCCGGTCGGTGTTGGACCGGCTGTTCGAGCTCGGCCGGCTGCAACCGCTCCTGGATGACGACGAGGTGTTGAACATCACCGCGAATGGCTGTGATCGGGTGTTCGTCGACCGGGCCGACGGCACCAAACAGGCTGCATTGCCGATCGCCGAGTCTGATGAGGAACTCATCGAATTGTTACGTGAGATCGGCCGTCGTCACGGCCTCTCCGAACGCGAGTTCAACCCTGGTCGGCCGTCCCTCAACCTGCAACTCCCCGACGGGTCGCGACTGTTCGCGGTTGCGTGGGTGTGTGACCGGCCCGCGGTCGCTATCCGCCGTCACCGACACATGCGCGTCACCCTTACTGACCTCACGCGGCTCGAGACGGTCAGTGAGGAACTCGCCGAGTTCCTCGGCGCCGCGGTACGGGCCCGGTTACAGATCATCGTCGCCGGCGCGACCGGGGCCGGGAAAACGACCTTGTTGCGCGCCCTCGCTGCGGAGATCCCACCGGTCGAGCGGATCGTGACGGTCGAGACCGAGCTCGAACTCGGCCTCGACCGTTACCCCGACCTTCACCCCGATGTCGTCGCATTAGAGGCCCGCACCGCGAACGTCGAAGGCGTCGGGCAGGTCAGCGCCGCGGACCTGGTCCGGATGAGTCTTCGGATGAATCCCGACCGGGTCATCGTGGGTGAAGTCCGCGGCGACGAAATCATCCCGATGCTCAACGCCATGTCTGCTGGGAACGACGGATCGCTTTGCACTCTCCACGCGGATAGTTCCGCGACGGTGTTCAACAAGCTCGGTTTGTACGCGATGCAGGCCCCGGAACGGCTCGATCTCGCCGCGACGAACCAGCTGGCCGCCGCCGCGATCGACCTGATCGTCTTCATCAGCCGGTCGGCCCGGGGTCGGCGTGTGGCGTCAGTCCGGCAAGTCGTCGGCGCGGACGGCCGTCAGGTCATCACGAATGAACTGTTCGCACCAGGACCCGATGGTCGTGCGATCCCTGCGGTGCCGATCCCGCATGATCTCGCCGAGCTGCTCGCCGACCACGGCTACCACCCCACGCCGCATCAACACGTGGGAAGGACGCCATGACCGTCGATGTCCTCGCGGTCGGCGTCGGGCTCGGTATCGGCACTGGTGCGCTCCTCATCGTCGACGGACTGCGACACAACACACAACCTACGGGCCGCAATCGGCGTCGGACGCCGCTAGTGATGGGCCACCTGTCGCGGCGTGCGGTCCACACCGCGATCGGTGTGATCATTGTGGCGATCGTCACCGGTTGGCCGGTCGCCGCGGTCGCCGCGGGACTGTTCGGTTGGTACGCAACCGAACTCCTCGGCAACCGGACGGCGATTGTAGCGTCGATCGGCCGGACCGAAGCGATCGCCGGATGGACAGAGATGTTGCGCGACACGATCGGTGCCGCCCACGGACTCGAATCTGCCATCACCGCCACTGCGACCGTCGCCCCCGCACCGATCCGAGCGGAGATCACCGCCCTCGCCGGTCGGCTCACCCACCAACGACTCGACCAGGCACTCGAGGTGTTGGCCGCCGAGTTGGATCATCCGATCGGGGATCTCATCGTCGCCGCGCTCAGCGCCGCGTCCCAGTCGTCGGTTCGGGAACTCGCCGGGCTGCTCAGCACCCTCGCCGCGTCCGCTCGCGACGAGGCGACCATGCAACTCCGAGTCGATGCCGCCCGCGGCCGGGTCCAGACCGCGGTGCGGGTCGTGTCGATCACCACCCTGGTCACCGCGGTCGGTCTCGTCGTGTTCAACCCGGCCTATGTGACCGTGTACGCGACCCCCGTCGGCCAGGCCGTCCTCGCCGCGGTCGCCACATGTTGGGGCCTCGCGTTGACGTGGCTGACCCGAATGAGTCGCTTCACCCAACCCGAACGGTTCCTCACCCCCGCTCCAACGGCCGCGACGGCTTCATGATGGTCATCTTCGTCGGTGCCATGTTCGGGACGGGACTCCTCCTCATCGCCACCGGACTGCTCGGCACGCAACCGGATTTGGTCACGGTCCTTGCCCACCTCGACCGAACCGCCGCATCGACACCAGCGGCGACCGGCGACGGGCCCTCGGTGCTGGAACGTCTCATCGGCACACCCGTCTCGGCGACGACGTTCGGTGCACGACTCGCGGCACGGGTGGACGCGGACCTGTCCGTGACGGGCCGCACTCCGGTCGGGTTCATAACCGCGATCGTCGTCGACGCGATCATCGGTCTCAGCGTCGCGTGCGGTCTCGCCGGGATGGTCTGGGCCAGTGGGATCGTGGTCGATCCGACGGTCATCCTGGCCGTGATCATCGGATCGACGATCATCGGTGGACTCATCCCCCTCGTGGGCCTGCGCGCCGACGCTACACGTCGACGGCGGGCCTGTCGCCACGCCCTCTCCAGCTATCTGGATCTCGTCGCGATTCGCCTCGCCGGCGGGGCGGGAGTCGACACCGCCCTCTCCGACAGTGCCCACGCCGGCGGCGGCTGGGTCTTCCACCAACTCGACACGACCCTCGGCTCGGCTCGCCTCGCGGGACGCGCACCATGGACCGGGTTCGCGCAGCTCGGCGAACAGTTCGGTGTTCCCGAGTTTGCGGAGTTGGCCGCGTCGATGGCCCTCGCCGGCGACGAAGGTGCCCGCGTGCGGGTCTCACTCGCCGCGAAAGCCGCGGCGATGCGCACCCGGGCACTCGCCGAAACCGAACGACACGCACACGCCGCGAGCGAACGGATGTCGCTACCCCTCGTGTTTCTCATGGTCGGGTTCGTGATCTTCCTCGGTTACCCGGCCATCACCAACGTCATCCAAGGCATCTAACCAAAAGGACCTGTCGTGAACGAACTCGCCTGCCTCCAACACCTCGCCCGTCTCGCCACCGCCCGCTGGGATGGGGTACGCCGTGATGAGCGGGGCGAAGTCACCGAGAAAGTCATCCTCATCGCGATCTTCGCGGGGCTGGCGATCGCAGTCGCGGCGATCATCGTCGCGAAAGTCACCGCCAAAGCCAACTCGATCACCACCGAATGACCCCACCGATCGTTCAACCCTCAAGACACGGCCGCGACCGCGGACGTGTCGGGCGGACCGGCGCCCGGTCGCGGCCAGAGTCGCATCGTCTGACGAGGGGCGCGGCGGGAGGTGCGACCGTCGAACTGGTCCTCGTCGTTCCGGTCTTGGTGTTCATGATCATGATCGTCATCCACGTCGGCCTCTACTGGCATGCCACCCACGTCGCGCAAGCCGCCGCCGCAGAAGGAGTCCGCGCCGCGCGCGTTGTCGACGGCACCGCCTCGGCGGGACGAACCCGAGCGGAACAGTTCGTCGCGATCGCGGCACCGACGCTGCTCCGCGACGTGACGGTCACCGCGACCCGCGACGGGCAACACGCGACGCTCCATGTTCGAGCCACGGTACAAGCCGTTGTCCCCGGCCTCGAGTTCATGGTCGCCGTCACAACGCAAAGTCCCGTTGAACAGTTCAGGCCGGACACACCATGAGCCGCTCCGGAAGCGACGACGGGTCAGCCGCGGTCGAAGTAGTCCTCATCACCCCCGTCCTGATCGGACTGCTTTTCTTCATGGCGATGCTCGGCCGGATCGAAACTGCACGCGCCACGGTCGACGCCGCCGCCCGCGACGCAGCCCGCGCCGCGAC
>JANPBJ010000286.1:0-4302 GCA_031430375.1 Acidimicrobiia bacterium
AGCAGATCAAGAAGCTCCGGTCCGCGGCCAAGGAGTGCGGGATCAAGCTGCCGGCTCACCCCGGACGCGGGGATCACCGGGGCCCCGGCGGCGAGCCGCAGCTCACCCAGGAGCAGCGCGACTGTCTCACCAACGCAGGCCTGACCCGTCCGGAAGGTCGGCCCACGGCCGAGCAGTTCCAGAAGCTGCGCGCCGCGGCCGCCGAATGCGGGATCACCATCCCCGCGGATGCGGGTCCGCCGGCGTAACCGAACCGGTCCGACCCCACCAGTGGCGCCTCCTCCGGGAGGCGCCACTGGCGCGCTCCGGCCGCGCGCACCGTGGAGGAAACCTCCAGGGCTTCTTCACGGCCCGTCCAGACCCACGGTTCATGCTCCCCTCATGACGCATTCCACGCACTCAGACCCTTCCGCCATCAGCACCGACGGTCTCACCAAGACCTACGGCGCGACCACCGTGGTCGATGACCTCACGGTGAGGGTCCCCACCGGATCGATCACCGGGTTCATCGGCCGCAACGGTGCCGGCAAGACGACCACGCTGCGCATGCTCCTCGGATTGGTGACGCCGACCAGCGGCACGGCCACCGTGCTGGGCGAGCCGATCACGGCGCCCAATCGGTACCTCCCGAGCGTCGGAGCATTGATCGAAGGACCTGCGTTTCACCCCGCGCTCTCCGCCCGTGACAACTTGCGGGTACTCACCCGCGTCGGCCGGCTCGACGACCGCCGCATCGACGACGTGCTCGACATCGTGCGCCTCACCGACCGCGCCGATGATCGGTTCCGGTCGTATTCGTTGGGAATGAAGCAGCGCCTCGGGCTCGCCGCTGCACTTCTTCCCGCTCCGACACTCCTCGTGTTGGACGAGCCGACCAACGGCCTGGATCCTCCGGGCATCGCCGACATGCGCGAGCTGCTCGTCGATCTCGCGGCCGACGGCACCACCGTGCTCGTCTCGAGCCATCTCCTCGCCGAGGTCGAGCTCATCTGTCGCCATCTGCTCGTGATCGAATCGGGACGGCTGTTGTACCAAGGGCCCGTCGAAGGTCTCACCGACAGTCACGAACATCGCGTCGTGCTTGCTGCGGAGAATCCGAGCGACCATGAACGCCTGGCGAACCTCTACCGCGCCAATGGATTGCTCGTCGACCGCCGCCGCGACAACACGTTGCTCGTCGAAGCACCCGAGGGGGGCTCCGCCCGCCTCAACCTGATCGCGGCCGTCGCCGGCATCACGCTCGAGCGCCTCGAATCCGAGACCACGTCGCTCGAATCCGCCGTACTCGAACTCACCCACCACACGGAAGGAGTGTTCTCATGATTGCAGCAATGCGATCCGAGCTCATCAAACTCTCGCGCCGGACGAGCATGATCGGTACCGGCCTCGCGACGATCGCGATCGCGGGGCTCGGCACTGTCGTCCCGTACCTGACCGATACCTCCGGTGGGGGTGGACCGTTGGCCCGAACGTCGGGCGCAACAGGGCCCGCTGCGCTCGCGACCGCCAGCGGCTCGGTCCAGGGCGTGGTCGACGTCTCGAAGTTGCTCGGCGTCGTCGTCCTGGTCCTCGCCGCCCTGGCCGTGACCAACGAATACACCTACGGCACCCTCAAGAACTCGCTCGTCCGCCACCCCGACCGACCGTCCCTGCTCCGCGGCAAGATCGCGGCCATCGCACTGAATGCGACCGCACTCGCGGTGCTGGCGGTCGTTGCCGGGTTCGTGGTCTCGTTGATCGCTGGGTCGATCAACGGAACGGACATGAGCGCGTGGACGAGCGCGGCCGGGCTCGGCGAGATCGCATCGGCGCTCGGCGCAGTGTTGGTGTCGAACCTCACCTTCGCGTGTCTCGGCGTGACGTTGGGCGTATTGCTCCGCTCACCGGCACTGGCGGTCGGCATCGGACTGGGGTGGATCCTGATCGGAGAGCAACTCGTCGGCAGTCTCACATCGTTCTCCGACTGGCTCCCCGGTCAGCTCGTGAGCGGGCTGGGCTCGGGAACGACCGACATCGGATTGGCCTCCGGACTGATCGGCGTCACGGTCTGGATCGTGGGTCTCGTGTTGATCGCGACCGCGGTGTTCACCACCCGCGACCTCGACACCTAGTGGTTTCAGGACGTCAGCCGCGTGCACCGCGGACGAGGCGGCCGGGCCGCTCGCCGGTGTCGGTGTCGTGCGACCGAGTCTGCACGCCGCCCACCACGGTGGCGACGTAGCCCGATACCGGTTGCAGGTAGCGCTGCCCACCCGCGGGCAGGTCGGAGTGGATCACGGGCCGACCCACCGAGAGGTGGTCGAGATCGATCACGTTCACATCGGCGCGCTGGCCGACCGCGAGCGTGCCGCGATCGTGGAAGCCGTAGAGCTGGGCGGTCCGACGGGTCTGCTGCTCCACCATGAACTCGAGTGGGATCGTCTCGCCGCGCGTGCGGTCGCGCGTCCAGTGCGTGAGCTGGGTGCTCGGACTCGAACCGTCACAGATGAGCTTCACGTGCGCACCGGCGTCGGCGAGGCCCAAGATGGTGACCGGATGCGTGATCATCTCGCGCACCACATCGAGATTGCCTTCGGTGTATCCCGTGGCCAACAACGCGACGATGTTGGCGCCGTCGCCCTCCGCGAGGAAGTCGTAGGCCGCTTCGATCGGCTCCACGCCCCGCGCTGCAGCATGCGCCCCGATGGTGCTCTCGACGGTCGGTTCGTAGTCCACGATCGGATCGAGGGCGAACAGGAACGCGGCCGCGGTCTGCATGATGTCGCCGAACATTTCCATCGACCCCGCGTCGCCCGGAGGAAGGTCGGTCTCGGCGAGCATCCGCGCTTTCACCTCGGGATCGCGCATCCGTTGGGCCTGGGCCGCGAGCGGGAGGGCCGCTATCTCGCGGTAGGACGGCCGCCGCATGAATGGGTGGTAGCAACCGAGTCCGCCGAGGATCCCGACCGGCCGAGAGGCCACCTGCGGGTAGAGGCACGCGCCGGCCGCGTTCATCTCCACCGCGTACGCGAGGACTGCGCGCCAGGCTTCGGGATCGTCCATGTGTTGGACGGTGGTGAACGTGATCTTCTGCCCGGTCGAGCGGGAGATATCGGCGAGGAGCGCCAACTCCTGATCCTGACTGAACCGCTCACCGCCAAGTCCGGTCAATGGTCCAAGTGACGACGACGTGATCGCCTCGAACACGCCACCACCGCCATCGGCCATCCCCTGGACGAGTTCGGTGAGCTCGACGTCGCTCGCGTAGGTGCCGGGCACGGCCCCACCCGTGATCGACCGGTGGAAGATCGTGCGTGACGTGGAGAACCCGACCGCACCGGCCGCGATTGCTTCGGCCGTGAGCCGACGCATCTCGGCAATGTCGGCCGCGGTGGCATCTTCGTTCGCCGTACCGCGTTCCCGCATCACATCGAACCGCAGCGAACCGTGCGCGAGCTGCGCGGCGATGTCCATCGCGTAGTGACGTGACCCGAGGAAGTCGAGATACTCGGGGAAGGTCTCCCACGCGCCCCATGGCACACCCTCGTGCAGCGCGCTACCCGGGATGTCCTCCACCCCTTCCATCAACTCAATCAGCGTGGCCTGCTCGCCGGGCGGGCATGGCGCGAACCCCACACCGCAGTTGCCCATCACCAAGGTGGTGACGCCGTTACTGAACGACGGGTCGAGTTGATCGTCCCACGTGGCTTGGCCGTCGTAGTGGGTGTGCACATCCACCCAGCCCGGCGCGACGATCGCACCGTCGGCATCGATCACGCGATCACCTTCGAGCTTGCCGCCGACCGCGGCAATGCGACCGTCGTCGATCGCGACATCCCCGGCGAACCGGTCGGCTCCGGTGCCATCCACGATCGTTCCGCCCCGAATCACCACGTCGTATGTCATCCACAGTCCTCCGAGCCGGTCGTCGCGTTGTCGGTCCCCATCATGGCCGAGACGGGGGCAACGCAGGAAGGTGACCGAACGGACAACCGTTTCGGGCATTGGTGAGTGCGACGATCACCTGATAGGACCATCGCCGTGACGAAATCACTGCGCGGCGTCGACACTCTGCTCACGCGGGTGCGGGCGTGCACGATCTGCGCGGAACACCTGCCCCTCGGCCCCCGACCGGTGTTGCAGTTCCACCCGGCCGCCCGGATTCTCATCGTCGGACAAGCCCCGGGGCGCAAGGTGCACGAGTCGGGGATCCCATTCTCCGACGTGAGCGGCGATCGGTTGAGGGACTGGCTCGGCATCACCGCCGAGGTGTTCTACGACCCGGCCCAGGTGGCGCTGCTTCCGATGGGGTTCTGCTTTCCC
>JANPBJ010000287.1:0-3924 GCA_031430375.1 Acidimicrobiia bacterium
GGAACGCGCCGAGGAGCTGGTCGAGGACTATTGGGGTCAGATTCGACCGAGCGACGAGAAGCTGGCCCACACCCGTGAGCAGATCGAACACCACCTCGGTGTTCTGCGCACCACAAGCGAGCGTGAACTGGTCCGGCAAGAACGCCGACTGGTGAAGCTGGAACGCGAAGAGCGCAAGCTGCTGGAAGCGCACTACGCCGAAGCAGTGTCGCTTTCGCTCCTACAGAGCGAGCAGCAACGGATCCGGAAGGAACGGGCACAAGCCGAGCACCTACTAGCGATGACTCGCCTGCAATTCGACGACATCGAAACGGAAGTTCAAGAAATCCTCGACACACTGGGAAACGGACAGGTTCTCTACCGAGGGCTTGGACCAGTCGGTCGACGGACCATGAACCGGTCGGTGTTCGAGCGGGTCTGGATCACCGACGACAAGGTCGTCGGGGTCAACTTGGCGCCGGGCTACGCCCACGTCTTGCAGGAGGACCTTGGAGGGCGTCTGGAGCACGAGGCGGCGGCCATCCAGCGGGGTGACGTGCCCGAGGTAGCGACGGGCGACGTGGCGGAAATGTACGAGCGAGGACGAGTGCCGGAACCGGCTGATGTGAGCGACGAAGAGTTTGAAATGTGGCTGGCGATGGAGCTGGGCTTCGCGCCATTGGAGCGACCATTCGGAAAACTGCCCGGAGAAGTAACGAACCCCACCGTTTTTCAACGTCAGGGTTCGAACAGTGTCCTCTTGGTCGGGATGCCGGGATTTGAACCCGGGGCCTCAGCGTCCCGAACGCTGCGCGCTAACCAAACTGCGCCACATCCCGTAGGGGGCGAGAGTGTAGCGATCCCTCAGCTGGAGATGGGAGCCGTTACCGGTCCGAGCAAATCTTTGGCGGCTCGGCGCAAGATTCCCGCGTCGATCGGCTTGACCAGTACGGCGTCGGCGTCCACCCGCTTGGCCAAGAAACGGTCGGCCTCGCGGTCGAGCAGCAACAGGATCTTGGTAGGTGGCACCCGACCCTCGGCCGCTTCCATCCGCAGGTCGATCGCAACTGCGATCCCGCCCATGTTGGCGATCTGCATGTCGAGCACCACCAGATCGGGTGCGTGCTGGGCGACGGAATCCCGCACGTCCTGACCCCGCCGCACCTCGATGACCTGCTGGCCGGGGCCGGTGAATGCAGTGGTCACCTGGTCACGAATCCATGTGGCTTCGGCGGCAACGAGGATCGTGGTCACCCGAGAACTTTACTCTCCGGCCGGCGGGGCCAACGCCTCAGTAACGGCGGGAGCGAACAGGATTCGGCCCACCTCCGCCAATGCCTCGAAGTCATGCACGTCATGGGCCAGGTACGGGACGAATGCCACCGCGGCCGAGCGCGTCCGCACCCGCACGGTTTCGATCTGCGCCCGCTCCCGCTCCGCGATCTCGTTGAAGTTCGCGAGGTTGTCGTACCGCTCGGCGAGCCGATCACGCGCGTCTCGTTCGGCGCGGCGGGGGAGCGTGAGTTCGCCGAGTGATTCTCCACGTGCCCGGAGCGCGGCCGCCGACTCCGTACCGAATCGCGGGTGTACTCGGTTCACGATGAGCGCGTCGACGGTGAGGTCGTGGTCGCCGATCCGTTCGGCGAAGAAACGCGCCTCGTCGATAGCGTCCCGGCGCGGGGAAGTCACCAGGACGAAACGGGTTTCGTCCTTCTTGAGGATCTCCACCACTCGTGCCGCGCGTGTGCGGAACCCTTCCTCCATCCCCTCGAAGGCGCGGAAGAAGGTCACGATGTCGTCCACCACTTCTGCGCCCACGACGCGCGACACGCGCCGGATGAACGCCTGCACGGCCGCGCCCGCCACCTTGAGGTACGTGCGCGTCGGAACCATGAGTATCCGAAAAATCGGGTTGTTCAGGAGGCGCAGGAGCCGGGCCGGCGCGTCGAGAAAATCAAGCGCATGGCGGCTCGGCGGCGTGTCCACCACGATGAGATCGAACCCACCGTCTTGGTACAGCTCGTGCAGCTTCTCCATCGCCATGTACTCCTGGGTGCCGGAGAGGGCACCGGAGATGTTGGAGTAGAAGTTGTTGGCGAGGATGCGTTGGGCCTGCGCGGGCGACTCTGCGTAGCGCGTTACCAGACCGTC
This sequence comes from Acidimicrobiia bacterium, assembly GCA_031430375.1. Taxonomy (GTDB): domain Bacteria; phylum Actinomycetota; class Acidimicrobiia; order IMCC26256; family JAENVU01; genus JAENVU01. The sequence goes on from JANPBJ010000287.1 coordinate 2,131, forward strand.
GAACGTGCTCTTGGTGTCGAGCATCATCGCCGAGAGCGCGCCGCCGGGGATGCGGTCGGCACCCGGATCCCATCGGCTTGGGTCGATGAGGACGGGTTCGTTGGTGAGACCGTCGAGCCCGAGGGCGTTGGCGAGTCGCTTCGCGGGATCAATGGTGACCACCACGGTGCGCCGGCCGCGGCGGGCACCTTCGATGGCGAGGATCGCGGCGGTCGTGGTCTTGCCCACGCCACCGGAACCACAGCACACCGCGATGCGGCCGTTGTCCACCACGTCGTCGAGGGTTTGCCGGTGACCCGGTCGGTCGATCACAGCGGGGCCAGCCCGTCGGTGAACGCGTCGGCAAGCATCTCGATCTCTGGAGCACCGATTTCTGACCGGAAGAGGAACGGCAGACGGATCTGACCGATTGGGAGGCGTTGAGCGAGTCGCTCGGTTTGGGCACCTTGAATCGCGCATCGTTCCGCGCGAAACGCGGCCGCGGCCGCGAGATCCTCGGCTTCCTGGGTGAGACCGGCGACGAGCTCGCGGCGGCCGTCGAACTCGGTGTCGAACCCGACCGCGGCCATGTCGTCCATGGTCGCGGCTGCGGTCATCTGCCTTGCGTCGAGATGCAGATCTTCGTAACAGCCGTTCACCACGATCGGGCCGAGCCGCAGCCCAACCCGATCTTCAATCGCGAACGCGGTGTCGATTGCCTCGTTCACTGGCGTCTCCTCCGGCAACGTCACGAGCATGACCTGGCAGCGAGTGGGATCGGTGAGCATCTCCACCACATCGGCCGCCTGCTTGCGCACCGGCCCCACGCTCACCGCATCGAGGAGCCCGCGGGCGGAGGTGAGGAAGGTGAGCGCATGCCCTGCCGCGGGAGCGTCCACGATGATGAGATCGGCCGCCCGGGTCTGCTCGAGGCTCTTGACCTTGCCGAGGACGAGAATGTCCTTCATTCCGGGCACCGCGGTCGCAATGACGTCGAGGGCGCCGGTTTGGACGAGCCGTTTCGAAATTCGCTTGAGACTGTTGCCTTCGAGCCAGTCTCGAAGCGCCTCGTCGGGAGTCAGCGTCCGGCCCCGAATCCCTGGGGCCAGGTCATGTTCCTCATATCCGAGCGCGGGCCGATTGAAGGCGGTTGCGAGACCCGATTTACCCTCCACCTCCACGATGAGCACCGTCATGCCCGTCCGCGCCGCGGCCACCGCCAACGACGCGGTCACGGTGGTCTTGCCCACACCCCCCTTGCCCGCAACGATGACCACTCGAGAGGTGGAGCAGAAATGAGCGAGCTCCATCATTCCGAGCCTACGGGAGTGCGAGCTTCGGGCCGTCGCCGAGTCGCGGTGACTCTCGTCCTCCTGGGGCTCCTGGTGGGAGTCTTCGGGGGTGGTTCCGCAGATGCGGCGTCGAGCGGTCGGGGGATCGACGTCATTCAGATCGACGGTCTCATCGATCCGCCGAACGCCGCGCTCATCAAGGACGCGATTCGTAACGCGAATCGCGATCGCCGACAGTTACTGGTGATCAAGTTCAACTCCGGCGGCGCGGTCGACGTGGATTCGGCGCCGTTGGTCCGTGCGGTGAGGGACTCGCGGGTTCCCATCGTTGCCTGGGTCGGACCGTCGGGCTCGAAGGCCCGCGGGTTGGCCGCGCTCCTCGCGACCCAGGTGTCCGTTGTCGCCGTATCGAACGGCTCGAGTATCGGCCCCCTCCGTCCGTTGCTGCTTGATCATCCGGACCGGGATGACGTCAACCGATTCGCGATCAAGAGCCGGAGGTGGGTACCCGCCTCCCATCGTT
>JANPBJ010000288.1:0-1571 GCA_031430375.1 Acidimicrobiia bacterium
TACGATGGCGGTTGATGAACGCACGCGGCACGAGATGTACTCGGGCCTCGAGGAGAAGCTGGGTCCCGACGTGGCCGACGCATTGATGGCGCACCTACCCCCAGTCGGCTGGGCCGACGTAGCGACGAAGCAGGACCTTGCCGCTCTGGCCCAGCAGTTCGAGCACATAAATACTCGTTTCGACGAGTTGCACGGGCTGACACTTTGGTTGTTCCCCACTCAGATCGCGATGGTCGGATTGGTGTTCGCCATCGCGAAGCTCGCGTAACGGCGGCGGATTCCGGAACGCGCTGGTCTCACCGGTTCGAACAGATCAGGTCGGGCGCGTGTGTCGGAGGATCGCTCGGAAGTGTTCATCGACGTTCGCCGACCCGACGTCTGCCGACGCGTCGAGGACGAACGCGGTCACTCGCTCTCGTTCCGCGCCTCTTCGACCAACTCAGCGCCCGAAATCGGCAACTCGCTCGGTTCGCCGCGTCGCAACGAGCGGAGCCAATCGTCCATGGACAGCTCGTAGTGGTCAGGGATCAGCACCACCGCGTGGTCAAGTTCGAAGTCTTCGGTGCGCCGTGCCATAGGGAGAATGCTACCGATGACCTATGACCACGATGCGTTGAGGTCCACGGCGTCGCGCGGGGCGAGAATTGCCGAGTTCGCGTCGGCGATCACGGGCGCCTTGTTGCGGATGCCTCAGTAGCGTGAGGTCATGAGCGACGAGCCGAAGGCGGTCCGGCCGCCGACCGTCGGATTCACGACGACGCGAAGGGCGAGGGTCGCTCAACGAGTTCGCGCAGACCCCGAAGATCGCGCGCTGGTCGGCGATTGAGTTCGTCCCAGTGACGCTGCGCGCCCGGGGACAGGACGAACCGATCGCGATCCGCGACCACGCGGAGTTCGACTTCGGCGTCGGCGGCGTAGCGGAGTGCCTCGGCAACATCGCCCGCTTCGAGGTCCGGGTGTTCTCTGAGGATTGCCTCGACGGTCATTCCATCCGCAACCATCGCCACGACAGTCGCGACGGGAATTCGGAGACCACGAATGCACGGCCGGCCACCCATGAGTGCCGGATCAATGCTGATTCGTTGGAATCTCACGGTGCCCTCCTGAGAGCACCAGAGTACGACGAGACCCCGCTCCTCGAATCGGGGTTGTCATCAGCCAGCAGGTGAGATATCCCCACACGGCCATCGGGTCCGAGACCCGACGGTCAGCAATCGCGAAAGAATTGGCAGCAAATGCCTGTGGATTTGTGCACGCCAACGAACGTACGATCGGTGGAGCGCGGGGCTGAACGCCTGGGTCCGCGCCGTTGGGGGATCGACCGGACCCGGGGGAACCTGCCGTGCATTTCGAGGAGCTGCTCACACTTACCTGGCCCCGAGACCGGGTTGTGGTCGGCCGCCGCAACGGACAGTTCGTTGCGCTCGATAAGGGTCAGCCGCTGCTCGTCGTCGGCCCTCCGCGCGCCGGCAAGACCACTGCCATCTGTGTGCCGAACGTGGCCCGTTGGCGCGGCAACGTGGTGGCCACATCGATTCGCGCCGACGTCCTCGACGTCACCTACGCACAAC